>CAYNRA010000001.1:0-1196 GCA_964399465.1 uncultured Cytophagales bacterium
AAAGACTACATAAAATAGCACCAATTAAAAAATAAGGTGTTCGGCGTCCCCAACGGGTGATTGTTTTGTCACTGACCGCGCCGATAATGGGTTGAACTAGTAATCCGGTCATGGGACCTGCCATCCAGAGAAGAGGCAGACTGCTTTCTTCTGCACCTAAATACGAGTAAATGGGGCTCATATTCGCTTGCTGAAGCCCGAAGCTATACTGCAAGCCAAAGAACCCAAAATTCATGTTAATGATTTGAGTGAAACTTAGTTTTGGTTTTTTCATCTATAGGTTATTTTAAAATATTTGACAAAACAAATAAAAAATTGAAATAAATGACTATTCTAGTTGTTTTTTCTTTGGAATAGCACGGTCAATTCCCTCTACTTCGCCGTATATTTGGCATCTCAATATTTAATCCATACACGTAACTTATGCGTAGCAGCATTTTAACATTTGTTTTTCTTTTTGTTTTCTCGGGCGTCAAGGCGCAATCTGAAGCTAGCTGGGTGTATGTCGATAGCATCGAATTTCTTGGTAATACACGAACAAAAGAACGTATTTTACTCAGAGAAATGACGTTTTTCGCAGGCGATTCCATTCCTCAAACAAGGTTTGCTGCGGAGGTCGAGCGCTCACGTCAAAATTTATTCAATCTCCATCTTTTTTTGACAGTTACGGCTCAGACGATTTCTTTTCCCGATGGATCAAATCGAGTAAAAGTCGTCATGGAGGTAAAAGAAAAACTCTATTTTTTCTCGCTTCCCATTTTTTATCTCGCCGACCGGAATTTCAGTGAATGGTGGTATGAACGTGGGCGTGATTTGCGGAGAACTACCTATGGTCTCAATACGCATCATGATAATCTGACGGGTAATAATGATAAAATGCAACTTCGGCTTTACGGTGGCTTTATCCCATATTATGAATTGACGTATGGGCGTCCCTACATTGACAAAAAACAACGTTTAGGTATTCAAGGGGGTGTTTTCTTCTCTACACAACGTTCTTTGCCTTACCGTACTTGGGAGGATAAACTAGACTTTATCCGTGCGGAAGAACGGGTGAGGCAGCGAACAGGTGCGTTTGTTCGGTATAATTATAGAGCTAATTTGTACCATTTTCATTCCCTACATACGGGCTATACAGACATGCAGGTCGCAGATACAATTGCGCTTTTAAATCCCAATTATTTCCTGAATGGTGC
>CAYNRA010000001.1:1296-51249 GCA_964399465.1 uncultured Cytophagales bacterium
TGCAGGTCGCAGATACAATTGCGCTTTTAAATCCCAATTATTTCCTGAATGGTGCAACTAGACAACGTTTCTTTACTGTGTCATACGACTATCGGCTGGATAGAAGAGACAATAAACAATATGCCCTAAAGGGAGACGTACTTTTTGCTCAAATTACGTATCAGCATATTTTGGATTTACCCAATCCTTCGCTAACGTCCATTCAGGCGGGTATTGTTGAGTATATTCCACTTTCCAAAAGATGGTTTTTTGATGGCAGTGTGCGTTTCAGGCATTCATTTCCTGATCTTCAGCCGTATGTTCAAACGGTTGGGCTTGGGTTTTCAGCGAATTTAGTGCGTGGGTACGAACTGAATGTCATTGACGGACAGACGTTTTTCTTGGGCAAGACGAATTTTAAATACAAATTATTTGACAAAGTTTTTGACTTGAGCAAGTTGATTAAAATCAAGCAATTTAATACGTTACCTGTCGCGAGTTATGCTGTTTTTTATGCAGATGCGGGCTATGTGCGGAATACCGTCCCTCAAAATAGCAATACAAGTCTAGGGAACAGATGGCTATACGGTGGAGGAGTTGGGTTAGATATTATTACATTTTACAATACCATTGGGCGTTTTAATTATTCTGTCAATCGGGAAGGAGAAGGGAGAGTTTATTTTACGGTAGTGCGTGGATTCTAAGCAAAATAAAAGGGGTATTGGTATGTTTGTAAAAGACAACCGATGTTTGTTTGGGGTAATGACTATAAGTTATTTACCAAATAATAATTTATGATATACTATATTTGATGAATAAAATTTTGCAAATAACTCAATGAGTTTAGATTTATGCTGAAAAATTACGAGAATGACGAATAGTTTTTGTTTTTCCTTCTAATTCATTTACATTTGACTTTTATGTAGTACGTGCGAAAATCTCATGAACGGATAACGAGCAATTTAAGTGCAAAGTCCCTCTAGACGAAAAAGATGAATACCAATGCCTATAAGAACTATTCAAACAAAACCAATCTTATTTTCGCTGTTCTTTTTTGTGTGTATGTTTGCGTTACATAAACTACCGTTAGCTGCTTTTCTTCAAAATACATTGGGTTATACTGCCGTTTTTGCGACTATGGCGAGTAAACTCATCTTCAATATCATTATTATAGGGAGCGCTTATTTACTTTGCGTTCGAACATACAATACAAAGCTTGGTGGACTCCAGTTGCTTACTTTTAGAAACTTTTATCTCTTTGCACTCCCCGTATTGTATATATGCTTGATGACTCAAAACTTTGCACGGGTACGGACTGTTGAGTCTCCAGATTTTTTTTCACCCTTGATGCTCTTGTTTTTTTTCAAATCACTTTCTATAGGTTTTTTGGAAGAAGTTACCTTCAGAAGCTTATTTCAGAGTTTGATACTTAAAAAATACCATGCATCCCACGGAATTTATTTTTGTGTAACAGTTACGTCTCTTTTATTTGGTTTTGGACACATCATAAACCTTATTTACCTAAATTATTCGCTCATCGGGGTGTTTTCCCAAATTGCTTTTGCTTTTTGTGTTGGATTCTTATTTAGTTCCTTAGTCATTGCTACACAAAATGTTTATCCTATCGGGATAATCCACGCACTAAACCATTTTTCTTCAAATATTATTCTGGTATTTCCTCAATATTTTACCAACCCTAGTACAGCTGATAGAAATAGTAGTACGCTCGAAATTGCCGGTTCGGTACTTCTTACCCTCGTTATATTCGGCATACCGACAATTGTGCCGAGTTATTATATTTTAAATCGGTTTAAACCAGTTCTATCCTGAATAAGTAATCTCCTATTCGGTGTAAATACAAAGCTGGTTTCGCACTTTAAAACAGGGCTTTTGATGCCCGTAGCAACTTTTAGGAGTCTTTTATAACCTAAAAGACTCCTAAAAATACATTATTTTTCTTCTTCTAATAAAGGCAAGTACCTCTCATTCAGGACTTTACGGTGGTGAAGTCCATGCCCGACAATCATAAACCCAACAGCCAATACCGTAATAGAACCGACAAAAGTTTCTCCCTTTTGTTTGAGCATCGTATCCGTGAAACTCCCAAATAAAGCCAATGTAGATTCCCGAACAAGCGCGTATTCCTGGAGGAGTTCTTCTATCGAACGTTCTTCGGCGGCACTATTCTTCGCAAAGAAATCCTCATCAAATCCAGGCAAAAGAGTTGTGTCTTTGCGCGCAAAACGGAGCGCACGGTAATTCATGATTCGTTCGGTATCAATGAGGTGCTGCAAAATAGTCCGAACCGTCCATTTTCCTGGTAAATACACGTTTTGATTCAATGCGTTAAGTTTGTCTAGGTCAGCAAAAACGGAAGTCGGGTGGTACATGCGGAGAGCCTCTAACAAATCAACATCATCTACAAGATGAATGTACCTGTCAAAAAATGCAGGCATTTTTGTGATAGAAGATTTTTTCATAAACAGTTTTGTATAAAGTAGTTTTGTCTGTATTCCAATCACGAAATAACTTCAATTATACGTATTTGGATGGCATAATTGCCTATTTTTTTTGTAAAACACGATAGGATTATATTTTTGTTATTTTTTATTGCATTATTTGGTGTAAATGGAATAGTAAAGGAATGATTCACAAGACATTGTGTAAATTTGGAGAATTTATTCCATCATCTTTTCTGAATTCTATGTCACCTCTCAACACATTCTACACCGCCGGTCCAGCTGCTTTGTATCCGACTTTTGAGACGCATTTACGAACTGCCCTAGATGAGCAATTGGGCTCTATTTCGCACAGAAGTAGTGCATTTAAAAAAATATACCAGCATACAGACGAGCAGTTGCGTACTTTGATGGGTATTCCGGCAGAGTCCGCGATTATGTTTACGGGTTCGGCTTCAGAGGTTTGGGAAAGAATCCTACTAAATCTTGTTGAGCTAGAAAGTTTTCATCTTGTCAATGGTTCCTTTTCAGAAAAGTTCTATCAATATGCCCAAGCCCTAGGTAAATTTCCGCATGAATTACGTAAACCAATGGGAGAAGGATTTGCCTATAATGAACCAGAAATTCCTGATTTTGTGGAAGTTATCTGTGTAACACAGAACGAAACTTCTGCGGGTGTCCAAATGAGAGAAGCGGATATTCACCGATTAAAAAGAAGTCACGGAAAAAAACTAATAGCCGTGGATATGGTTTCTTCTGCACCCATTCCTGATTTAGACATGCAACTCATAGATACCGCGTTTTTTTCTGTACAAAAGGCGTTTGGTTTGCCCGCCGGCCTAGGTGTCTGGATTGCCAATGAGGCATGTTTGGAAAAAGCGCAACAAATGAAACAAAAGGAAGGAATTTCCATTGGGGCACACCATGATTTGCCAACACTCTGGAAACAGTCTAAGAGTTACCAGACTCCGGCAACGCCCAATGTTTTACTCATTTATTTATTGGGTAAAATTGCAGAAGATATGAATAAAATTGGGATAGATGTTCTTCGAAAGGAAGCACATTTAAAGGCAAAAATGATATACAATCACTTGGAAGACAGTGCGTTAATGAACCCTGCCGTAGCAAATGAAGAACACCGCTCTGTGACGGTCGCAGTGGCAGATACAGTCATTGACTCTGCCATTTTGATTGATAGAATGAAACAACAAAAACGAATTATTGGCGCAGGTTATGGGGCAAAAAAGGAAAGACAAATTCGGATTGCTAGTTTCCCAGCTGTCTCTGTAGAACAAGTGGAAGAGTTGCTCGATGCGTTAAAACAAATGGAACCTTGAGCAGTAGAAGAGATAAATTGAGTAAGTTTTTTTGGTAACGATTTGATTAATAGAAATATCTACTTAAATTTGCAGCCCGAATAGCGTAAAGTAAGCGTAGAATAATACAGAAATAAATAATGAAAAAGGACATTCATCCAAATTACAGAGAAATCATTTTCTGGGATTTAACATCAGATTTTAAATTCAAGACGCGTTCATGCGTGGATACAAAAGGAGAGAAAATCGTTTGGGAAGATGGGGTAGAATACCCTGTTTACAAACTTGAGGTTAGCTCTGAGTCACATCCTTTCTATACAGGTAAAAACATCTTAGTAGATACTGCCGGACGTGTAGATAAGTTCAGAAAGCGTTACGGAACGAAATAATTCGTGTCCAAAAAAATAAGAGCCATTCTCACGATTGGCTCTTATTTTTTTGGTATCTGTTCCACAGCGGATGTATCAGTAAAGTCAGTAAAATACACAAACTTCCCCAATAAAAGCCAGATGTCATTTTCTCACTTTCTCCGAAAATAAGAAAAGCCAAGATAATTCCATAAACGGGTTCCATATTCACACTTAAATTTAAGGTGAAAGCGGATATTTTACGTAATAAATACGCCATCCCTAAGTACGGCCCGACTGTACAAACGAGTCCAAGCACCAAAACCCAAATTAAATCAGTAGATGTCGGGATAAAATGAATTAAGCTGGCGGGATTCGTTAAATAGATAATCGGGATGAGTACGAGTGTGACTAGAAAGGCGCCCAATAATTCATAGAAAGTAAGTACCTTCAGCGGAAATTCATTGGTTAATTGGGTATTGAGAATCGAGAATATAGCTGCGAGCAATGCGCCAATAATTCCGATGAGTATGCCGGCAGTATATTGGCTTTCAAATGTAAAAATGAGGTAAACGCCTAATGTTACACCAATTCCTAGAATTATTTCTATTGGATTTATCGCCTGTTTTCGGATGAGCGGTTCCAAAATACTTGTAAAAAAAGAGGTCGTTGAGAAAATGACAAGACTCACTGAAACCGTGGAGACTTTCGCTGACCCAAAGAAACAAATCCAATGAATGCCAATGATGGCACCAACTCCTATCAGTTTCCAAATACTTTTTCTCTTGTATTTTTTCTTAAAATCAGCTGATAGATAGAGAATAAGACCAAGTCCCAACGTTGCGAAAAACGTCCGAAAAAAGACAACACTCAAAGCCGATGTTTCTATGAGTTTACCAAGAATAGCCGTAAAACTTAGTATTAAAACAATAAAATGAAGGAGAAAATAGGTTTGAGATGTTGGGTTATTTTTTGCCGATTGCATGAAAAAGTACAGTTTAAGAAAAACGAAGTTAATGCAATTTAGGGAATAACGCCTGTCGGTTTTCAACTTGTTTGTAAATCTGTGCTGTTTTTAGCCACAGAAATGGATAGTTCATCAATTGATGAGCATGATTCACGTCAGTTTTTGTATTTTTGTTGCTAGGAAAAAAATTATCATCGATACGACTTATTTATGGCATTAGATCAAACCCCTTACATTGACTACGAGGACGAGCCGGATGGCAGTGGAGAAAAAGAGATGACATTCATCGAGCATTTAGAAGAGTTAAGGTGGCATTTGATACGTTCTGTAGCTGCTATTCTCGTTTTCATGATTATTGCGTGGATATTTAAAGGAGAAGTATTCAATAAGATTATTTTAGCCCCAGCAAGACCAGACTTTTGGACATACCAAATGCTTTGTAAACTGGGTAATTTTTCGGGAATTGAAAGTCTCTGCGTTGAAAAGCTCAATTTTACATTGATGAGTCGTGAAGTTTCCGGACAATTTATGATGGCGCTTACGTATTCTGCCATAATCGGTTTGCTTTTCGCTTTTCCGTATGTTTTTTGGGAAGTTTGGCGGTTTATCAAGCCTGGACTAAAGGTAACTGAAAAGAAAGCAGCGCGGGGCGCAGTTTTTTATGTCACTTCTCTCTTTTTTATTGGTGTTTCGTTTGGTTATTACATTGTAGCCCCTTTTGCTATTAACTTTTTGGTTAATTTTCAAATAGATCCAAGTATCGAAAATCAATTTGATATTCAGTCGTATATTTCTGTTTTAGCAACTCTTACGCTTGCCTGTGGAATTGCATTCCAGTTACCAATTGCCATTTTTGTTTTGGCAAAAGTGGGTATCGTAACGCCTTTATTTTTACGTACGTATCGTCGTCATGCGGTGGTCGTCATTTTAATCGTTGCTGCGGTTATCACGCCTTCACCGGATATGATTAGCCAAGTTCTCGTAGCGATTCCACTTTATGTTCTCTTCGAATTAAGTATTTTGGTAGCCCAACGGGTAGAAAAACAAAAGGCTCTGGAGAATCAAATTGCCTAATAGTAAACTAGTATAGTGAAAAAAAGGCTTTGAAGAGAATATCTTCAAAGCCTTTTTTCGTGTAAATAGATACTCAAATAAAAACGGAGACCCTGATATACAAAGGTCTCCGTTTCAAAAGAGTTACAAGAACCAAAAGAAATTATTTCTTCACTGGCGCTGCTGGAGTTGCCGCTGCTGCACTTGGAGGGGTCACACCTAACTTTTTGAATACTAAATCTGTGATATTGTCTGAGTCTGGAGCAACCAAAACGATAGGAGCTGTTTGTGGACCTGCATCAGAATTGAAAACGTATGTGTATCCATTTTCTTTCGCTACGTCATCAACAGCTTTTTGAATTTTATCCAATACAGGCGACAAAAGCTCTTGTTGCTTTCTTTGGATAGCTACTTCTGCATTTTGTTGAAACTCTTGAATTTCACCTTGTTTGTTTGTCATGAATTTCTCTTTATCTGCACGAATCAAAGGAGACATTGAACCTGCATTTTTTTGATAATCTTCATATACTTTTTGTAACTCAGCTACTTTTTCTTGGATTACTTTGTCGTACTGTCCTTTTTCTGTCTGAAGCTTCGTTTGGATTTCAGCAGCGTCTGGTAAATTGGTTAAGATATAGTCGATATTGGTGTATCCAATTTTGATAGACGTTTGTCCGAAAGAAGGAAGAACAGAGGTGAAAGAAAGTGCTACTAGAGCGACGAATAGTTTGATTTTCATTGTAAGAATAGTTGTTAAAAATTAAAATCGTGAATTATTTTGAATCGGTTGTTGTCTTTTTATTTATTCCGAGTGCTTCTAAAACGAAATCTGTATAATCGTGCCGTGGGTCAGAGTAAATTATGCTGATATCTGAAGCTTTGTCAAAAATAATCATTAATTGTCTTTGTCTTGCAACTTTTTGGCAAGCAAGATAGATTTCGTCGAGAATTGGTTTCATTAACTCCTTTTTTTTCTGAAATAATTTGCCATTCATTCCAAAAATCTCATTGTTCTGAACCCGAATTTCATTTTCTAAGTCCTCTAATTCCTTTAGTCTAGTCTTACGTAAATCATCCGTTAATAAAACTTCTTCCTGTTTGTATTTACGTTGTTTTTGTTCGAGTAAATTATACTTTTCTTGTATTTCCTTCACCCATTTTTCAGACTGCTGGTTCATTTGCTCCAACGTATTTTGGTATGCAGGCATTTTGCTTGTAATATATTCGGAGTCAATATACCCGAACTTCTGCGCAAAAGTAGCAGAAGACGTAAGGAAAAATAATACAATTAAAATCTTTTTCATACAGAAATAGGTTACGGTAACATATCAGAAAAACGTTGTTTTATTCTCGTCCGTACAGAGTTAACATACATTAACATCTGAAATTATCTGATTTGTTGACCAATACTAAATGTAAAGTTCTTTAATCCTTTGTTCGGTAATCCAGGTATTGGGTCAAAACCGTATCCGTAATCAAGTCCTAATAAGCCGAAAGCAGCCATGAAGATACGTGGACCCACACCGGCTGTTCTTCTCAGTTTGAACGGATTAAAGTCTTTGTAACTTCCCCAGCTATTTCCTGCTTCTGCAAAAGTCAATACGAAAATAGTCGCTTGTGGATTCAAAGAAACAGGGTAACGGAACTCAGCGGCATACTTAGAATACGCAATACCCCCGGAGCGAGAAATTCCAGCAGATTGATTGGTAGAACCGCTAATTTGTTCTAAATATGTAGATTCTTTGACAACTCCTTCTTCATATCCTCTCAATCCGATGAGCTCTGCACCTACGTTGAATGCCATTTGCATACCTAAACCTGCGCCACCAAGAACGAAACGCCCGAACGGACTAAAGTCCATATCTGGATTGTATCTACCCAAGAAGCCAAGATTTGCTTTGGCATGGAAAACGAGCTTACCCACGACTGGCGCGTACCAATCTGCATCAAACATCCATTTATGTCCTTCCAAAAATTTGAATTGATTCGTCGGTATTTTACCCGTAATCAAAGAGTAGGGGGGATTGAACGTCGCTGAAAGTGAAATAGATGAACCAGAACGGCTGAATGTTGGGTTATCTAAACTATATCGAGATACATTGGCTGTTAAGGAAATGTCATTTGCTTGGCCATTTTGGAAATTACGAATCAAGAAACTATTTTCTACATCGTAATATTGATAAGACAAGGTAGTGCTGAAACTAAAGTTTCTGTCTGGCCAGTTGAGGCGTTTCCCGTAAGTTACGGATGCACCCGTATTTTTGAAATAACCAGCGAATCCACCACCAATACCTCCAAGTCCGAGTCCACCACCAAGCCCAAATCCGCCACCAAGAAGTGGATTGAATCCAGCGCCTGTATTTCCGTACAATCGCTCAAGTCTGTCTTGTATTCTGCCATAATCTTGTACAGATCGGAAAATACTCACCGAGAACGAGTTTGGTTTTTTCCCACCGAGCCAAGGTTCGGTAAAAGACAAGGAGTACGATTGGAAACCACCATTGGCTTGTAAACGCAAGGAGAAACGTTGTCCATCACCTTTAGGCAATGGCTTGTACTCTTTCAGTTTAGCGATATTGCGAATGGCAAAATTATTGAATACTACACCAAATGTACCTACAAAACCTTGAATACCACCCCAACCACCGGAGAGCTCAATATTATCGCTTGATTTTTCATCTACTTTATACTCAATATCAACAGTACCGTTTGCTTGTGGAACGGGTTTGGGTTCAATTGTTTGAGGATCAAAATAGCCCAATTTAGATAACATTTGGGTTGTTTCTATTAAGTCTGTTTTTCTGAACTTTTGACCTGGGCGAGTTAGAATTTCACGATACACCACATGGTCAGAAGTTTTAGTATTCCCATTCAAGACAATCCGGTTGATGGTTGCTTGTTTTCCTTCCATGATACGCATTTCAACGTCAATCGAATCACCTTCAATGGCAACTTCTACAGGCGTACAGTTAAAGTAAAGGTAGCCGTCATCCATATAATAAGAACTCACATCACCTTGTGGTATACCATTGATTTTCTTATTAAGTTCTTCAGGATTATATAAATCTCCTTTTTTGATTCCTAAAATGAGAGCAAGTGTATCGGCACTGTGCAGGTAGTTGCCAGTCCAGGTAATATTTCTGTAATAAAAGCGAGAGCCTTCGGTTACATCGAGAACAAGCCGGATGTTTCCACTTGGGAGAGCTACGATGGAGTCAGAAGTGATTTGGGCATTTCGATAGCCTCTTTTATTAAACCACTCGACGAGTTTCCCTTTGTCTTCGTTGAATTTTTTAGGTATGTATTTTGAGGGAGTAAAAATACGCATGGGAGCCATGACTTTCGTCCCTTTCATTTTAGATAGAACCTTCCAGGTAGGCATTTCCTCAACACCACGGACTTGAATTTCTTCAATTTTTACTTTCTTTTTCTTATCAACGGTGATAATTAATGCAGCATTATTGGCACGAATGGTATCATTTACTTGCTGCACTTGTACTGTTGCATTTAAAAAACCTTTTTCTATAAAGTGTCTCTTTACAGTTAGTTGAATATTCTTTACTAATGCATCTGTGATTACTTTCCCTTTGTTTGTTTTGATTTTTTCAGAGACAGTTTCTTGTTCTGATTTTCGAATCCCGTTGATGACTGTTTTATTGAGTCTTGGTCTTTCACGGAGATTAATATCTAGGAATATTTTTTCCCCTTCAATTTTAGTAATATCAATTGAAATATCCTCAATAATGCCTTGGTCCATTAAACGTCTGACGGCTGTACTGATGCGTTCACCTGGAATGAATATACGGTCATTGACATTTAAACCTGAAACAGATATGAGTGTATTGGGATCTAAGAATTTGACACCACTTACCGTGATTCCTCCGATGGTAAATTCTTTGGGATTAGCATAATCTATTTTGAATTCAGAAGAGTTGCTTGATCGACCTACACCAATTTTGAATTGGGCTTGTGTGACGGAGGAAATGAAGAATGTTAAAAAGAGAAAACTTTTAAGAAAGTAACTAGTCCGCATAATGTGTTAGTTTAGCCATCCAAAGTTAAAACGATGTAGTAGGGATTCGTTGGATAGCTGGAATGAAAATAGTTTATAAATACATTGACACCTTTTGTTATTCCTTTATTTGTTCACTCGTTTTGCCAAAACGGCGTTCACGTTGTTGAAAGGTATGCACAGCTTCAAAAAGATGATTTTTTCTAAATTCAGGCCAGAAAATATCATCCATAAATAACAGCTCAGCATAAGCAGATTGCCATAAAAGGTAATTACTTATTCGGTGGTCTCCTCCTGTTCGTATTAATAAGTCTACGTCGGGTGCTTGTTCAGTTGCTAGATGACTACCAAATAGTTTTTCATCAATATCAGATACTTCTAGTTTGCCTAGATTGACTTGTTGTGCTATTTTTTGTACTGCTTGAAGGATATCCCATTTTCCACTATAGCTGAGTGCCAATGTGAGGATGAGTCCCGTATTGTTTTGTGTTAGCTGAATAGCTTCAAGCAGTTCTTTCCGGGCTCTTTCTGGAAGGCTATTTAAATCACCTATGGACTTCAACCGGACATTATTCTCGTTTAATTTGGGAATTTCATCTCGGATTGTTTTTATGAGAAGTTGCATAATTCCTTCAACCTCTAGCCGCGGTCTATTCCAATTTTCCGTGGAAAACGTATAGAGTGTAAGGTATTTTACGCCAATTTCAGCACATGCCTCTACTGTTTCTCGAACTGCCTTGATACCGTGGTGATGTCCGAAAATACGCATAGCTCCCTGTTTTTTTGCCCATCTACCATTTCCATCCATAATGATTGCAATATGTTTGGGTAGGCTATTTCTATCTATTTGTTCTTTCACGTTGATTGTGTTGTCCGCCTGAATTGACCACGATTAAAATTTAAAGTAACATGCAAATTTAGAAAAAAACTGCTCTATTTAAAATAAATTGACAACTCCTTACTTCGGGCAGTACACACGCTGGAACAAATAACTGACTGTAACTTGGAAAATAAAGTACTTATCCATCTGTAATGTGGCAGGATATGAGAGTCGTCTTGTGAATCTACTAAAGTGATCGTTAGGGTCAAACGTACTCCCTGAAGCTGCATAAGGGTCAATCCTTGGATATCCAAACCCATCAATAGCATCATCTACATTTAGGAATCTTGTCCCGAACTCAGCAGAAAAGTTCAGATGGGTAGTAAGTTCTTTTTTTATCCCAAAGCCAAGAGGGAAGGAAAATTTTGTATTATTCAACTGATCCAACGCATATAAACTTGCACCTGTAAATATATAAGGTGACCAATTGGTTGTGAATCGACTTCTTCGAGTACGAAAGTCTAAAAAATTATACTCTACGAGGGTCGAAAACTCATAAAAAGTTCGTACAAAACTTCTATTCAATTGGTTTGTAAACGGGTTTTGAACTTTGTCCGTATTAGCTGCTATTTGTCCAGCTAAGCCAGTAAGTCGGAAATTAATCCCCGTTTCTGTATTGTATCGGGCAAAAATACTTACTCCAGGCCTTGTCCGAAATGGATTGTAAGTGGGATTTAGATCCCCTTTGTATTGGGTAAGGGCTACCCCGCCACCGAGTTCAATCTCTTGAGCTTGTGCTACAAAATAAGGAATTCCAATGAAGAGAAAGAAAAGAAGAGAATGACGCATAAATGGAAAATTAAAGAACGGGTGGACATTTGATACTATGACCAATCACGTAACTTAAGGTTAATTGGGTTACCATATACATATCTATTTTGTGATAGAAACGAGCATTACTACCTCTTTGGCTTCCTTTGTTAAATCCATATACATTAGCTAGGCTAGCTAAATTACTGACTCCGGTGGCCGCTAGTACTATCCCTGTTCTATCTTGACCAGAGAGAGCATGGAATTGCTCTGTAGATCGGTAGGCAACATCTCTCGCCAAAGCCCCTCTGTTTGCCTCAATTATTGTAGGATCTACAAAGGGTCTTCCCGAAACATCATCTAAATGATCTGTTGTAGAAATACGTATACCTGCTTCAAACGCAATATCTAGGTTATCTGTTGCTTTGTATCGAATTCCGAGACTAAGTGGGGCAACAAGCTGTACAAGAGAGTAGGTTGGTGTATCGATACCAGGTAAATTTTGACCTTCTGTGGAAAGTGAGCGTAAATTAACCCAATTGGTAATAGCACCTGTGGATGCATCTACGGGACCTCTCGCTTGGGGATTGTGTGCAATGAATCCAATTCCAGTAGCTAAATAAGGCATCCAAGTTGACCTGCCTGCTATACCTTTGTTATATTGAGGTTTTAAATTTAAGATAGCTTGTATTGTAAATTCCTTGATATCATTTCTGAAATGTAAGTTCCTAATAAGTGAGTTGGTCATGCCACTTGGATTTCTTTGAGCAAATGTAAAATCATCGCCGGCAATTCTAGCCCAAGTGAAAGCAGCTCTGAAACCTAACTGTGGTGCTACGTATCTAGTATAGTTAAGTTGCCCGTTCCAGCGAACATTCGTGTAAGGGGTGTAGTAAATGTATCTGATAGGTGTTAAATCTCCAATGTAATGAGTGGATCCTCCGCCTATACCAAAAGATGAATATTCGTTTGAAGCATTTTGTGGACTAAAAAAACCTTGACCAAAACTAGTTTGAGGTATAAAAATTACCGTGGTGAACAGAGAAAAGAGAGCCTTTTTATAAAATGTGTGCATATAATATGGGTAATTAGATACGATTTACATGTATGCTGTGTATAAAATGAGAAGCAGCTGAAGTAGATATATTTGGTGAGATGTTTGAATCAGTGGAACTAAAACGATTTCTATAGAATGAATATTGTTTTTTACGTGGGTAGGTTATTTAACGATGATTTATTTCGAATATCTCGTCCCCAACCAAGTTTTTGACGGAGAGTACTTAAAAACTCATCGCCATCAAGTGTTATAAGGTGAGCTTTAAAAGATTCTTTTTTTATTGTTATGAATGTGTCAACATCTCCAATAACGCGTGCCCTTGAATCCATTGAAACCAAAAAATTATTACTTCTACTTTCTACCTTTAATGCAATTTCGCTCTCGTCCGAAACAATCATGGGACGTACGAAAAGGTTGTGTGGGCAAATCGGTGTAATGATAAAATTAGCTGAATGAGGCATTACCAAGGGACCTCCACAGCTTAGAGAATAACCCGTTGAACCTGTTGCTGTAGCCACCATGAGTCCATCTGCCCAATAGGAGTTCAAGAATTGTCCGTTGATATACGTATGGACAATAATCATAGAAGACGTATCAGTTTTGGATAAGGCGATTTCATTTAGAGCAAAATTCACTTGTCCTTGAAATAAACCAATGGGCGTGGTAGCCTGAAGCATCGTTCGCGCGTCCAATGCATATTGTCTATTAACAATTTTTTGGATAGCATGTTTAATTTGGTGTGTAGGCACAGAAGCTAAGAAACCTAATCGTCCGAAATTGATGCCCAAAACAGGGATTTCTCGACTTCCTACATGCGCAATTGTCTCGAGTACAGTACCATCTCCACCTATGCTCAGAACTAAATCTGCTTTGAAAATACTTTCTGTTGAGTGGTAGATATGGGCATCTTCAAATAAAATTCCAGCTTCTTTAAGAATTTGTGAAAAAGAATGTGACAGCTGATACGTTACTTGGTGAAAAGTAAGTTCATCGAATATTTGTTGAACGTATTCTTTTACATCTGAACTGAATTCTCTTCCGTGTACTGCAATATTCATTGGTTTCTATACCCTTGATTAAATAGCAAATGTATTAGAAATACGTTTAACTTAAGGATTTACATGTTTAAATATTTCATTAGTAAGTCAAATCGTTGTTGATCTATACTTTCTACAGGCTCGTTTGCATAAGCCGACTGAACCATGTAACCAAAACGTTCTAACGTAGCAATGGTTGAACCAATATCTGTTTGGTTTAACTTGATGAAAAGGGTTAATGGTTTCTCTATTTCGTACATAGAACCGGATAAATAAGTGCTGAGAACCTTTACTTGGTTGCTCTCAATCAGCCGAGCAATTTCGGATAATGAATAATCTCTTCCTTTGATAGCGATTTCAAGAATAGCACCTGGCTCTTGTGCACCCAAAAGATGTGCAAAATGCCTAAAAATACTTTCTGCTGTGATGCAACCAATCAATTTGGAATCTTCAACCACTCCAACAATCTTTACTCCTTCATGTGTACTTAAGATATTAGCTATCTCGTAAATATGTTGGTGACTTTGAATCAGAACTTGAGGAAATAAAACCTGAACGTGTTCAAGTGTACATTCATCGTCGTAGTTGAGTAAGGTATCTTCGTCAATTATACCCGTGTAATTGTGCTCATCTGCAATAATTAATTGCTGTAAGCGGTTATCCTGCATCCACACTAATGCTTGACCTACCGTATCTGTTGGTTTGAGTAGGGGAATATCTACGTTGATTAAGTCGATAGCAAGCATATTTGTAGTGATTTGAAAGGTTATTTTGCTTAAACTGTGACTACTCCTGGAGCAAATATGGCTAGTTTATCTAAAAAACCACCTAAAATTTCATTGAATCGCTCAGGTTGTTCCATCATTGGTGCATGACAGCAATGATCTATAAAATGAAGTTCAGAGTTCGGGATGAGTCTGTTGAATTCGTGTCCTACATGTGGAGGAGTAATTGTATCATTTAATCCCCAAATTAAACAAGTAGGTGCTGTGATTGACTGAATATCTTTTGCCATATTATGTCTCTGTGCGGACTTAGCGATTTGAACAATATTCATACATTTAGGAATGCTTGAAGTAATCTCGAATACTTCGTCAATCAGTTCTTTTGTTGCCGTTTCAGGCTTATAAAATGTATATTCTACACGTTCTTTGATATAGTCGTAGCTTCCTCTTTTCGGGAATGAGCCACCCATCGTATTTTCGAATAAACCAGAACTTCCCGTTAATACCAACGCTTTTACCTTATCAGGATGTGCCAGTGTGTACAAAAGACCAACATGGCCACCCAATGAGTTACCAAGCACTAGAATATCATTTAGCCCTTTGAAGTCCAAAAAACGTTCGATAAATGCTTGTAATCCCTCTAAACTTGCCTGACGCATCGGCATATCATAAATGGGCATAACGGGAATGACGATGCGACAGCGATCTCTAAATCCGTTGATAACATCATCAAAATTACTCAATGCACCAAAAAGACCGTGCAAAACGAGCACTACCTGGCCATCTCCTTCATCAATATACTTGAATTCGCCTTCTTCTTTTATGTGATATAACATAGGTTACAGTTTGTTTCTACAGTTTGTTTATTTACAGTGTAGTAAATTCGCCAGGATTTTGAGCTAAGATACCATTTACAAGGCAAAATACTGTTTAATAATTTAATTTTCAAAACAATTTACCCACAACTCCCCTAACTTTGTAAGTAAAATACAGGTTATATTTTCAAAAATGCACCTAACGCGAATTGTATGGAACAACCAACCGTAGCCATTATTGGAGCTGGAATTTCTGGCTTGACATGCGCTTTTTATCTTCAAAAAAAAGGAATTTCGTTTCAAATTATCGAAGCTGATACGCAAGTTGGAGGTAGAGTTAAAACGGAACATTATAAAGGATACCTCCTAGATCGAGGGTTTCAAGTACTCCTTACTAACTATCCTGAATTAAAGCAAGTAATTGATTTAAAGGCAATTCATGCGAAACCTTTTCGCTCGGGTGCAACTATTTATACCGACGAAAAAATACTTGAAATGGATAATCCGTTTGAAAATCCTGCCTCTATTTTTTCAATGCTTTTTTCGCCCATCGGTTCTCTAACAGACAAAGTAAAAGTCTATCAATTAATTCGGAAGGTCGCTTCTTTCAAAGAAGAGGAGCTACTCCGTTACAAAGGTACTGATACGCTGACGTTTTTACGCCAATACGGCTTCTCCGAAAAGTTCATTGATTTGTTCTTTAAGCCATTCTTCGGCGGAGTTTTTCTGGAATTTGACCTCAAAACATCGAGTCGTTTCTTTCAATTTGTATTTAAACAATTCTTTGAAGGGAAAGCCGTTTTACCCGCCCAGGGAATCGGTTCTGTCCCTCATTATTTGGCCGCTCAGTTGCCTAAAGAGGCGATTCGCCTACAAATGAAAGTCGAAAAAATAGAAGAAAAAACAGTTTTTTTACAAGATGGAACGCAAATTACGCCTGACCATATCGTGGTTGCTACGGAGGCAGATTTTGCAGATTCTCTTTTGGATACTCCCCATTCTCGTACGTATTTGGATACAGTTTGTAGCTATTTTTCAGCAGATGTTTCGCCTTCTCCACAAAAGCCGATGCTTTCATTGTTAGCACGACCAAACGGAATTGTCCGCCACTGGTGTGTGCCAAGCGATATTCAGCCTAATTATGCGCCAGAAGGGAAATCGCTTATCTCGGTGACAACCACTTTTTCTGAAAACCTAGAAGCGTCGATAAAGAAAGAATTACTCCCTTTGTTGGGTGAACAAGTACATGATTGGACGTATTTGAAGTCGTACAACGTACGTAAATCTCTTACTTTCTTTCCAGCTGGTAGCCAAGAAGCGCCGTTCCAAGTAAATGAAACTACTTGGCGATGTGGAGATTATCTATTATATCCGTCGCTTAATGCAGCCATGAAAAGTGGTCGCCAAGTTGCTGAAGCAATCGCGGACAAAGTCCACTAAAAATACGCTATGTTCTTTCTCAATGGATTAACGCATAAAAATGAAAACCCCATCAGTACGAAATTTTTCGTCTCGATGGGGTTTTGATAAAGGGAATCCTGACTTTTTCTACTGCCGCTACCGCTTGTCCCTATTTCGCTTCGATGAAATTAGAAAAGGAAATTTGTAGAAATAAGCGGAACAAACTTCCTTTATTTCATCTCGACAATCGTTACGCCTTGTCCACCCCGATCGGCGTGTTCATCTCGTATTGTCTTTACTTGTTTGTATGTTTTTAAATGCAAACGAACAACATTGCGGAGGATTCCATCTCCTTTGCCATGCACGATTCTGATTTCAGGAAAGCCAAGAAGAATGGCATCGTTCATGACGTTATCGACCTCTACAACCGCTTCTTCGCCGCGTTTCCCACGAATGTCCAAATTGAAACTGAAATTTTGTGATTTTTCTATCATATCAATTCCACCTGCCCTGGCTTTTGTAGCTGTTTTCGTCGCTTCTTTGAAAACCTTTCGACTTACTTTTTCCAATCGGTTTAATTTAATATTCGTTTTCAAAGAACCAATCGCGACCTCTGCATCTTTGCCACGAATGCCAAGTACTTCTCCGATGGCTTCTTGCCCAAGAATACGGACATAACTCCCTGTTTGTATGGTCGTTCCGTCTAAAATCCATTCTTCAACCTCTGTTTTTTCTTTTGCCGCCGTTGTTGCTGAAACTTCCACAAACTCTTTTTGAAGTTCTGCTTCTTCAAATTGAGAAAGCTCGTCTCGAAGTACTTTCGTTACTTCTTTCTCCGCTTTTTGTTCCCGGATTTCCCGAATCGTATTTTCTATTTTTCGGTTTGTTTCTTTCAGTAATTCTTTGGCTTTTTCTTTGGCTTCATTGAGGATTTTTTTCTTCTCAGATTCCAGAAAATCTTTCAACCCAGTATATTGAGCAAGGGTTTCTTTTAATTGCGTGTTTTGCTGTGTAAACTGCTGATTCTTCTCTTGAAAAACTTTTTTCTCAATTTCTAATTCTTTGATAAGTTTTTCAAAATCAATTTGTTGTGTCCCAAGTTTTTTTTGTGCATTGGCAAGGATATTAGCTGGAAGTCCGATTTTCTGAGCTACCTCAAGGGCAAATGAGCTTCCAGGTTTTCCCATTTCTAATTGGTACATGGGCTCCAGATGTTCAGCGTCAAATTTCATGGCGCCGTTGATAGTCCCCGGAGTTTTATCTGCAAAAATCTTTAAATTCGTATAATGTGTATTGACAACCCCCAATGCCTTTGATTTAACCAATTGTTCCAAAATGGCTTCTGCAATAGCTCCACCAAGGGTAGGCTCAGTTCCTGTCCCGAACTCATCAATTAAAAACAACGAAAATTTATTACTAAACTGAACGAAATGACGCATGTTCGTCAGATGCGAACTGTATGTACTCAAATCATTTTCAATGCTTTGTTCGTCACCAATATCGATGAAAATATTTTTAAAAATACCTATTTTGGAGTCTGGAGAAACCGGAACGAGCAAGCCACATTGAACCATGTATTGAATGAGTCCGATGGTTTTTAGCATCACGGATTTTCCTCCTGCGTTGGGACCAGAAACGACCAATATGCGGTTTTCTGGATTGAGTGTTACTTGCAAAGGAATGACCGATTTTTGTTGTTTTTGTAAGGTGAGTACCAAAACAGGATGCCGGGCGTTTGTCCAATCAAGTACGCGTTCATCAACCAAAAGAGGTGAGGTAGCATCTAATTGCAAAGCTAATTTTGCTTTTGCGCGAATGAAATCAATCAACCCAAGGTAAAAATAGGCTCTTCGTAAGGCAGGGACAAACGGACGGATGAATGTCGTTAGATTTTCTAAAATCTTGATAATTTCTCGTCGTTCCCGAATTTCCAAATCCCGAATTTCATTATTGGCTTCCAATACATCGGCGGGCTCAATGAAGGCCATTTGTCCGGTAGAAGATTCATCATGGACAAACCCTTTGAGTTTGCGTTTATGTTCAGATAAAACCGGAATGACCATGCGTCCATTCCGGATTGTGAGCGACATATCGTCTCCAATCCAGCCGCTATTTCTAGCCGTTCGGAAGATTCGTTCGAGTGTTTTTCGAACATTATTTTGCTCTGCTGCTAAACGCCTCCGGATATCCAATAACTCTGGCGATGCGTTGTCTCGTACTTTTCCGCGTTCGTCAATAATTTGGTCAATTTTACTCGTAATATGCTTCCACTCAATGGCTTTCCCGTTTTCAGTTTGGTCAGGCAGTGACTGTTTTGTGAGTTCTTGTAAAGTAGGATATTGGTGTTCTTCCTTATTTTGAAAAAAATGTACGATTTGTTGAATCGTCAAAAGAGAGACTTTTAAATCATAAAAATGCTCTTCGGATAAATACGTGCCAGGCACTGCTGCTAAGTCCAAAGAATCCCGAACATCTAAATAATTTTGGCTAGGAAAACTCGACTCTACTTGGAGTAAGAGCTTAAATTCAGCTGCCTGATTTTGTAATTTTTTTACGAGTGTGTAATCGTCACTGAACCGGATTTTCTGGACGAAATTCTTTCCTAATGGGCTGATACAAGCTTCGCTTAACCATTCTCGAATTTTATCAAATCCTAGTTTTTGTTCGATATTTTTGGGGTATAACATGTCATTTTTTTAGCCAATGAATAGGCAAAGATACTATTTTATAAATTTAATATTGTTTCGTACTCAACATCACCAAAGTACATGCTTCGAGAACTTCGATACCTGCTTGTTCTAATTCGTGGGCGAATGGAGGATTTTCAGCACCTGGGTTAAAAATCACTCTTCTTGGCTTTAATTTCTTTATTTTTTCTTGCCAATCTTCTTGATTTTTAGCTCCCACATACAGCGTCACAGTGTCAATTTCTTCGTCTTCAGGAATGGATGCCTGAATGGGCTGCTCAAATACATTCCCTTCTTTAATGCCAACCAGCACAAAAGGAAAAGATTTTTTATGTAGTGCTTCCGCTGCCAAATAGGCGTAACGATTTGGGTTGGTAGTTGCCCCTAAAATGAGGGTTTTGGGTTTTTCTATCATCTGTGAAAACTAAAAATAAATTTAAAAAGTAACAGACAATTCAACGGGTTTTCCATTACGCAAAACAATGGCTTTTACAGTTTGCCCCTTCTCAAATTGTCCCAATGCTTCCATATAATCTTGAATGTCAGCAATGGTTTTATCTCCCAACTGAATCAAAACATCGTTTGTTTTGATTCCTGCTTTAGCAGCTGGTCGGCCTTCGGTAACTCCGTCCAGCCGAAGTCCCTTTTTTGCATACGAATAATCGGGAATAACGCCCATTGTTACTTTAAATGAGCTTTGTGCCGACATCATTTGGGGGACTGCGGTGGCTGTAAAAGGCGCTTTATCTACTTTTTCCATCCGTGAAATAATCTCTTTGATGAAACCAAGGACTTGTTCTTGACCTACATAATTGATTTTATCGGCATCGTCGCTTGGTTTGTGGTAATCAGTGTGTACACCCGTAAAAAAAGAAAGAACGGGAATGTTCTGCAAATAAAAAGAAGCATGGTCTGAAGGTCCCATTCCCGTTGAATCGACTTGAATGCGAAGACTCGTTTTCTTCATAGATTCCGGTACGGCATATCCCCAATAAGGAGATGTACCAACACCTCCAACGGTCAACCCTTTGTCCACGGTGTAGCGGCCAATCATGTCCATATTTAGCATATAATGAATGGAAGAAAGCGGTATTGGTGGATTTTGGGTGAATTGTTTTGAGCCTACGAGCCCAAGTTCTTCTGCTGCAAAATGCACAAAAAGATAATTGTATTTTTCCTTTACATCATTCTTTGTCAAATAATGGGCGAGCTCCAGCACACCTGCTGTCCCAGAAGCATTGTCGTCAGCGCCGTTATGAATGGTATTATTTGTTTGCCCCACCAATGAAGCTCCTTGTCCGTCTGTACCCAAGTGGTCGTAATGTGCGCCAATAACAACCGT
This sequence comes from uncultured Cytophagales bacterium, assembly GCA_964399465.1. Lineage (GTDB taxonomy): Bacteria > Bacteroidota > Bacteroidia > Cytophagales > Spirosomataceae > CAYNRA01. The sequence continues at coordinate 22,124 of CAYNRA010000001.1, forward strand.
ATTTGTTGCTTGGTTATCTAAAAAAGCCATCACATTTTGTGTAGAAACAGTCGTTTCAAAAGGATGAAGACCTTTTTTTGCCGTAAATGTCTGGAAGTAATCCGGGTGGGTAGCGAGTGGGGCAAGTCCTAATTTTTCATAATATTGAACAAGGTAGCCGGCTGCTTTTTTTTCTCCGTCTGTTCCTGCACCTCTTCCCGCTAGTTCGTCTGAGGCGAGGTATTCGATGTGTTTTTTTAAACGTTCAATCGGGTTTTCTTGCGCTTGGCTTGCAAAAGAAAGTAGTACAAATAGAAACAGATTTTTTTTCATACATTTCAAAAATGAGGGGATAGATTAATCAAAAATGAAACTTTATTTTATCTTTTGAATAAAATTTCGCCTCCAATAGCTGTCTGTAAAACCAAGACTTGACGGATTTTAGACAATGGAATTTCCATGATGTCCTGGTCTGTGATAACGAAATCTGCTTGTTTACCTAGTTCGATACTTCCTCGTTCTTTTTCTTCAAAGTTGGAATAGGCGGCCCAAATAGTCATGGCTTTCAATGCCTGCTCTCGCGTGAGTGCGTTTTCCATTTGATAACCGCCCTCAGGATAATTGGCTGCATCTTGGCGCGCAACCGCTGCATGAAAACCATACAGTGGATTGACATATTCTACTGGAAAATCAGATCCATTGGTCAAATATCCGTTTTGTTGCAATAACTCTTGGAATGCGTAAGCACCTTTTTCTCGCTCTTTCCCCAATCGTGCTTCCGCCCAATACATATCCGAGGTCGCGTGGGTAGCTTGAATGGAGGGGATCACAGAATATTTTCCAAACTTTGCTATATCCGCAGGATGTACAACTTGTGCGTGTTCAATACGCCAACGTCTTTCGTTTTTTCCTTTCAATAATTTACCATAAATATCCAAGATTAACCGATTGGCAGAATCACCAATACAGTGTGTATTTGCTTGGTAATCAGAGTTATATATATCTGTTAAGTTTCTTTCCAGTTCCTTTGGACTTAAAAGTAAGAAGCCTTTTTGGTCTGGTGCGTCCGAGTAAGGTGCGAGTAAACTGGCACCTCGTGAGCCAAGTGCGCCATCCGCATAGAGTTTTACAGAGCCCACATGCAAGCGATCTGTTTTGATAATTCCTCTTTTTAAATAATAATCGAGGTTGGCAATGCCCAAAGAAACCATGACATAATCTCGGACTTTAAGAGAACCCTCGCTGTGCATTTTTTCGATTAGTTCAATATCATCCCGATTTAAACCCGCATCCGAAACGGTCGTTAGCCCGTTTTCAAGACAAACAGCTTCTGCTGCTTGAAGCATTTTTCGTTTTTCTTCTTCCTCTGGTCTAGGGATTACCCGCCGCACAAGTCCCATGGCGTTATCGATCAAAATACCTGTGGGTTGCCCGTTTTGTAAGAGTACGTCACCACCATCGACACGACTGCCTGACGTGATTTTAGCCAATTGTAATGCTTTTGAGTTCACAAAAAGCGCATGGCCGTCAATACGTGTCAAGGCGACTGGTTTGGTCGGAAATGCCGCATCAAGTAATTCTTTTGTAGGGAATGTCTGTACTTCCCAATCGTTTTGATCCCAGCCTCTACCAATAATCCAATCCACTTCTGGATGTTCTTGTGCGAATTTCTGTAAGCGTTCGACAAGTTCTTCCGGTGATTTGGTTTCGACCAAATTGCACTGGCTTAGCATTTGACCTAATCCGACAAAGTGGGCGTGTGGGTCAAAAAAACCAGGATAAACGGCTTTGCCCTGCGCATCAATTGTTTGGTTTGCTTCGTATGTACGCGTGATTTTTCTCGTTGAGCCAATCGCGACGAATTTTCCATTCTGAACAGCAAAAGCTTCACTTTTCGAAAAGCGTGCATCCACCGTATAAACACGTGCATTGTGAACAATCAAATCAACTGGCTTAGGGGAACAACTGTATCCCAAAAGAGCAATAAGCGGGAGAAAACGGTATTTCATTGGTATATTATTGGGTGAATGAACTAGCCCAATGGGCTCGAATAAACGAAGTTACATCGAAAACTCTTATTTTGCTTTCTTGGTTCTTTTTTCTTTGCCCAAGAACCCCTAAGTTTGTTTTAAGTATATCCTAACTAAACGAAATCTATGAAACCAAACTGGACAGGTGTATATCCTGCTGTTACCACTAATTTTTACGAAGATGAAAGTCTAGATTTAGACTTATTTACCTCAAATATAGATACCCAACTCGACGCAGGTGTACACGGCATTGTTCTCTGTGGCTCACTCGGTGAAAATGGCACATTGACAACAGATGAAAAATACCTTCTTCTCGAAACCGCTAAAAATGTCGTGGGAGAAAGAGCGCCTATTATTATGTGTATTGCCGAATGTATCACGCGAGAGGCGGTCGCTTTTGCTAAAGATTGTGAAGAATTAGGCGCGGATGGTTTCATGCTTTTGCCGCCAATGAGATACCCGTCTGATACTAGAGAAACCTTGCATTATTTACATAAAGTAGCGGATGCAACAGATTTACCCGTCATGGCGTATAATAATCCGCTTGCCTATAAGACGTTTATCTCTATTCCGATGTTTCAAGAACTGGCTGCAAATCCACATTTTGAAGCGATGAAGGAATCGACGGGAGATATTCGGTACATGACGGACATCATCAATACGTTTGGCGACCGCTTCAAAATTCTTAGTGGGGTAGATGACCTAGCCCTGGAAAGCCTCATCATGGGTGCTGATGGTTGGGTCGCAGGGCTCGTCGATGCGTTCCCAAGAGAAACTGTCGTGATTTATGAGTTAGCCAAAGCGGGACGTATAGAGGAAGCACGCGAAATTTATCGTTGGTTTTTCCCACTTCTTCATTTGGACGTTTCAACCAAATTTGTACAAAATATCAAACTTGCAGAAGCCGCAACGGGCTTGGGCTCTGAGTTCGTTCGGGAACCTCGTTTGCCACTCATCGGTGAAGAAAGACAAAACGTACTCACCATCATAGAAGAGGCAATTAAAACGCGTCCAGATTTGTCAAAATATGGGTATTAATTTTGCCCTATTCGTCTAAAATATGAAAGAAACATTTACATGTATTGATGCACATACGTGCGGAAATCCTGTGCGTTTGGTGCAAACGGGCGGGCCTCAGCTAGAAGGTCGTACAATGTCTGAAAAACGGCAACATTTTCTACAAGAATTCGACTGGATTCGGAAGGGGTTGATGTTTGAACCACGCGGGCACGATATGATGTCAGGAAGTATTTTGTATCCTCCCTGTGACCCACAAAATGACGTGGGTGTGCTATTCATTGAAACAAGTGGCTGTTTACCTATGTGTGGCCACGGAACAATTGGAACTATTACAATTGCTATTGAAAAAGGGCTGATTTCTCCCAAAGTCAAAGGGAAAGTACGTATGGAAGCCCCCGCAGGCTTAGTTTTGATTGATTACCAACAGAATGAAAAAGGGAAAGTTACCTCTGTTAAGTTAACGAATGTTCCCTCTTTTTTAGCAGCGGAAGGTTTATCTATCACGTGTCCTGATTTAGGTGATTTGGTGGTAGATGTTGCGTATGGTGGAAATTATTATGCCATCATTGACGTTCAACCCAATTTTCCTGGTTTAGAACATTTTCGCGCAGACCAACTCATTGCTTGGTCACGTATTATTCGAAAACAAATGAATGAGAAATACACCTTTGTTCATCCAAATGATAGCTCTATTCAAGGAGTAAGTCATATCGAATGGACGGGAGCTGTTTTGGATGCTACTTCCACGGCAAGAAATGCTGTTTTTTACGGAGATAAGGCCATTGATAGATCCCCTTGCGGGACAGGGACTTCCGCAAGAATGGCACAATGGGCTGCCAAGGGAATGCTAAATCTTGGCGATGAATTTATTCACGAAAGTATCATCGGTAGCAAATTCACGGGTAGAATCGAAGGCGAAACTACGGTAGGAGGCAAGCCCGCTATTATTCCGAGTATAGAAGGTTGGGCAAGAATCTATGGTGAAAATAAGATAACAATTGACTCAGAAGACGACCCGTATGCATTTGGGTTTCAAGTAGTATAATTAGATGAAAAAAGAGCGAAGAATAACGATAATTGGTGGAGGAATCATTGGACTTTTCTCTGCCTATTATCTGGTAAAGGCAGGATATAAAGTAGAAATTATCGACCAGTCAGATGGAGTAGATGGTTGTTCGCACGGCAATGCGGGGATGGTTGTCCCTAGTCACTTTATTCCGTTAGCAGCTCCTGGTATGTTAGAGAAGGGAATCAAATGGATGTTTGATGCGGAAAGCCCTTTCTATGTAAAGCCCAGGTTAAATTGGGATTTAGTTCGGTGGGGATACCAATTCTATAAGTCAGCAACACAAAAAAAAGTAAACGAGGCGATTCCTGCTTTGCGCGATTACGGATTACTCAGCAAACAATTGTACCATGATGTAGCCCTAGAAAACGTTTTCTCGTTTAATTATGAAGAAAAAGGATTGTTGATGCTCTGCAAATCGCATGAGACATGGGAAGAAGAAGCAAAAGTGGCTGAAATTGCCAACCAGATAGGTATTAAAGCACACGTTGTTGGTAGTTCTGAGATACAGAAATTAGAACCCACTGCAGGCGTGGACGCACTCGGTGGTGTGTTTTATTCAGGTGATGCGCATTTATCACCTAATCTGTTAGTAAAACAGCTCAGGAGTTATTTGGAGAAAGAAGGCGTTGTCTTTATGTTTACTACACAAGTAGAAGATGTTGTAGTAAGTAATCAAGAAATCAGTTCGCTTGTATTAAGGAAAGGAGAAGAATCCACACTGCACTCGGTACAAGAATTGGTGGTTGCTGGTGGGGCGTGGTCTAGTACATTAGCGAAAAAAATGAATTTCTTCATGCCTTTGCAAGCCGGCAAAGGATACAGTGTAAGTTTGAGCCAAAAAGAGGCGCAAAGAATACAAATTCCCTCTATTTTATTGGAGGCACGTGTAGCAGTGACACCCATGGGCGAAGAAACGATTCGGTTTGGAGGAACGATGGAAATCGGGGGCGCACCAAATGAAATAGATATGCGCCGTGTAAAAGGGATCATTCAATCCATTCCTAAATACTACCGAAATTACTCCATTTCAATGCCTAAAAAAGAAGAAGTCTGGCATGGTTTACGTCCTTGTGCGCCTGATGGCTTGCCTTATGTAGGAAAGTTAAAAACGTTAAAAAACGTCATTATAGCGAGTGGTCATGCCATGATGGGTTTGAGTCTTGCTCCCGCAACTGGTCTGATAGTCTCTGAATTAATCGAGGATAAAAAGCCATCTATAGAACTTGAATTGTATCAACCAGAGCGATTTTACTGATATAATGATTTCTATTGATGGGTTTTTTAGTACATTTGTTCCACTATTTTGTTAAATAACTACTGGAAAGGAAGATAGTTCTTTTTAAATGAATCTCTCATTGTGACATCTCTCGATAATCAACACATATTATACGATCAAGCGTTATTCGTTCGCAAACGAATCGAAAGAATATTATTCTTGTCTTTGTTTTTCGGGTTCTGTCTTGTAATCTATCAAATAAGTTTCCCTAAAGAGTTATTGATTCATGATATTGTCAATAATATTCTTCGGCAGATCCCGCGCTTTCTCATTCCTCTCTATTTTGTTAAGTGGATTATTCCCTATTTGAGACCCAAAGCGCACAATAGTCAGATACAAAGAGATTTATCAGACCTACTTTTTGCGCTATTACTAGGTACTTTTCATTTTACAAAAGCGTCTATATCGCTTCTTCAAAGTGAGTGGTTTTTATACATTTTGTTGTCACTTATATTTGGGGTAAAATTGATGAGACAGGGAGAAATGCTCAAAAATTCGCTCCTAAATCCATCTATATTATTAACATTCAGTTTCAGCATGACGATATTGCTAGGAACTGCCCTTTTATTAATACCCGGCGCAACAAACGGGAATCTTTCCTTTATTGATGCACTTTTTACTGCAACTAGCGCCGTCTGTATTACGGGGCTTTCAACGGTAGATGTATCGACTAAATTTACAACTATTGGTCAAGGTACTATCTTGGTATTGATACAAATTGGTGGTTTGGGTTTGATGACGTTTACTAATTTCTTCGCTTATCTATTTCGTGGAGGAATGTCATTTCACAATCACTTGATACTCAGTAATATTCTTGAGACAAACGACCGAAGTTCACTGTTTGGAACACTTTTGAAAATCTTGGTTTTTACTGTTTTAGTCGAGTTTTTTGGTGCACTTTTAATATTTCTTCTCTTTCTTGATAAAGCAACAATTGCCGGTTCTGATACACTGTTTTTCTCGGTATTCCATTCCATATCTGCGTTCTGTAATGCGGGTTTTTCGACGGTTTCTAATGGACTTTTCCACGAAGATATTCGTTTTAATTACTCGCTTCAATGGATTATCGTCGCCTTGATTGTGTTTGGAGGGATTGGCTTTCCAGTAGTTATTGATCTATACAATGGCGCAAAATTATTCTTGAGGTTCATCTTGAGTAAGTTAAAAAAAGAGCGTTTTTCTGCTTCTGCACGTTATACCAATGTACACTCGAAATTGGTTTTAACTACTACTTTTGTACTTATTTTACTCGGAAGTATTGTTTATTTCATCACGGAAAAAAATAATGTCTTAGCTATTCATTCGACTATTTATGGTAAAATAACACAAGCTGTTTTTGGCTCTGTAACACCCCGTACTGCTGGTTTTAATACCATTGATGTCGGTGAACTCATGCAAGGAACCGTACTTCTTTATCTTTTACTCATGTGGATTGGCGCCTCTCCGAGCTCAACTGGAGGAGGAATTAAAACAACTACATTTACCATTGCCTTCCTGAATGTCTTCGCATTGGCAAAGGGGAAAAATCGCGTGGAGGTTTTCAAACGGGAAATAACAGCGAACTCCATTCAACGTGCTTTTGCCGTTATTTTTCTTTCATTAATGATTATCGGTCTCGCTGTCTTTTTCATCAGTATTTTTGAGCCTCACCAAAGTCTGACAAAAATCGCCTTCGAATGTTTCTCCGCCTATAGCACGGTCGGTCTATCCATGAATCTCACTCCTGAACTAAGTACGCCTAGTAAAGTCGTCTTGATTATTACCATGTTCCTAGGGCGAATCGGCATGTTTACGTTCCTTCTCGGTCTATTTAAAAAAGTAGATTGTTCGCATTATAAATATCCACAAGAATCTGTGTTAATCGTTTAATTTTTGTCGTATGAAATACATTGTTATTGGTCTTGGTAATTTTGGGTCAACTCTCGCTATGCGATTGACAGCTACAGGTCACGAAGTCTTTGGTGTAGATAGTAGAATGGAAATCGTTGAACTGTACAAAGATAAAATTACGCACACAATTTGTCTTGATACGTCCAAAGAAAAATCATTTATTTCATTACCTATTAAGGAAACAGATATAGTAGTTGTTGCAATTGGTGAGGATGTAGGCGCATCCATTATTACAACTGCAATGCTTAAACAAATGCAAGCTAAGCGAATCATAGGTCGCTCTATCAATGATTTACACGAAAAAGTACTCGAAGCTATCGGCTTGGAAACCATTTTTAATCCGGAAAAATTAGCCGCCGAGCTTTTTGCAAAACAACTGGAAGTTCGTGGGGTTATGGAGTCTTTCGATATTTCCGAAGATTGTTCCATCTTGGAGGTAGAAGTACCTGAAAGATACCTCGGTACGCCTATTGGAGAGCTTAATTTCCAGCAAAAATATAATCTCAAACTTATCGCATTAAAGCATTTTGAACGTCGCGTCAACCTTATCGGAAAAACAACTAAGCACGCGCGCGTCGATAAAGAAATTAATCCTAATCACATTCTAGATGCCTCGGATATTCTTGTTTTGATGGGAAGTTTTCATGATTTTGAGAGAATGGTTGGAAAGAATAACGGATAAAATTCATTTTTCAGGCACTTTTTTTCGAAGTGAGTCGTTTTTTTTGGCGTATCAAATTAGGCTGAACTATGTATAAACTACTTACTTTCATTCTTACTTTGTCTTGTTTTACAAGTATTGGACAAATTACGAAAAATCCGTTCGTAGAAAAGAAAACATCCCAAGAAACAAAAATCACATCGATTGAACTTACAGAGGAAGAAACCATCGTATCACTCGAATTCAAAGCCAAAAGTCCGAAAAATCAACTCAAAGAATTGTTGGAGCAAAATCCAGATTATAAAAGCCAACTCGATAATCTTCCACGAAGTTTTAGAGATAATTATATCTCTCAATTATTGAAGGGTTTAGAAAAAGGAGGAAGTTCCATAAGTTTCCAACCTACTAGTTTTTTACGCGTGGATAACGGAAAAAAACTAAAATTCCTACACGTCAACGGTATTCCGAAAGCACCTGAACGCAAAGAAGTTGCTGCTGATGAGGTAGTTACATTTAAAGTTATATTTGAAAGAGTACCGAAAGGGATTGAAAAGATAGATTTAATTGAGTCGGAAGACGATGCCAAAGATGGTTTTTCGTACTGGAATTTCTACGGTGTCCAGATAATTAATCCTGCTGATGGGGAAGTTTCCTCAATAAAAAGTTATGCGATTGCTCCACTCGCTCTTGTGGGTAAATTGGTAGATATAGAGACAAACAAACCTGTCAGAGGCCGTGTCGTTTACATAGACGCGAATACCCAGAAAAGAATTGATTCATTGCAAACTTCAGGAACTGGTTCTTTTGAATTTTTGATTGATGTTCCTAAAATAATTTTACAAGTAGAAGCTGAAGGCTATATGCCTTTTGAGTTAGCTACCCAAATTCGTGAAAATTCTGCCGAAAAACTCCTGCAATTGTATGTTCAACCTCTTGTTCCGTCTTCAATAGAGACAAATGAAAGGCAGAATGAAGTCCCTCTATTTAGTAAAAACGAAGGAACATTGGGTTCAGGAGAGAAATCCTTTGTTTTGGATCAAGTATTTTTTGCTACAGGCCAATCTGAAATTCTTCCTTCTTCTTTTGAGCAACTAGATAAATTGGTGAATTATCTCAAGGAAAATCCAACCATAGAAATCCAAATTGAAGGACATACAGATACGGTTGGTGATTCTACGTTGAATAAAAAATTATCACTAGACAGAGCTTTTCGTGTTAGAGAATACTTGATTTCAAAGGGCATTTCTGGTAAAAGACTCAAATTTAGTGGGAAAGGAGATACAGAACCATTGGTTTCTAATGATACAGAAGAAAACAGACAAAAAAACCGACGCGTAGAATTTAAAATCATTTCTTCCGAAGTGAAATAAGTGAGAAAGAGGAGTGTTTCGTCCAATTTGTTTATGGTATTCTTTCTAAACAGCAGTTTTTATTTAAATTGCGAAATAATTTGTCTTGATAATAAGTTAGTTCAAATAATCAATCTATATTCTTTACATGCTACACCTAATCCTTTTGCAGACCACAGATAGCCTATCTGTGGCAACGGCGGATACTACCTTGAGTATCAATTATTTCGAATTATTACTCAAAGGAGGAATTGTGGTTTACCCTATTCTATTCTTGTTGCTAGCTACTTTTTATTTGATACTTGAACGCTATCTCTTCATCAAGGCAGCCTCCAATATTGACTATGGTTTCCTTCGCTCTTTAAAAGACAATATACTTCGTAGTGACTTGCGTACGGCTGTAACGCTTTGCAAAAGTACCAATTTGCCCATTGCTCGAATTTTAGAAAAAGGTATTACTCGTATCGGTCGTCCAGTTAAAGATATTGAAAGTGCTATGGAGATTCAGGCGAATTTAGAGGTTTCAAAAATGGAGAAAAATATGGGTTATCTTGGGCTTATCGCAGGGGTAGCACCAACGCTTGGTTTCGTAGGTACGATTTCAGGTATTATTCGTATCTTCTACGAAATTTCTGTTACGGGTAACTTCTCTATCGAAACGATATCAAATGGTTTGTATGAGAAAATGATTGCCAGTTTTTCTGGACTCGTCGTTGGCTTAATCGCATATGCAGCATACCACAGTATCAATATGATGATCGATAAGTTCGGTATTCATCTTCAAGCAACCGTTATGGACTTTTTAGATACACTTAATGAACCCGCAAAATGAAATTAAAAAGACAAAGACGTTTTGAGGCAGAGGTGCAAACGGCCTCCTTGAACGACATCATGTTCTTCTTACTTTTGTTTTTCTTAATTGTATCAACGTTAGGAAGCCCGAATGTCATCAAGTTACTGTTACCCAAATCGGATAGTTCAACCCACGACGTAAGTAAACAGCCCGTTACCCTCTCTATCACCGCAGAAAGAGAATATTTTATCGATAAAACACCTATTCCTCTTCCTGAATTAGAGCAGAGGCTTCAAGAAGCAACCGCCGATATGGAAGAACCAACAGTTGTGCTTCGTGCGGAGCAGTCACTCACTATCCAAGACTTGGTCGAGGTTATGTCCATGGGAGCAAGGCTTAAAATTCGAATGGTTCTTGCTACGGAACTGAAATAATCGTTTATACGAATAAAAAAGGTCGCTTTTTTCAAAGCGACCTTTTTTGTTCGTATTCGTTATATTATTCTACTGTTACAGATTTTGCTAGATTACGTGGCTGATCTACGTTTCTGCCACGAAGTACAGCAATGTAATAAGACAATAACTGCAACGGAATGACACTCAATAGTGGAGTCAAAATTTCATGCGTATTTGGTACTTCTATCGTGAAATCAACCATTTTTTTGACATCTTCGTCTCCTTCAGATACAATGGCAATCACTCGACCTTTCCGCGCTTTTACTTCTTGAATGTTCGATACGACTTTTTCGTACGAACCATCTTTTGTTGCAATAAATACAACAGGCATGTCTTCGTCAATCAAAGCAATAGGCCCATGTTTCATTTCGGCTGCTGGATACCCTTCTGCATGAATATAGGAAATTTCCTTCAATTTTAAAGCGCCTTCTAAAGCTACAGGAAAATTCAATCCACGGCCCAGGAATATAAAGTTAGAAGCAAAAGTAAATAGCTTGGAGATATCCTTGATATGATCAGCCTGTGTTAATATTTGCTCTACTTTTTGCGGGATTGTTTCGAGTTCAATTAACAAACGACGGAATGTATCCTCGCCAATCGTTCCCTTTTTGTGTGCTGTTGCAATGGCTATAAGTGTCAATACCGTCACTTGTGCTGTGAACGCTTTTGTACTTGCTACCCCAATTTCAGGTCCAGCATGCGTGTAAACACCTGCGTCTGTTAATCTAGAAATGGATGAACCAACCACGTTACAAACACCTAGAATAATTGCTCCTCTACTTTTTGCTAATTCCAATGCAGCTAGTGTATCAGCCGTTTCTCCAGATTGAGAAATAGCAATAACAAAATCACCCTCTTTGATAATGGGATTACGGTATCGGAATTCAGAAGCGTATTCTACTTCTACATTAATGCGGGCTAATTCCTCAAATAAGTATTCGCCAACAAGCCCAGCATGCCATGAAGTTCCACAGGCTACAAAAACAATGCGTTTAGCTTTGGCTAATTTGCCCAAATAATCACGTAGGCCACCTAACTGAATCAGCGCATCGTCCGCATTGACACGGCCTCGCATACAATCTGCGATAGATTTTGGCTGTTCAAAAATCTCTTTGAGCATAAAGTGGTCATATCCTCCTTTCTCTATGGCTTCAAGCTCTAGTTCAACAGTTTGGATAAATGCACTTTTTTCCTCATTTTCTAAGTTTCGAATTGTCAATTCGTTGTTGTTTACGACAGCTATTTCGAAGTCATTGAGGTAAATCATGTTTTTTGTATACTCAATGATTGGCGTAGCATCCGATGCAAAAAAGAACTCTTCCTGTCCAACGCCAATGACCAATGGACTTCCCTTCCGTGCAGCAATAAGTTGATTGGGTTGATCAACATCCATGACAACAATCGCATATGCACCAACTACTTTTTGAAGAGCTAAGCGCACAGCTTCATCCGTGGTACAGTTATTTTCTTTCTTGACGTCTTGAATAAAGTTAACTAAGACTTCTGTATCTGTTTGGCTTTTAAATGTATATCCTTTGTTCAGTAATGCTTGTTTAAGCGTAGCATAGTTTTCGATAATTCCATTGTGGATAATGGAAAGCTGGTCGCCTTTGGCAACGTGTGGATGGGCATTGATATCATTTGGCTCACCATGAGTAGCCCACCGAGTATGTCCTATCCCAATGTGAGAGTTACAATCTTTCCCATTTAACTCAGCTTCTAGCGCTGCTACTTTCCCCTTTTTCTTGAAAACTTGTAATCCCCCTTTTGGTAAAAGAGCTACCCCTGCACTATCATATCCACGATACTCAAGTCGTTTCAATCCTTTTACAATCAGAGGGGCTGCATCTCGGTGTCCTACATAGGCTACAATTCCACACATAGTATTTCGTCTTTAATTAGATAGTGAAAAAAAAAGTTTAAATAGTATTTTCCTAAGGTTCAGGATAAATGTATTTATTAAATTATTTTAGGAAATGATTTTGTGTTTTTCCTCTTCAAATGTACTTATTTAAGCGAATAAATAAAAAAAGGACGCTTGTTATGCGTCCTTTTTTTATTTTTCGGTTTGAAAAAATCTTATTTAGCATATGTGTAAAACACATTCAGTTTTGCACTTTTGATAGCTGCTCTTCGTAGATTACTGTGATTAATAATGGATTGTGTCGAAGAAGTTGAAATATAACCACCAGGAACAAGTGCTAATCGCACTGATTTCTTTCCTTCTGAAGCTAATTTTTGAAGGTAGCTTGTTACATTAAAAGCATATGTTTTCGTAGTAGTTAAAAACAAACTTCCTTGCCCGGCATTCGGTGAGTTTGCATTGATTGGAACAAGTACAGGTTCAAACGTACTTGTTTTTACAATTTTGTTATTTTCATCTAACTCCGCCAATACAACTACCGGTGGAACTGGGAGTCTCGGTGAAATAAAGTTTGAGTCTACCTGAATGATAAAGTCAGCCTTGTTAATTGCAACTTCTGGCAAACCGATGATGTTGGATAAGTTTTTAAAATCAAAAACGCTTGCAAGCCCGCTTCCGGCTTGGATATAGGTACGGTTTTCTGTTTGACTAGCTGGTACCAATTGGTTTGGTTGTGTGACAGCCGCTACGCGTGAACCATTTCTATTAGCTGTAAATTTTGTAAATCTACCTGAAGTAAAAGGAAATGTATATGCTCGAACTGTTGACTCAGTTCCCAAGCGATAAAACAACCGCAAACTGCTTGAAGTTGCATCTGTTCCTACTCGAAAGGCGTATGCTACTCTATTGGAGCGGGGTTTTAATAGAAATCCGGGTAAAGCACGGGCAAACAAGGTGGCGTCAGAGGCTTCAGGCTTTCCACGTAAAGCAGCAAGTTGATCAAGTACAACTTGTGGTAGTTTTGCACTAATAGCAAATAGTGTGTCTCCTTTGGCATTGGAAATACTACGATATCGGAAATTTAGGGTAGCCAACGGTACGGAAGTCGTTGTCTGGATTTGACTGTCGTTCGTATATTTAAGCCCTGCAAGAATAGGTTGTTGCGTTTGGTAAATATCAACAGTCATAGGCTGCAGGGAATCTCCTTGGAAATAGCCATTGTAGTTCAAGATGATATACGCAGAGTCGAGGGTACTTGTTGTTGGTAAATCATATGGAACAAATTTTACCCCTGTAAAGTCTGTGGCATCTTTGATAAGATTGGGTTGAACGTATGCTTCTGCATTTACTTGTCCGAGGAGTGGATCGTCGTACCCTCCAATCATGATTTCAGGTACGTTTGAGGTGATAACGGAGTCAAGTTGCATGGTGAAGCGTTCAATGAGAGTTGAGTCGCTGAAGTTAGTTGTTAGCTTGCCGCCAATACCTAGGTCAAAACGGATATCTTGTGGGTCTTCACACCCGAAAAATAACGCGGAAAGTAGGCTAAGTGCTACTATCCGCGCTTGATTTGTTGCTTTTTGCATAAAAAAGAGTTAAACAGCGAGTTCGTTGTATAGATTAAAGAAGGTGTCTGCGAAATTTTCATCTTCAATGAGTGCGTCTATCTTTCTACCTGAGCTAGTGCTCAAAGCGTCTGATAAATCGGTAGAAATATCATTATTTGCTTTAATTACGACATCAGCATACTCACAAGCAATTTTAATAAAACCAAGGTAATCTGCAGACTTTAGATTCTCAAGCATCTCGTCACTAATATCGAGCATTTTTGCTTTAGGAAGTATGTCTTCTGTAAACTTTTGATCTAGTAAATTATTGTAAACCGAGAAAACACTTTTTGTATCCTTGAAGATAGGATCATTTTTGTAGGTTGTTTTCAAATAGAGAGGAATCAGTGCAGTCATCCAGTCGGTACAATGTACGATGTCAGGAGACCAACCAAGTTTTTTCACTGTTTCCAGCGCACCTTTGCAGAAGAAAATGGCTCTTTCATCATTGTCTTCATGAAGTGCTCCTTTTTTATCTGTGAAAACAGACTTGCGCTGGAAGTAATCTTCATTATCTAAAAAATAAACTTGAAGCTTCGCAGAAGGAATAGACGCAACTTTGATAATCAATGGTTTTTCTTCTTCACCGACGGTAATATTTATCCCTGAAAGGCGAACAACCTCGTGTAGCCTATTCTTACGTTCATTGATAATACCAAACCTTGGAATGAGAATTCTGATTTCCATGCCTCTCTCTTGCATTTCTTGAGGAAGTTTCCGGACAAAAGTAGCTATGTTTGAAACTTCCAAGAACGGGTCAATTTCATTGGCAACGTACAAAATTCTTAGTTTACGCATATCAGTGTTTTTTTCGTTTTGCTTGTTGTAGCAGTTATACAAGCTTAAAATATTTGCAAAGATAATAAAAAAAAAGGCAGTATTTCCCAAATAAATGAGGTTTGGTTCGGTAGTTTCAAATTTTAATTGTTATTTGCTGCCATTTTATCAAGTCAAAGTAACGATTCCGTTTACTTCTTGTAAATCCCATTTTCTCTCTTCCAATAGCATTTGTTTGGTCTCCTCCCAAATATCCTCTATGCCATCAATACACAAAGAAAAATACGCTTCTGTCGCTTCTTCCCCGATAAGTTCGCAGACAATTCTTCTGTAATCTTGGTAGGTATAACCCACTTGTTTTTTTCCAAATTGAATCCACATTTTTCGCATCACATCATCTAATGAACATAGATTATTGGTGACTTTACGAATTTGATAATCAAGTATTTGTGCTGCAATAGCCCCTTTGAAATAGACAGAGACTTTGCGGTCAGGAATCCCTTTTTGGTAGCCGTCAAGCCATAAATCAAAAGACGATTCCCGCAAGGATTGACGCGCATTTTTAGCTGTTTCAAAATGGCGTCTATAGCAGGTTTCTAGTTCCTTTTTGTACTGTTCATCTGACATAACCCCGGATTTCCAAAGAAGATAATCTCCGTAATACGTCGTGACACCTTCTACTACAAAACAGGTCTCAAAATAGTTTTCTTGTGTAAAATCATAGGGTAAAAGTTCTTTGGGTCTAATTTTACAAATATTCCATGCATGAAATAACTCATGAGAGCTGAGTCCTAGTAAATCCCAATAATGTTGCTCAAAATTTTGAGAGTCTGGTCCCAAAACCATCATTGTACTGTTTCTGTGTTCTACACCGTGATAGTAAGGAAATGGCGTTATCCAAGTGATGAAATGAAAATCTTTTTCTGGAAATTCACCAAAAACACGTATTTGTTCTTCTGTAAACTTTTGAAAATCAGGGAGTAGTTTTTCCCAATTGGGATGAAAGTGCCCCTCGAACCAAACATGGAATTCGGTATCTTGAATTTTATAGCTTCGTTTTTGAAGTGTACTACTTAAAATCCAAGGGCTGTCTGCCAGATGTGTGAAGTTATCCGCAAAAAGTTGAATGGTATCTCCGGTTCTTTTTTGTACTAGCCCACAGGCGAGTTGTTCGTTTGGTTTTGCGGTCAAGATAACTTCACACGGCTCATTTTGCCGCCCTTCCACATAAATACAACAATTCACGGGATTAACATAACATATTTCATCATCTAGATAGGAAGTTCCTGCATTGATTTCATGCGCATAATAACTGTATTCAAATCGGATGAACTGTTGTCCAAATGTTTGCACTTTCCAGCGGTCTTTTTTTATTTTTTGACAGGGAAGTCGCTCTCCACTTCCAGAAAATGCATGAAATTCCCGTAAATTCTTAGCAAAATTTTGTAGTTCATATCTACCTGGCCGCCAAGAAGGTAGCTGAACTTCTAGGTATTCTTGCGTGTTTTCAAAGAGTTCTACCCGAATGTCAATGAAATGATTAGTAGGGTTTTGTGAAAAAAAAGTGTATCTCATCGAAGAGTTGGTTTTGATATATCAGAATAAATAAATATTTTTGCAGTCCGAATTCCAAAGTAAGGCACTAAAATAATCAATTATAATGAAACGTACATTCCAACCATCCAATAGAAAGCGTCGTAACAAGCATGGATTCCGTGAGCGTAGCTCAACTCCAGGTGGACGCCGTGTATTGAAGGCTCGTCGTGCAAGAGGTCGTCACAAACTGACAGTCTCTGACGAAAAGACACACAAGTGATTCTAAAGAACACCAGTTCTATTGATATTGGTTTTCATTCATCGCAAAATACGTAAGCCACCTGCAAGGGTGGCTTTTATTTTTATTTCTTATGACAAATATTCGACGGTTTACATTTACCAAAAACGAACGGCTTTGTAGTCAAAAAACAATCAATCGTTTGTTTGATAGAAGAGCTAAAGGAAATTTAACTTTCATGGCTTATCCAGTGAAAGTTGTTTATGCCGTAAACGATGAATTGGTAAATCGTGTCTTATTTTCTGTTGCAAAAAGAAATTTTAAAAAAGCGGTAGATCGTAATTTGATTAAACGGAGATTGAAAGAAGCCTATCGCTTATCAAAACATGAATTCCCCACTGACCAATTCTATGATTTGGCTTGCATCTATGTAGGAAAAGAAATTACTACCTATGAAGAATGTCTCAAAGGAATGAAAAAAATGGCTAAAAAATTACATCTTGCGAATAAAAGCACCCAAAAATGAGCCGACGAATGTACTAAAAAAAGAAATATATGTTCCGAATTCTGCAATGTCAGGATAAGGAATTGACCATCCTGCTTTTAGATATATCCAATGTCCTGCTAAAAGTAAAAATGTTTGAATAATGGCTAGCCAGTAGCCTTTTTTGGGTTCCCACATGCCCCCAAAAAAGCTAATACCAATCATAAAAAATTGAGCGATATAAATAATTGAGGCTACATGAATAATGTAAACTTGTAAGCCAGAAAGTAAAATCATGAGCAAAACTTTGGCCCAAAGTGGCCAATCTATCAATTTCATCGTATTTTTGGTTAAATTAGAACAAATATACGTCAATTGTCTATCAACCTAAATGAATTTCTTATTGACAGAATAAATCCATCTATGAAGAAATACAAAAAATATGTACTTGGTTGTTCTTTGTTTGCAAGTATGGGAATAGCTGCCTTTCATGCTGAAGACAAGTACTTCGAGCTTGCTAAAAATCTCGATATTTTTGCTACACTTTACAAAGAAGTAAATACGCTGTACGTTGATGAGCTAAATCCTGCAAAAATGATTCGTGTAGGAATTGAAGCCATGTTAGCCCAATTAGACCCTTACACGAACTTCTACCCAGAAGATGATATTGAAGAAGTACGCACCATGTCAACGGGGAAATTCAACGGCATTGGCGCTACTTTAACACCTTATAAAGGTGCTTTCTATGTAACAAATGTCTACAAAGATTCACCAGCAGACGTAGTGGGTATCAAGATAGGAGATGAAGTACTGGCAATTGGGAAAATTTCTATTACGAACCGTACTGAGCTAGAGGTCAGTCGTTTATTAAAGGGACAAACAGGCACAAGTGTACGTATTACGTTGAAACGTTATGGTGTTGCTAAACCAATTTTCTTTGAAGTTGCTCGTGGAGTTGTGAAAACTCCGAACGTACCGCATTATGGAATGGTTAATGAAGAAGTAGGATATATTCAATTAACGGATTTCTCACCGACAGCCGCGTCTGAAATTAAGGATGCTTTTGAAGAATTAAAAGCTTCGGGAATGAAAAAAGTGATACTTGACTTACGAAATAATCCAGGCGGTTTGCTTAATATGTCGATTGATATTTGTAATTTTTTCTTACCCAAAGGGCAAACAATTGTTGAAACACGTGGCCGCTTGCCGGAATGGAACAAAGTCTATAAAGCCATGAATAACCCATTGGATACGGAGATTCCGGTTGCCGTATTAATCAATAGTGGAAGTGCCTCTGCCTCTGAGATTGTGAGCGGTACACTCCAAGATTACGATCGGGCGGTGGTTATTGGGCAGCAATCGTTTGGAAAAGGTTTGGTTCAAATAACGAAAGACTTGTCGTTCAATGCGAAATTGAAGGTAACAACTGCAAAGTATTATACCCCTAGCGGGCGATGTATTCAGGCGGTAGATTATTCGAATCGAAAAGAAGATGGAAGTGTCGGGAAAATTGCTGATTCGCTTCGTCGTAGTTTTACGACACAAGGGGGACGAATTGTTTACGATGGAGGTGGGGTGCAGCCAGATGTGATTACTCCAGCCAAAACATTTTCTGTCGTAACAAACGAATTAATTAGACAACGTAAGATTTTTGATTTTGCAACGCGTTATTATCATGAGAACAACCCTGCAAATATTCCAGGTAAGGGCTTTCTTATCACGGATGAAACATATAATTCATTTGTTGAATGGCTTGTGATGCAGAATTTTTCGTATGTAACCCCTCTGGAAAAACAGCTGCTTTCATTAAAGAAAACCTTAGAAGAAAGCCTTTTGAAAGAGACAGTGAATGGAGAGATAAAGGCGATTGAACAGAAAATACGGCAAGACAAACAGGAGGATTTAAAGAAATTTAAAGAGGAAATTAGAGATTTGTTGTCAATGGAGATTGTCGGTCGGTATCATTACCAAAATACGGCTAAATTCATTGCTTTTGAGAAAGATGTAGAGGTACAAACAGCCGTTTCTATTCTCCAAAATTCAAGTAAATACGCAGAACTATTGCGTGTTAAAAAATAACTTCACGTATAAATGGGTAAGATTTTAGTATTGGATGCGTCAACAAAAGGTTGCTCCGCAGCTGTTTTTGAGGCAGGTAAATTGGTAACATCGCTGGAATTAAAAAACGAAAAAACATCTTCGTCTAAACTCACTTTACTAGCGGAACAAGCGGTTCAACTGAGTGATTGTCGTTGGGGAGATCTAGATGCGATAGCTGTCGGGAAAGGGCCTGGTTCATATACGGGACTCCGAATAGCCGTTTCTACTGCCAAAGGATTTTGTTTTGCGCTGGACAAACCGCTTATTGCGGTAGATAGCCTCTCAGCCATGGCAATTGCTGCACAAGCTGGCATTCCCATCGAAAAGCAAGCAGATTGGTTTCTTTGCCCTATGATTGATGCCCGAAGAATGGAAGTCTATTGTGGGATATTTGATGCACAAAACAGGCAGCAAATACGTGAAATTGAGGCAGTTATTTTGGAGGAATCCTCCTTTGCAATAGAGAGAAATATGAAATCTCTTTTGGTTTTTGGCGATGGGGCTGAAAAATGCAAATCACTTTGGACAAATGCTGATAACGTATTTTTTCTCGATACAATTCCTGCACCAACTGCAGCAATGATGGGGGAGTTGGCATTGGAAAAATGGATGAACCGAGATTTTGAAAACCTAGCTTCTTTTGAGCCGTATTATCTCAAAGATTTTATGGTGACAACTCCTAAAAAGAAATAGACGATTTAGTGAGTAATATCTCATGGAATGAAAAGGGAAAGAGGAAGCTTTTTTGGGCTTCCTCTTTTGTATAAAAACTAAGTGATTGGTTTAATCTATGTCCATTTCATCGTCTGGTGCAGAAAGGGGCACTACTTCTGGCCGTGTACGCGAAACGACTTGCTTTTTCTCTTTGAACCTTTTTATCTTTCTACTTAACACTTCCACTGCGATGTCAGTTGCTTCTTCAAATGTACTTCCCTTTTCACTTACGAATAACGTATTGCCAGGAACATTCAACTTAACTTCTATGTGTTTTGTATGTGTATTGATTTTATCTCCTTTATCTAGTCGGAGGAAGACTTCTCCACTAATAATTTTACCGTAAAATGTCTCAATTTTATCTAATTTTCGTTGGATAAATTCGAGTAAACTGTTGTCTGCGGTAAAGTGGACTGCATTCATCTGAATCTTCATAACATACTTCCGTTTAAGTTGTCAAAAACATTTATCTTAGGTTGTAGTATTGACTACTTCCATGATTAAATGTAACAATTTACAGAATACATGTCAAGTTTTGTTTCACTTTTTTCTTATTTGTTCGGATTAAAATCTTTGAATACGCGCTTGATATTGTCGTCTGTAGGTTTTCTTTTTGCTTCCCAAGATGAATCCAACTCCAACGCTACCAATCCTTTTAGGTTCATTGCGTTCATATAATCATCAATTTTACGTAGAAATTCATTGTTTCTGCGCGTTGATTTCAATGAAAAGTCACGTGCAAAAATATCTCCTTTGGTCTGAATTTCATTTTTCTTTTCAATGACATAATTGAGCCGATCTACCAAGTCTTTCATTGATCGTCCGATGACTTCTGTGGCCTCCAAAGTTCCAATAGTGAGTACCGTCGTTCCTCCTACAGTGGAAATAGCACGCTGTGTATTTACATCATTTTTTGCAATAATAGAGGAAAGTCCTGTAGTTGCACCAAGTGACGCATTGATGACAGAGCGATTTTTCTTTCCTTTTTTTGCCCGATTATATGCCTTTTTAAGTTCGTCTTCTTTTTCCTTCAACTGTTCGTTCAATTCCCAACCTCGCACTAGGGTAGCTCTGTATAAATCATACAATTTATTATCTGTTTCTACCTCGTTCACGGTATTCAAAACATTAATCTTTATTCGTTGGACTTCCCGGTTTTGTGTTTTATCCAAGACAAAAAAGTCAATATAAAAAGAGCTTGAGTCCCTAGGATCTTTGACAAAATCATACCCTGGTTGCCAGACAAATTCGTATTGATTCGGTGTATTTTGTATCAGTGCTTGCTTGGGTACATCTGGATTGTTGGAAAGAAAGTCGAAGGTGTCTATATCATCGTCTCCATTGGGGTCGGATAAATAAAAACGAATACTCAGTGTTTCATTTTCTCGAATTTTGTACGCATCTGTTTTAGGAACAGTTGTTACTACTGGAGGTAAATCAAGTTGAGTCGCCACTAACCTAACAGAGCCTTTGCTTTGTGTTTTAGCAGGTTGGTCTTCCACATAAAAATCAATGCTGATTTCTTTCTTCTTTAGCCCATTGAATTGTGTTACAGACGGTGACCACGTGACTTCCCCTTGCGAAGTAATCTTGACCCCCTCTGGTAGGGACGCCAAAGAAGGAATAATTACAATGGGGTCATTATCAGGGTCATATACTAGATTTAGATCAATGCTGTACGTATTGCTCGTATTATATTTAATATAAAACGGTTTAAGTTCTGAAATGACGGGTGGTCTGTTGGTATGCGAAATCGCGAGATCTAAATTGCGCGAAACGACCTCTCCAGAATCAGACTTTGCCTCGATTAAAAGTTGAAAAATACGCTTTTGCTCGATTCTATCAACAGCTGAAAACGGTGGAGTCCATGTAAATAAACCTGTAGAATCTATAGACATGCCGATTTGTTTACCTTGGATAATTTCGAAACGAAATGGTGCAAGTTGTTTATTCCCCACTATTTTTAACTGGACACTTATCTCTTTCCCTTCTCTTAATTGTGTTAATTGTAAGGGGTCTTGAATCGAGATAGCCAATTGGGAAAATCCAGAAAGTGAGCAAATGAGAAAAAGAACAAGAAAAAATTTAAACTTCATTAGTTGAAACGTTATTTGAGTCAGGTAACACAACGCACGGAAAACCGAATAAACAGCGGTCTTTAATCATTTGAGTTACTTCGTTAGGAACGTGTTTTTCCCAACCTGTTTCACCCCGTTTGATTAAATCAAGCATATTATCAGTGTGTACGCTAAGGTTTTCTTTATTGTAATGATAGATATCTTCGATTTTATTATTGGCCGTCAAATAACGGAATAAATCCATCAATTGCACGGGTGGTGTAAATTTCATGCAATTCAGGATGGTTTGATTTCTGAGCGTCGGATAAACGAACAATTTAACCTTTCTACTGAACAAAGTTGCGAATGATTCCAAGATTCCACCTGGTAAATCGACATAATGTTCGTTTTCAAAGATATACTCCAAATTAGGATATCCGATGATTAGCCCAATTTTAAGCTTCGTAATTTTGGAAAGATATGCAACTAATTTATAATACTCGTGGTAATTGGTTATCATAACCGTTTGTCCCAAAGAACACAGAATATCGACTCGGTCGAGAAAATCTTTTTCATCGATAACTTCCCCGTCGCCTTCTTCTTTTAAGGATTGTAAGGTTAGTTCGGATACAACAATCACCCGATTTTGATCTACATCTGGCTCCTGCAAGAATTGCCGATGTCCGTTCTCTAACATATCTAAATGTACATTAATGACTGGACGGAAACGGCCGCGAAGAACCAAAATATGTCGTTTATAAAGAGAGTCAGAAGGTTGTAAATTTTTTCCATCAGGTCCGAATAAGGCAATATTTGAAAAACCATATTTGACCAAATGTAAACTCATGATTCGGCTATCCACTTGCACAAATGCAGGGCCTTCAAATCGAATCATGTCTATCTGGATTCTATCTTTGGATAAATTATCCATCAAAGACTTGAGTAAAATTTCAGGATTTTTATAATAATAAAAACATCCATAAATTAAATTTACACCGACAATTCCCAAGGCCTGTTGTTGTAGAAGATTGTCATTATCAAGCATTTGAATATGAATAACGACATCGTGAAACTCACCCATAGGTTCAAGCTGGAACCGCATTCCAACCCAACCGTGTGCCTCGTTTGTTTTATGATAATTTAAGGCAACGACCGTATTAGCGAAGGAGAAAAACTGTGTGTTTATGCCTCTTTTTTCGTCCAAACGCTCAATTAATAAATTATATTCATGGTCGAGCATAGACATGAGCCGCTCTTCGCAAACATATCTGCCACTTTCTACAGTCCCGTAAATAGCATCCGAAAAAGTCATGTCATACGCAGAAATTGTTTTGGCGACTGTACCAGATGCACCTCCTGCCTTAAAAAAGATGGATGCCACATCTTGGCCTGCACCAATTTCAGCGAATGAACCGTAAATATTCTTGTCTAAATTCAGCCGGAGGGCTTTTTGCTTGGTAGTTAAGTTTGTATCGTGGGTGACTTTTGACTTGTTCATAAAGAGTATTGTATGCGAAGTGTCTCGTTGAGTAATGGGTGAAGACGTGTATATAAAGGGTTGTCTTCACTTTTTTCGTATACAAATCTAATTATTTTTGGATTTTTTAAAGTAAAAAACGCGAAAAAAGTATAATTTATTGCATTTATCTCTGAATCAAAGAATTTCTACTTTTTCTATCTTATTAGGTATATTTATATGCACCAGTGCTTTGAGTAATATTTCTTTGCTCTCATCTACCCAATTTTGATAGGTAAATGTAGGAGGGGTTCTGGTGGAAATATAGGTTAGAAAGGTGGGTAGGTCTGGTTTTTTCATATGCAAGCCAGCACCGGCCTGAGCCGCGTCAATGGCATTGCACATCTGTTCATAATGTCCTGAAATCGGGATAGCTAAAACGGGTTTTTGGAGATACATAGCCTCTGCAATTGATTCAAAACCTGCCGTTGTGATCAATCCCGCACATTGACTCATTTTTTCAAGAAAATGCAAAGGGTGGATGTCATGCAAATGAATACCCAAAGGAAGTGTTCGTTTTTCGAGTTGATCACGTAGGTTTTTACCAACAAAAAGGTGTATCTCAAACCTGTTTTCAATTAAATGTAGGTTTATAATTGGTTCTATATCAATTAATTGAGTGAGATAAACAAGCAAGAAAGGAGGTGTTTTGTGCGTGTGCTTTAATTGTAATACTGCCGCTCGAATCAACGGAGGGATACTTACTAAATGGTGTATTTTTTTACTTTGTGGATAGGATTCTAAGCTAAGACCAAGGAGTTTATCTGCCCGAAAACAAGTAAGTCGGGTATGGGTAGAAAGAAGAAAATTAGCCCATCTTTTTGACTTTGGATGGGGGAAATCTTCATGTAACAACAGATATTGATGCCCTATACACAGAAAAGGAATATGTTTTCTTTTGTAGATGAATTGGTGAATACCTAGTAGAACATCGTAAAAATTGATGATGGTATCAGGAGAAAATGACTGAATGGTTTCTTCAATTTTTCGAATGGATTGTAAATAAATGGGGAAAGCACGTACGTTTGAAAAAATTGTTTTACGAATAGAAAGCGCATTGGTTTTTAGGTCATAGACAAGATTTGGACTCCTAAAAGTCTGGCATGGAAAGCAACTTTCCTGCGCCAAAAGGGTAGGAAGTGTCTCGCCATCAGGTACCCCAACTAAGGCCATTATCGTATGACCTTCTTTTTGCAGAATCTGAGCTAATGCAATAGCCTGAGTTTGATGTCCACGTCCTTCTCCTTGAATAACAAATAAAAACCGCATAGTAGTTGTATTTTAGAGAGATGCAGCCCATCTGCGGCTGGGTTCAGTAGTTGTTTGTGGAGTTGATTTTTGTTCTTCCGACTCTACGTCTGTCTTGATAACTTCTTCTAGATGGAAATATACCAAGCTCCAATTTCCTTCTTGGTCTTCCATTAAAGCAGACATCGTTTCTACCCAATCTCCTGAGTTCATGTAGGTTAATCCGTTTATCTGGCGAATCGCTGGTTGGTGAATATGCCCACAAATTACCCCATCACACCCGCGCGTTGCTGCAAACTCGGTTAACTTTTCTTCAAAGTCAGAAACATAATTGACAGCCATCTTGACTTTCTGCTTGATGGATTGGGACAACGAATAATAGGGCAAGCCACGTGATGTACGGTAATGATTATATCTTTTATTTAACCAAAGGAGGAATGTATAACCTATATCGCCCAAATGTGCCAACCAAGCCATATTTGATGTAATAGAATCAAATATGTCGCCATGGGTAACAAAAAAACGTCTGCTTCCTGAGTGTAAGATATAATCACGGCGAATTTGAAAGTTTTTACCAATAACCAATGGCAGTACATTGTCCAGAAAATCATCGTGGTTTCCACGAATATAAATGACTTTCGTGTCGTGCTTGTCCATCATTTTCAAAATCGTCCGAAAAAAAGCTGTATGTTTTTTATGCCAAGAACCATACTTTTTTAGTTGCCAACCATCAATAATATCGCCATTGAGAATTAGCTTTTCACATCGATGTTGTTTTAAAAAAGCAGTGGCTTCTTTTGCCTTTGAGCCGGAACTTCCCAAATGGATATCTGACAATACGATTGTCTTGACAAAATGCTGTTTTTCCAAGGTACATAGTGGTTTAATGGAGTACAAATTTGCCTATCTAATATAAAGTTCTTATTAACAGATATTTATGTATTTATGATGTTTCTCAAAATCCATTATATTTGACATATGGAAAATGACGTGCTACCCCCAACTTATTATCATACCAATTTTTGCTATTTACTCTCCTTTGTGCAAGAGAAATACAAAAGTATTTTACAGACACATGAATGGCGCTTTCTTCGAAAATTCTATTGCCTGTCAGAGGAAGCGCAATGTTTGTTTGTTCGCCTTTCGAATCGGAGAGGATTGTATTTTCGGGTAGATTCTTTGGAATACCAAGAAATCCCTTCGATTCCTACTTGCATCACAGAACTGGAAAAACAGGAATTTATCACCCATGTTCAAGTAAATTATGAACAAATAGAAACACCACTTGTCCTGCGTATTTTAGCCAAAGAAGAGCTAAAAAAAATTTTTAAACTTAAAGGAAAGGCATCTCTTCGAAAGGAGGAGTATATTCAAGCTATCTTAACAGAATACCAAGAAAACGATATCATTGAAGCAGTTACAGCCTATACATCTATAGTCCGGGTGAGTTTTCAGTCTGAAATCGCGTTTTTAAAGTTCTTGTTTTTTGGGAATCGTTCTATGGATATGACTGAATTTGTCTTACGCGATTTAGGTATTTTATCGTATCAATCGTATAAACAAGATGAATTAGTAGCTCGGTTTTCTACACGAAAAGAGGCAGAAGATAAATGGTTTGTTTCGGATCAATTTGAAATCTTTTATCAATTGACACAGGATGATTCTTCCGTGGAGCTCTTATTCGATTGGATATCTGCTGTGTGGGATTCTTCATTTGATCAATTGGAAGAACTTGCTGCTCGCTCCATGGAAAGGTTGGTACTAAAAGTGGCTCTTTATCTTGAGAAGAAGAAAGCACTGGATTTAGCTTTGCTTTTATTTGAAAAAACCAAACAGCCTCCTGCCCGTGAACGGCGTGTCCGGATTCTCGAAAAACAAAAAGAATGGGAAGCAGCTCTGGCTATTTGTGAAGAAATTATTGCACAACCCGCGCATGAGGAGGAACTGATTTTTGCCAACGACCGGATTGCCAAGAGAGAGAAGAAACGCCTGATTGTTAAGACACAAGTACTCAAAGATGCACCGATGGTCACTATATCTGCCGAGTATAAGGGAAACGTTGAAATGGGAGTAGCACATTATTACGAATCATTGGGTTATCAGGCGGTATTTTCTGAAAATCATTTGTGGCGTGCGCTCTTCGGTCTCGTTTTTTGGGATATTATCTTTGACAAAACGTTGGTAGTTTTCCACCATCCGTTTCAAAGGAGGCCATCCGATTTCCATTTGCCTGATTTTTATCAAAAAAGAAAAGATAAAATTCAGGTACGTTTGGAGAATCTACAAGAACCTGCTTTGGTGATCCAAGAAATGGCAAGTGTATTTCAAAGTAAAAATGGGCTAGAGAACCCATTTGTCATCTGGAGTGAGGCCATTTGGGAAATGTGCCGACTGGCTGTCGCACAAATTCCATTACAAACTCTGAAAACTATTTGGCTGAAAATGGCTGAAAATCATGTAGAGAATGGACGTGGGTTTCCAGATTTAATGGTTCGAAATGCAGACGAACTGTTTTTCGTTGAGGTAAAGTCACCAACAGATCATTTGTCAAATCAACAAGTTTTCTGGCAGTCTTTTTTTCGAGAAAACGGATTGGAGTCGTTCGTTTTACGTGTAGATTTTGTCTAAAAAAAGAGGCACAGTTACTAAACGTGTGCCTCTTTTTGTTTATCCTCTACGGCCTCCTGGTGCGCCACCTTCTTCGACACCGTCACCACCGGACTTTAAATCATCGTTTTGGACACTCTTTCTTTTCTTGAAAAGCCCCGTGTTTCCAGTTGCATCCATTTTACCAAATCGGTACTGGAAGTCCACGCGGATAGCTCTTCTGTAAATATTTCGTACGTTTTCTTGAGTGAATGAAAAGTTCGGATTTGTTGCGTCCGCAAAATTAGATTTGATGACAATCGCCTTTGCAAAAGGATTTTCTAAACCCAAACCAAAACTTCCTTTCTTGTTCTTTAAGTCTTTTTTGAATGAGAGCGTATGGAAATTAAAGGCACCCTGAAGTCCCTGTAATTCAATACTTGGAGTGCGGTAAAATCCGAAAAATTGTGCCGCCCATCCGCCACCAAATGTATAAGAAGCATTGGCGTTGTAGTTGTAATTCCATCCCTCATTTGAAATTAGACGATTGTCCAGATATACATAAAAGGCATTCACACCCGCACCCAGTCGGAATTTTTTGGTGGGTTGTAAAGAAGTGGAAACATTGACTCCTGTACTTCTGTTAATACCAATATTGTCAAAAGTTGTTTGTGTAATGTCTTGATTACCAACACGCTCAATGCTTCTAACAGATGTAATGCTATTATCGGTCGATCGATTAAACAAGGAAACTGTAATGGAATTTGCTTTATAAAAAGTGCTATAGTTTAATTCGAACTGGTCAACTAACTCAGGTGCTAATACGGGGTTTCCAAAAGAAATATCTGTAGGATTGGATAAATTCACAAACGGATTCAAGAAACGAATGGAAGGTCGTTCGATACGCTGTGCGTAGCTTAGTCGAAACTTATGGCTTTTTCCGAGTGCCTTCGAGACGTTTACACTTGGTAAAAAGCTTGTATAATCAGGAATATCTGCATTGCTTACATCTTTAAAATCTGCGCCGATAATGGTTCTTTCCAAACGGCCGCCAGCTTGTAAACCCCATTTGTTGGGAAATGCAAATGTAAGTGACGAATAGAGTGCAAGAACATCCTGGTTGTAGTCCAAGAAATTGGCACGAGCAGGATTGGGTACAAAGGTTTGTGTTGCAGAATTATAAATAGAGAAAGTTCCATCACTTGTAACATCCCGAAGAATGGCTTTTCCTCCAATATCCAAACGGTTTTTATTCCAAGGTTGAACATAATCAACTTGCAGCGTCATTTCTTGGTCTAAGCCACTATTTCGGCTCATTTCAAAAGGTTGGCCGTTTCGAAGTGCATCGAAATTCTCGTTTCGGTTATTTCTACTGATTTGTCCAAGAACGCTTAGTTCTTGGTCAGGTTTATCGTATTTTTTTGTATAAGTTAAATCAAAATTGTAGGTTAGATTTTGTCTGGTTTGGTCTATATCTCTAACAAACTGATTGACGATAACTCTATTTGCGTCCTGCAATTCGGTAGTTTGTGAACCAATGGATGAATTTCCTCCTTGGTTGATTCTGAACCCGATCGAAAAATTATTTTTTTCGTTGATATCATAATCGAATGTCCCTTGGTAATTTCCATTATTACGCGTGGAACGGTTGTCGTCCAATTGTACTAAGTACGTTGGTAAATCGCCGACACGGCTTTCTCTTGCTGTAAATCCGTCGTTCCGAACGTTATATGAGAAACGTCCCCCTCCGTTCAATGAAATTCCCCACTTTTTGTCGCGGAGGTTTAAATTACCATTTCCAAAAGAACCCAAATAGCCAACTCCCATAGAAACGAAACCAGTTACGCCAGAGAGTCGGTTCTTTTTTGTGATGATAT
>CAYNRA010000001.1:51259-52190 GCA_964399465.1 uncultured Cytophagales bacterium
GATAATACCAGCAGTACCTTCTGCATCGTATTTTGCACCGGGCGATGTAATAACTTCCACGCTTTTAATTTGGTCTGAAGGAATTTGTTGGAGTGCATCTGCAATACTTGCTGCAAAAATAGAAGAGGGTTTCCCGTCAATCAGTACCCGAACATTGGCACTTCCGCGCAAACTGACATTGCCGTCTAAGTCCACGGAAAGCATGGGTACTTTGCGTAAAACATCCTCTGCACTTCCTCCTCGGTTTGTTAAATCTTTGTCTGCGTTATAAACCATTTTATCAATTCGTTCTTCAATAAGAGCGGCTTGCCCTGTAACGGTTACTTCTTGAAGCATTTGCGCTTCACCTGTTAATTTTATATTGCCGATATTCCAGACAGGTGCATTACCAGAATATTTTAAATTGGAGACAGTCATGGGTTTGTACCCAATATAGGAGATAACCAGTTTATAGGTAGCTGTTTTTGATACATTTTTGAAGGCAAATTGGCCTTGTACATCTGTAAGTCCACCATCAATAGGCTTATTATTTAGCCACAAGCCGACAGCGGCAAATTCAACGGGTTGATTGGTTGTAGAGTCAACGATGACTCCTTTTAGTTCAACGGTTTGGGCCCAAGTAAAGGAAGTAAATGAGAAGTAAAGAAAAAAGCCAAGTGTCAGTGATTTAATCGTGCTATTCATACAATTTTTTAATTCATTTCGGGATTTTCCAGCGAATGTTTAAGTCTATGACAAATTTGGGCTCTAAAAGGTTAGTTCGGAGCAGGCGATTGGTGTAGAAAAAAGATAAATCAGATAATTGTATCGATGTAAATTGAAATGAGAGTAGGCTTTATGCAAAAAACAGAAGCCAAGTATAAATTATTTTCGGAAAAAAGAACAAGTAGACAAGGAAAACAGATAGTGAAAAACAATACCATTCAGCAAT
>CAYNRA010000001.1:52200-98762 GCA_964399465.1 uncultured Cytophagales bacterium
GAGTTCAGACGTGTGCTCTTCCGATCTCAAAAAACGATTGGATAGGTTTTTTTGTACGTCATCACTTTCTGGGACAATCAAATAGTAGGGTATCTTTATGTAATAAAATAGGGAAATAGCTGCATTTAAGAGTCCAAAAAGTAAGAGAACTAGATGAACTTTCTGACCTGAAAACATATATTCTTCCCATATACTTGAAAATACTACAAGTTTTCCAGTAAACCCTATGGTGGGAGGTAAACCAATGAGTGCAATAGCAATGATGACCGCTGACACTCCGAGCATTTTGTTGCTAGAAGCTCCTCCTTTGAAGGTATCTAGTTCAAAAGAGTTTTTGGTTCTGGCGAGTAAATCAATGAGCAAAAAGGCATTGATGGAGATAAACATGTACGTAAAAACATAGACTTCAATGGCTCTTTCTGCACTTGAACTTTGAGAGGTAGTAAGTGCAACAAGAATAAACCCAGACTGAGCAATGGCAGAATAGCCAAGCATTCTTTTTGTGTTCTTCTGCCATAGTGCCGAGAAGTTACCGATTATCCATGATAAGAGTATGACCACACTTAAAGCAACTACGAAAGTACCTGCCAAGTGGGTTAAAATATCTTGGATAACAAATAATGTAGCAATTTTGGGAAGAATGGCTAAAAAAGAGGCAATCGGAGCGGGGATTGCTTCGTAGACGTCTGGTGTATATGTGTGAAATGGAGCAGCAGAAAGTTTAAAAAATAAACCAGCGAGTGAAAGAAATAAGGCAACTTGATGAGTCCAAGTGGTTTGATTTGTAGAGAAAAGTTGTTGTAAAGCTGTAAAATCTAGTTGGCCAGTAAACCCATACAGAAAGGATATTCCGTAAAGCATAACCGCTGAGCTAATGGCGCCTACGAGCAAGTATTTGATACCTGCCTCGGCGTGAACTTTCTGTCGGAAAAGTGCAACTAGCAGATAGGAACATATAGAAACAAACTCAATACTCACATAAAGCGATAGCCAATGGTTAGCCATGATAAGAAGAAACATGGAGGCAATTGTAGCCAAAAATAGGACAAAAAATTCTGTAGGAAGGCTATATTTCATACTCCAAAGATGAAGTGTCAACAGAATAGCCCCAATTGTTATAGCTTGTTTATACAAAATAGCCTTCTTAGTTAGAACAAAAAGTCCTTGAAATAAATAAATCGGGGAATTGTTGGAAGAAAATACAATGTGTCCGAGTGAGAATGAAGTGAAGACCAAAACAAAGAATAACCCTGCGAGTGAAAGTAGTAAACCTGGACGAAATTGCTTTTCACTGAGTGAGGGTGAAAAAACAATGGCGAGTAAAAAGCCTATCGATGCAACAAAAAGGCCTATTTCAAGCCCGACATACGAAAAAGACTCAATGATTTGCACTAATTTACTTTTCATTCGTCAATTTAAAAAAAGTTAACAATATGGTTCACAGTAGATTCAATACTGTTGAAGAGTATAGAAGGGAAAATGCCAAAAGTAACTGCTGCAATGGCAAGAGAAATTAGCATAACCTTTTCCCGAAATTGAACATCTTGTAATTCTTGGGGCAAGGATGTATGAACAGCCCACTCACCCATAAACATGCGTTGTAGTGTCCATAGTAGATAGGCTGCACCGAGTACAATACCCAAAGAGGCTGCTACAGGCCATATAAATGAAATATATGAACTATTGAACGCCCCAAAAAGGGTGAAAAACTCGCCAATGAACCCGGAGAAAAGTGGTAACCCAAGAGATCCAAAAAAAGCAATAGCTGTTAAGAATGTATATACGGGCATATGTGTAGCGAGTCCGCTGTAATTGGCAATTTGTCGGTCATGCGTTCTGTCGTAAAGTACACCAGCTACAAGAAAGAGCATGGAGGATAAAATTCCGTGGCTAAACATTTGGTAAATTGCGCCAGATATGCCCTCCGTATTTCCAGCCGCGAAGCCTAAAAATACAAACCCCATGTGTGAGACAGAAGAATAGGCAACTAACTTTTTTAGGTCTGTTTGTGCTAATGCGTTCAATGCTCCATAGAGAATAGAAAGTACGCCAAATGCAGCAACGACGGTAGAGAAATCTTTCGCGGCATCAGGGAGAAAAATATATCCTGTGCGAAGTAAACCGTAACCGCCCACTTTCAGTAAGATTCCCGCTAAAACAACCGATACAGGTGTCGGAGCCTCTACGTGTGCATCCGGTAGCCAAGTGTGTAATGGAACCATCGGTAATTTTATGCCAAAGCCAATCAGAAGGAGTAAGAAAACAAAGTGACGACCAGTAAGTCCTACAATCTCAGTGTGATTAGTGAATGCCAGAAGCGAATCGGGTAAAATACTTTTTACATTAGCTAGAATTCTGAAATCAAATGAGTGAACAGTTGCACTAAGTTGGTCTGGGACTATGTAGGTGGTATCCTGTACAGACATCCCTAAAATAATTACAGCTACAAGGATAAAAATGGAACCAACCAAGGTATAGATGAAAAACTTAATAGAGGCATATGAACGGTTTTCTCCTCCCCATATAGCAATTAGAAAATACATGGGAAGTAACATGAATTCAAAGAACAAGAAGAACAAGAAAAAGTCAAGTGCTACAAAACAGCCCATAATAGCACTTGAAAGAAATAAGTATAAAGACAAGTACATCCGTTCTTTGTGCTGGATTGAGAACGAGGAGATTGCACCAATGACGAGAACAGCCGCAGCCAATAAAATCATAGGAAGGCTTATTCCGTCAATACCCAGTACGTATCGAATAAGAATGCGGTGGTTTTGGGACAATTCAAGTGATATCCACGGAATATCTTCTACAAATTGATAGGTAGAGAGTGAATTATCAAAGTTTAAGTACAATGTGAATACAGTCAGAAGATTAATCATCGAGACAATCAGAACAATCCATTTGAAAGTATTTTTGTATACCTCAGGTAAGAAGAGGAGAATTAATCCTACGACCAAAGGTAAAAATATGAGACTCGAGAGTAAATAATTGTTCATAAAAATTAAATCGGGTGACCAAAAAAAGTGGGTTCGTTTCTTACTTATTTCAAGATGAAAATTAGAAGCTAATAAATAGGATCAAGATGAGGACGAGCATAAATAAAAACATGGCACCAATATACAGTTGTACTGCTCCACCTTGTATTTGTTTCGTTCGCTTTCCAATCCAACCAATGCCTTTATACATACCTCGTACAGAACCATCAACAAAATAGTATTCAAGTTTAGAAAGATAATGACTCAATGATAAAAATCCTGCAACTACCTTCTTGATGAAATATTCAATACCTTTTTCATCAGTCCATTTGGAAACAAAAGATAGCCCTGTCACAGACTGAGCAACTTGTATCGTGTCTTCTTGTGTAGATTGGCTAG
Organism: uncultured Cytophagales bacterium; assembly: GCA_964399465.1. Lineage (GTDB taxonomy): Bacteria > Bacteroidota > Bacteroidia > Cytophagales > Spirosomataceae > CAYNRA01. The sequence goes on from CAYNRA010000001.1 coordinate 55,578, forward strand.
GTAAATGTATAATGAGAAAAGAAACAATTCTATAATAGATGAAATCTAAAAAGAAATGACGAAGACGAAGCTGTTGCCAAAAGGTAGGTGGCTCAGGATAGGGTCTGTTTTGTCCATATCGGCTTTTAGTCCATTCATACCCCCAAAGCGTGCTCAATAATGTGAGTGAAGCTGCTATATAAGGAAGGGGCGTGAAGTGAGACATAGAAAGGGGGAAAATCTGAAAAAACCAACTCGCTTCTCCATCCAATGGATTAATGGAAAAGAAGAAGAAAAAAGAAGAAATAACAAGTAGGGTAATAGCAATTTCTTTTAATGTAACTTGCTGAATACGAGTGGATAATTTTGGTTTATTCAGGGTTTCTGCTTCTTCATCATTGGCAGCTACAAGAATATCTATTCGCTCTTTTATTTGTTGGTAAGCAGTAGTGAAAAGATAACTAAGGTCTGATCGTAGGCTACTATCTTTTCTGTTTAAGAAGATAAGATACACTTGGCGGGTTACATAGAAAGCTGTAATGGCAGAAATGACTAAGAATAACATGGGCAATAGCCAAGCGAAAGGTGTTGCTTGTTTCTCAGCCCATTGTACCGTAGCAAGGAGAAGAATATCCTTTGAAATAAAGCCACTCAGCAGTGGAAAGCCAGCAAGAGAAGCGGAACAAACGCCAAAGGCAAAAAATAAGTAAGGATGTGAATGAATAATCCCACCCATTTTTCGCATATCTTGATGGTGAAATAAATGTATGATATTTCCTGCTGTTAAGAAAAGACCTGCCTTGAAAAAGGCATGTGTAGTCAAATGAAGTAGAGAGGCAGAAGTGGCACCCACACCTATACCAATGAGCATGAGACCCAATTGTGAAATGGTCGAATAGGCCAATACTTTCTTGATATCAAATTGAGCGGTAGCAGATAGAGCACCTAGTAGTGCTGTAGCCAAGCCAATACCAATAAAAACGTATTGATTTAAGGGCGTCACCAAAAAATCCAGACGTGCGAGTACAAATAATCCTGCTACTACCATGGTAGCTGCATGAATTAATGCAGATGCTGGGGTAGGTCCTTCCATTGCATCAGGCAGCCAAACTTGTAATGGAAATTGGGCTGATTTTCCAAGTATACCGATTAGGAATAATAGGCCAATCCATGTGACACGCGAAGAATCCATTTGTTGCACAAGCATTTCAATGGTCTGTAGAGATGTAGTCTTTGTGGTATGTAGTAATAAGAAGAGACCAAATAAAAAGCCTATATCTCCGATTCGATTCACTAAAAAAGCTTTTAAAGAGGCGTTTGTTGCCTTTTTTCGTTCGTACCAAAAGCCAATTAGTAAATAAGATGAAACACTGACTAACTCCCAAAAGAAAAAGAGTTGAAATAAATTGCCTGAAATGACAATGCCAATCATGGCGAATAAAAATAAATTCAAGTAAGCAAAGTAACGTCCAAAGCTCTTGTCACCACTCATGTAGCGAATAGAATAGAGTTGTACAAGTGTCCCAATACATTGAACTAAGAAAAGTAACAATAAAGTTAATGGATTGATGATTAGTTCGATATAAAACGTAAACTTCCCCAACTGAAACCAATTCCATGATGCGTAAATAGGGTCTTTGTAGCGAGAGATAACATCTAACGTGAAAAGTAGGCCAATGATACTGATGAATGAGGAAACCAAACCAATCAGTGACTCGTCCCATTTATTGCGCACTAAATAAAGTACACAAGCCCCAGCCAAATAAAAGAGGAGTGAATATAATATCGCGTGGTACGTAACCATGTTATCTAAAAGCACGGAGGCTATTGGGTGAAACAGTATGAATGACTCAATCTATTGAATGCTGAAAGAGAAACTTGTCTTTGTGTATTTTTTCTCCTTTCCCACAATCTTTGCATTTCTCTACTAAAATACTAGAGAAATGCAAAGATACGTTTTTTGATAAATAACCGCGCTCAATCTGGTATTAAAACCGTTTTAGAGCCAAATCGCTGACGGTAGATCCTATGGATAAAGAAGAAGTAGCTGCTGGCGAAGGCGCATTACAAATATTAATGGCTTGTTGGTTTTCCAGAATGGCAAAATCATCAAGTAAACCACCTGTTCTGTCACAAGCTTGTGCGCGTACTCCTGCACCACCAGGCTTGAGATCTTCCTCCCTAATTTCTGGAATAAGTTCTTGCAATGCTTTTGTGAACGCTGCCTTAGAAAAAGAACGATAAAACTCTCCAATACCTGTTTGCCAGTATTTTAAAGCTACTTTTCTAAACCCAGGCCATGCCAAAGTCTCTCCTAATTCTTTCCAGTTAACTTGTGTTTTCTTATAGGACTCCCGCCCAAATGCCATTACTGCATTCGGACCTGCTTCTACACCACCTTGAATCATCCGCGTGAAATGAACGCCTAAGAAAGGGAAATTAGGGTCAGGAACTGGATAAATAAGATTACGAACTAAATGATGTTTTTCAGGTATAAGTTCATAATATTCCCCTCTAAATGGAGTGATTCGTAGATTGATTTCTTCGCTCTCAGTCAATTGGGCTACTTTGTCTGAGTACAATCCTGCACAATTGATGATCAGTTTTGTTTCGTGACTTCCTTTTGTTGTCACAACCGTAGAAATACCATGCACAGTTGAAACAGACGTTACTTTTTCATTGAAATGGATTTTTGCCCCTTTCTCTAGAATAAGTTGTTCTAGCTTTTGGCATACAACGGTGTAATCAATGATACCCGTTTGAGGAACCCATAACCCTGCTAGTCCAGCCACATGTGGTTCGATTTCACGCATTTGCTCGACAGTAAGCTTACGTATTCCATCCAGTTTATTCTGAATGCCTCTCTCATGAAGCCCCGCTAATATAGGTAGTTGATTCTCTCGTGTGGCGACAACAATTTTTCCACAAAGCTCATAAGGAACTTCATGTGTTTCACAAAACTGAATTAGTTGATGATAGCCATTAATACAGTTTGTTGCCTTTAAACTCCCTGGTTTATAATACAAGCCAGAGTGAATAACACCACTGTTATGTCCTGTTTGATGAGCCGCAACTCGGTCTTCCTTCTCTATAACAGTAATCCGAAGACGTGGATTTTTCTCAATTAATTGATAGGCTGTGGCTAAGCCAACAATCCCACCTCCAACAATAACAACATCGTTTGTCATAATTAAGTACAATAAATTTTGGCGAATTGGTTTCGCAAACTTAAATTTGTGCAAATTTACAGACCATTAGTCGGACATGAAAAAAAATATTCTTTTATTATTCGCGATATTCTCCGTTTCTCTAGCTTCTTGTAGCTACCAGAAGAACAATACCATCAAACAAGACGATGTCCGTGAGGGCGATGAATGGGTATATGGTGTTCATCCTGATTCTTCTGCACAACAGTTGAAAAATGTTTACACGGAAAAACCTGAGTTGGAAAATAAAGCCAATCAAATCCGTGAAAAATTATTTGGAGACAACGGCGCTATCACAGAAGGAGCATAAGCTCACTGTTTGTGTATTCAAGTGAAATCATCTTATCATTTCGGTAAATGCATAAGGCGATTTCACTTTTTTATATTTACTCAATTTTTTAATTTTTGATTGTCGTAAAATATGAACATAGCTCTTGTAACTGGCTCAGCTGGTTTAATTGGAAGTGAATCCGTTGCCTTTTTATCCGAAAAGTTTGACTTAGTTGTCGGTATTGATAACGATCTACGCCAATACTTCTTTGGTGCAGAAGCTTCTACAGACTGGAATCGCAACCGTATCCAAGAAGCATTCACTAACTACAAACATTATTCGGCAGACATCCGATCAGAGGAGGCTATTGGAGCTATCTTTGCCGAATATGGTCAGGATATAAAGTTAGTTGTACACACAGCAGCACAACCAAGTCACGACTGGGCAGCTAGAGAACCCTTTATGGATTTTACTGTCAATGCAAATGGTACATTGGTTATGCTTGAAATGACCCGTAAATATTGTCCTGAAGCTGTTTTTATATTTACTTCTACGAACAAGGTTTACGGTGATAACCCGAACTTCTTGCCACTCGTTGAGTTAGAGTCTCGTTGGGAAATTGATGAAAATCACGCATACTTTACGAATGGGATTGACGAAGAAATGAGTATTGATCATACCAAACACTCACTCTTTGGTGCATCTAAGGTTGCAGCAGACGTCTTGGTTCAAGAATATGGTCGCTATTTTGGAATGAAAACCGGTGTCTTCCGTGGAGGATGCTTGACAGGCCCCAATCATTCTGGTGCTCAATTACATGGGTTTTTAGCTTATCTAATGAAATGTGCCATCACTAAAAGCCATTATACTATTTTTGGTTATAAAGGGAAACAAGTTCGTGACAATATTCATTCGTGGGATTTGGTAAATATGTTCTGGCATTTCTATCAAAATCCGAGAGCCGGAGAGGTTTACAATGCAGGTGGAGGTAGATTCTCTAATTGTTCTATGCTAGAAGGTATCACACTCTGTGAAGAAATTACAGGAAATAAGATGAACTATAGCTATTCAGAAACTAATCGCATTGGTGACCATATTTGGTATATCTCTGATTTATCTAAGTTCAAAGCGCATTATCCTGATTGGGACTGGAAATATGATCTAAAGACAACGCTAGCGCAAATGCATGATAACATTAGCAAACGCGTTTGACAAATGAGCTAAAAAGAAAAAAGCGTCCTTGATACAAGAACGCTTTTTTTATTTGGAAGAAAATTAGTGAATTATTCGTAGCGTAGTGACTCAATCGGATCTAACTTCGATGCCTTGTAGGCAGGATAATAACCTGAAATCACCCCAACAGAAACAGAAATAATCAATCCAAGTGAAATCCATCCCCATGGAATTACAAAACTTCCTGAACTACTAATCAAGGAAGATACCAAATTGCCTACTGAAAGTCCTAAGATAATACCTGCAAGCCCGCCAAGTAAGCAAATCACAATGGCTTCCATTAAAAATTGAAAGCGGATTTTTCCTGGAGAAGCTCCCAACGCTTTCCGAATCCCAATCTCACGCGTACGTTCTGTCACAGATACCATCATAATATTCATGAGAGCAATAGAAGCACCTAAAAGCGTGATAAAACTGATTCCAAAACCTCCAATGCGTAAATACCCCGTAATATCCTCAAAATCTTTCGCCAAAGCATCTGCTCGTTCCATAACGAAAGAGTCTCGCATTCCAATTAGGTCTTTTCGTACTTGTCTCATCAGAGAAGAGGCCTCTGCCATCAAATAATCTAAACCACTTGTGCTCGCTGCAGAAGCAGTAATATCGAAAGTCAATGTTGAATTAGCTGCCAATTGTCTACCGGAACTCAAAGGAACTAAAGCTACTCGGTCATCTCCACCACCCGATAAACTACCCTTCGATTCCAATACGCCAATAACACGGTAACGATCATTCAAAATGGAAATGTCTTTATTAATAGGAGACTCGTTGGCAAAAAGTAATTTTACTATCTCAGAACCCAAAATAACCACGCGCGCAGAACTTTGAATATCCCGTTCGTTGATAGTTCGCCCACTTTGTAACACATATCCCTTTATTCCTAAAAAGCTTTCGTCGATACCTACTACTCGTGTGTTGGGATTTGTTTTTTTAGAAGCATACTTGACTTGTGCTGCACCAGCCACTTGCGCAGAAATACTGACAACCCCGTTTACTTTTTGGGTAAAAAGTGCTTTGAAGTCACTCGCCTGACGATAGGATATAGGGGGCTGCTGTTTCGTTGCTACACCACTTCGTCTACCACGACGCTGTTCTATTTTTATATCAAATGTATTGGCTCCTAAATCTGCAAAACTACTGTTTACAGACGCCTGCATGCCATCAATCGTAGTTAGAATACCGACTAAAGCTGTAATCCCGAAAGCAATGATAGCCGCAGTAAGTACGGTACGAAGCATGTTACTCTTGATGGAGCGAATCCCTTCGCTAATGTTTTCCTTGATATTCATATACTAAATCCGAATTGAAGTTTTAGAATCTACACGGAATAAATCGAAAATTAATCCGTATTCGAGTCGTTTTCTCTGTATATTCGTTCAAATAATTGTCTTTTGACCGCCTATTTATGTTTTCTATTTACTCGATTACAAAGTTCATCATGAAGCGAAGTTTTCACAAGCCAATGAAATGGTACATCTTGCCGTTTATCATTTTTCTGGCTCTTACCAAGGTTTCCCGAGCAAACCAATTGCTTATTCCTATGGATAATGCGCAAACCAACCATCTCAAATCGTATGGTATTGCTTTCTGGATTTTGGATAAGCATGGCGTCGAAATCGACTGGCTTCTCAATTATCGGGGTGGTAGTTTTATGTTTCCTGCATCTCAAGTTTTTATCAATGAATGCATCATTCGAGGGGTCAGTTACGAGCTTATCTCTGAGGCAACTGCTGCCCAAATTCTGCAAGAAGTTACCAGCCCAAATACCAATTCTGATGCAGTAAAATTACAAAAATCTCCTAAAATCGCTGTTTATACACCTACTTTTGCTCAACCATGGGATGACGCAGTTACGTTGGCATTGACGTATGCGGAAATTCCCTACGATAAAATCTTCGATGACGAAGTTTTATCCGATAAATTACCCGAATACGACTGGCTTCACCTGCATCACGAGGATTTCACAGGTCAGTTTGGTAAGTTTCTCCGAATGAGAGGTACAAACTGGTTTCAAGAACAAAAAGTAACAGCGGAAGTAACCGCACGAAAATTTGGATTAACCAAAATATCCGAATTGAAACTTGCTGTCGCTAAAAAAATTCAAGGTTTTGTACTGGGTGGCGGCTACATGTTTGCTATGTGTAACGCAACAGATACATTTGATATAGCATTGGCTGCAAATGGCATTGATATTGTTGAAACTCCCTACGATGGCGATGGAATGGATCCAGCCGCTGATAAAAAGCTGGATTTTGATCAAACATTTGCTTTCACAAATTTTTCGCTCGTTAAAGATCCTTACCAAGTAGAATTTTCTACCATTGATAACACGCCTGAAGAACGATTCGTCGAGGAAAATAATGATTATTTTACGCTCTTTGAATTTTCTGCTAAGTATGACCCAATTCCGACGATGTTGACGCAAAATCATGCAAATTTAATCAAGGGATTTATGGGGCAGACGACTGCTTTTCGTAAAAATACGATAAAACCAGAAGTCATTGTTTTAGCAGAATCGAAGGCACTCAAAGAGGCAAGATATTTGCATGGAACTGCTGGAAAAGGATTTTGGACGTTCTACGGCGGTCATGATCCAGAAGATTATCAACATTTTGTAAATGAAGAACCCACTGATTTAAACCTGCACCCAAACTCTGCTGGGTATCGACTTATCTTAAATAATGTTTTATTCCCCGCCGCAAAAAAGAAAAAAATGAAGACATAAAGGTCGTTACAAAGCTACCATTCGATTGGAATACACAAAAATGTATCAATGAATCGTTTTCGTAGCAATATAAATTATAGCAAACTATGACTAAAAAAATTATTTTATTCCTTGCCCCCATCATTCTTTTAGCAGAAATACAGCTATTTAATTGGATTGTAGAACTCATACGCCAACCGTCTGATTCATCGGTTTTGGCTGGTTTTGGCCTATTATGTGTTGACGTGCTTTTAAATTATTACCTCATTAAGACCATTCAAAAACAATTTAAACAAACAACAAGATGAAAACAAAATATCTATTATTCGGATTTTTAGCCATAACTTTTACAAGTTGTACCAGAATAGATGCTGGACACGAAGGGATTCTTATCAAACAATATGGGACTGATAAAGGGGTACAAGATGTGTCGCTCGTCACAGGTCGGGTTTGGTATAATCCATGGACAGAAAATGTTGAACAGTATGCTACATTCGTACAAACGATTGATTACGATGCATTTGGAGTAAATGCAAAAGATGGAAGTAGCTTTTCAGTAGATCCTACATTATCCTTTAATATTGTGCCCGGTAACTCACCTAGAATTTTTAAAAAATACCGTAAAACGCTTCAAGAAGTAAGCGAAACAACGATTTTAAATTATGTGAAAGATGCTTTTCGTTTGCAAATGAATAAATACAGTACAGATGAAATTGTAAGTAATCGAGAGAAGTTTGAAAGTGATGTTCAAAAAACACTTTCGGATGTATTGGAAAAAGAAGGTTTCAAATTGGAACAACTAACGAGTGGACTTCAGTACCCTCAGACAATTGTGGACGCGGTCAACGCAAAAAATAAAGCAGTTCAAGAAGCCATGAAAGTTGAAAATGAATTGAGATTGGTCGAGGCGCAAGCCAAAAAAATGATTGTACAAGCAGAAGCTGAAAAACGAGCAAACGAATTGAGGCAACAATCCTTAACCCCTTTATTGATTCAACAACAATTCATTGAAAAATGGGATGGAAAAACGCCTTTATACGGAACTGCACCCACTTTTTTTAAAAATATAAAGTAATTTTAGAAAAAATATAAGAAGCTATTTTGGGACGAACTTTGCCCAAAATAGCTTCTTTAGTATGTGAACTTATTGGTGCCAATCCTGAATACTTTCTGTAAGTAACTGGTAAACCTTCAATAAATCGTCGTCTTCGGATAAATAAGCCAAATGGTTTAGAATGGTTTGTTGGTCGTGCCGAATCGCCGGACCTGTCTGTACATCTGCCGGATGAGGTGCTTTCATTGCTTTTTTTACTGTTTCTTGAATCAACGGCTTCAAAATATCAAAAGGTAAATCCTCCGACTCTACAATGGCTTTTGTCAATGCCCATAAATGATTGGTGAAGTTACATGCAAAAACAGCGGATACATGTAAAACACGCCGTTGCTCTGACGAAATCAGATGAACTTCATTCGACAATTCGCTCGCCAGTTTGACCAAAACATCTTCCGTATCTTCATCACTTGCTTCAATGCAAATGGGTATAGTAGAAAAAGATACTTTTTTCCCTTTGGTAAATGTCATTAACGGATAAAATACGCCGTAATCTATGGGCATAAATCGTTCATTATCTATTATTTCCTCAAGTATTTGTATTGATTTTGCCCCTGACGTATGTGCTAGAATAGCTCCTTCTGGCAAGTGAATTTTCCGACAAACCTCTTCAATCGCATCATCCGAAACCGCTAAAATGAAAAGTTCTGCCGCTGAGAGGCTAAAATCCAGTGAATCTGTTGGGTTGCAAGCATACAAGGTTTCTGCCAAATCTTCTGCCTTTTCCAGTTGTCGGCTATAAACAGAGACAACCGAATATCCCCTTTCTTCGAATGCGTGGGCGAGATGCCAAGCAACATGCCCCGAACCAATCACCGCAATATCCATAGGTTTTTTAGATTACAATTTCTTTTGCGAATTAAAAAGGAAATTAGGGAATACAGGCCATTTCTTCTATTTTTTTTAAAATGATAGTCGTTGCGCCAGCCTTTTGGTGTACATAGTTTCGCGCAGTACTGACGGTTTGTTCGTATGTTTCTTTCGAATTTAAAAGTTGAACCAAATGATGGCTTAGCTGCGCAGAATCACGGACAGGAAATGCTGCACCCAAGGCAATTAAATCGTTCGCTTCCGGAAAGGAAGTGTATTTTTTAGACCCAAAAAATAAAGGAATACCATATACAGCGGCTTCCAGTGTATTATGAAGCCCTTTGTTCCAAGCGCCACCAATATAGGCAAAAGTAGCCGTAGCATAGAGGGAGGAAAGAATTCCAATTGTATCAACGAGTAAAATTTTGGGTAGAGGAGCGTCTTTTTTTATCGACCAATCAGACCATCTAGTGATAGAATAAGAACTTAATTCGTATATCCATTTTTGTATTTGTTCCTCATGTATTTCATGTGGGACTAAAATAAAATGAAGAGTAGGAAATTGCTGTATCAAGGGTTTAATGAGCTGAAAATCCTTCTTCCAGATACTTCCAGCGACAAAAAAACGAGCAGTTTCTTTGGTTAAGTTGGGAAAAGTCTGTGGATTTGATGCAATTTGAACGACGCGATCCATGCGTGTATCTCCAGCAAATGCAGTTTGTGTAATTCCATTTTGGATTAATAGGTCAACCGATTTTTTTTCTTGAGTGAATAAAAAAGTGACTTTTTTCAATGTATTTCGAAAGAAGCTGCCATACGATTTAAAATATATTTGGGAAGGTCTGAAAACGGTCGAAAACGCGAAGATTGGAATCTTTCTTTTGTATAAAAGGGAAATCAAATTTGGCCAGAAATCGTATTTGGCAAGGAAAAAAACTGTTGGTTTAAATGCATCGAGAAAAGGAAGTAAGAACATTGGTATATCCAAAGGGAGATACAAGATATACGTTGCCAAAGGGTACTTTTTTTGGATTTCGTACCCGGAAGGTGAAAAAAAAGTGAGTAAAATCCGGATAGAAGGATTTCTTTTTCTTATTTCTTCAAGGAGTGGGCGTGCTTGTTCAAATTCACCCAAAGATGCGCAGTGAAACCAGTACAGGGGAGAGGTTTCAGGTACTTGATTAGCAAATTGATGAATGAATTTTTGGGTAGCTCTTTGTCCTTGTAGCCAACATCTTGCCTTGTCGTTCCAAAAAGCAGCCAGAACAACCAAGAAATACATACAATAGAGAAATCCAGAATAGAGGAAATACATGTTCGTTAGGTAGTTGATTGATTTTCCTTCAGTTCTTGTTGTAAGTTTTCTTTGATGTAGCCACCATCCCAACTTTTGTCCAATAGTTCCAGCTGCTGTGTAGTATCATTTTGGAATAATTGTTCTTGCCATTCGAGTTCGTCTTTCATATGGATGACATAATCATTCATATCAAACCTTTTGGAAGCTAATCTGTGTAGGGAACGTTCGTCGAAATCAATGAATTTTTGGCCTTGTCTTGTGGCTGTATAACGCCGAAAACCAACGGCAACAAGTGCGTCAACTCCCATTTGGACGGCACTGTACAAACTTTCTCGGTAAATATTTTTGACCCCAACATCAATCAATTCGTAGGCATCAAATCGGTTCCGAGAACGGGCAAGAATTTTTTTGTCCGGATATTTATCCCGAATCGTCTCAATCATTTTTTTATTGGCATCCGGAGAATCTATCGCTGCAATGACGAGATGCGCGTCAGATAGTCCCGCAGACTCCAAAATATCAAGACGTGTGGCATCTCCAAAAAAGACTTTAAAGCCCATTTTACGGAGCAATTCCACACGGTCTGAATTATTGTCCAAAATAGTTGCCTCGATACCGTTTGCACGAAGTAGACGACCTACGGTACTACCAAAGTGACCGAAACCGGCGATAATAATGGGTTGGAAATTATCAACTTCATCAGGTTCACGTTCGTCCGGAATAGCTCTTTTTGTACCAAAATAAGGCTCAATCCATTTTTCATTTATGAGAAGAAGAAAAGGAGTTGTCATCATCGTAATCGCTACGACTGCCATCATCTTGGCATTTATCGAACTTTCAATAATACCCAGTTGATTTGCAAAAGACAAAATAACAAACCCAAATTCACCGACTTGACTTAGTCCAAATGAAAAAAGTCTATTTTGGTCTTGCCCCATCCGGAATACTTTTCCGATAAGGAATAAGACGGCAAACTTAATTGTCAAAATTCCTGTAGCGAGTAAGAAAATTTCAATTGGGTCTTGCATAATCTCTTGGAAGTCGATGGTTGAGCCGACAGATACGAAGAAAAGACCAAGCAATAAGCCTTTGAAGGGCTCGATATTGCTTTCAAGTTCGTGTCGAAATTCACTATTTGCCAAGACAACTCCCGCCATAAATGCACCAAGTGCAGGAGACAATCCGACGACCTGCATAAGTGCAGAAACGCCGATAACTAGAAAAAGAGAGGAAGCAGATAATAACTCACGAAGCCCCGCCTTGGCAACGAAACGTAAAAAAGGAACAACGACGTATTTCCCCAACAATAGGATGAGACCGATGGCGGTACTGAACCCAATCGCTTGTAACCAGGCCGGCTGATTTGTGAAAAGGGAAGGAGAAATGGCTGAATCAGCACTTTGCGTTTGAGCTAAAAGAGGCAATATCGCTAATAGCGGAATGACGGCAATATCTTGAAACAAAAGCACGGAAAAAGAGGCTTCTCCGGCTACAGTTTTCGCTAGATTTTTCTCTTTCAATGTTTGTAGAACAATGGCAGTAGATGACATTGTAAACGCTGCTGAAAGTGCAAAAGCCGTACTAATTTGCCATTCAAAAATATAGAGAAAACCAAATAAGAATAAACCTGTGATAAAAACTTGGCTTCCTCCAAGCCCTAAAATGGCAGTTCGCATTTCCCAAAATGACTTCGGGTCTAGTTCTAATCCAATCAAAAAAAGCATCATGACAACGCCAAACTCTGCTGCGTGCATGATGTCTTGGCCGTTATCACCTGTGAGTTGAAAACCAAATGGCCCAATCACGATGCCGGCGAGTAAGTAACCGATAATCGAACTTAAACCAAATTTTTTGGCGATTGGAACTACAAAAATGGCAGCTCCTAAGAAGATAAGTGATTGAACAAGTAGGGAGCTGGTCATAAATAAAGGTAGTCGTTAATGATGGAATCAGATTCAAATGTTTGGTTGATGAAATCATCATCGCGCAGTCGCCGTATCAATTGATCCAAGTCTAATTTATATTGTTGGATTTCTTGTCGGGATAACCGGTGTGTACCATGAATAACGAATGGAGGTAAATAAGTCATCTGACAAACTTTGGCTGCTTGTTCAAATGGTTTTAGATAAGTTCGAATTGTACCAGTATTCGAGCCTTCGTAGCTATAGGCATGTTTGCTACCGCCAGTGGTGACGATTTGTATGATTTTCTTTCCTTTCAGTGCATTTCCACCAGGGCCATACGCCCAACCGACCTCCCAAACAACGTCCATCCATTGTTTCAATAATGGCGGGCAACTGTACCAATAAAGTGGATGATGCAAAATGATGATATTGTGTGCTTCCAAGAGTTCTTTCTCGTAGGCAATCGGTAGTAAAAAATGAGGATATTGTTCGTATAGATCGATTAATTCAATATGTTCGGGCTCGTAAGCGGCAAGTAACTGTTTATTTACTACGGAGCGCTCCAACAAGGGATGCGCAAAAATAGCTAGTATTTTTGAGTAGGGCATGGGCTAATAAATAGTGATGTAAGGTCGTTCCTTTTGAAAGGAGAGACAAATTGCATTTGACCAAATATACAAAAAATCTATCAATGTATAGATAGGTTAAGGGGAAAATCAATACCTAGAAAGGGAGAGGATATTTAGGCAAGAGGCGTTACGTCAAACCAAAGTTCTGTACCTGCACGCGCTGGGATAGAGTATGCACAGTCTTCCATTTTATGGATGATGAATATGTCTGAAAAAAGGCGGAGATATTCTTCTTTTGATCCCCCAAAAGGAGGGCCACCTTGAAATACTCGATTGAAAAGCAATCCAACTAGATGTCCGTTGGGAGTGAGGAGTTTAGCCATTTTTTGGCAATAAGCTGACCGCAAAGAGGGGTCTAAAGCACAGAAAAAGGTTTGTTCAAAGATAATTTCGTAAGTTCCATCGAGGGAGAAAAAGTCAGCGCAGATGAGTTGGCAAAAGCCTTTTTCAATGGGTTCTTGGAGATCTTTGCGGAGTTTTTCGATGAGAAGAGGGGAGATGTCAACGAGTGTACAATTTCTAAATCCGTTTTGAAGCAGATAGTGTGCTTCGTGCGCATTTCCACAGCCCGGAATAAGAATTGAAATATCTTTATCTTGAATAGCATCAAAAAAAAGCTGGAATGCAGGTGATATTCCACCAACATCCCAGCCTGTTTTATTTGTACGATACCTTTCTGTCCAATAAGCAGCATCTGGCATAAAGAACAAGTTATTTTGTTTTAGAAGCTACTTGTTGACCGAGTTTCATCAATTGTTCGATGCTTCGATAACCTAATGCTTGGTTGACTACTTTTTCTGTGACGGGGTCAATGAATAAAAGAGTTGGGTACCCTTGGATTGGGTATTTATTGGCTAGTTTTAGACCTTCTCCTTGTTCCATATCTATCTTTGCATTTACAAAGTGAGCGTTATAGAAATTGCCAAGTTGTTGGTCAGGAAAAACCCGAGCTTGCATGGCTTTGCATGGGCCACACCAAGTAGTGTAAGCATCAAGAAAAACCAATTTATTTTGTTTTTTTGCTTTTTCTAAAATAGTTTTCCAGTTACTATTTTCAAATGCGATACCTGTTTGAGCTTGTGAGAAAGCAGAAACAATAAAAAAAAGTGAGAACGCAAGAATAAAAGACTTTGAATGTGTAAAACGCATAATGAATAAATAAGTGGTTGTAAGATTAGGAACGTCACATGAAGGAAAAATGTGTTATACGTTTTGGTGGATTAACAAGAAATTAACAAATTTTAATCATCGAAGCCGTCATCATCATCACGAGAAGGCTTATTTCCGCCCACTTGCATATAGTCCAAATCGGCGTACTTATCCTCGTATTCGTCTTTAATGTCATCCTTTAAGTTACCATCTGTATCGTAATCTGTGTCATCACGAATGATGTCTTTGGCTTCCGTTGCCGTCATCCGGATGAGATAATACTTGTCATCCGTCTCAAAAGGGAGTGCACTGACAATTTTTCCATCCTTGTTCGTGAAACGAATGAGGTGGTCAACGAACCCATTTGGATAGGAAAGTTTGATTTGCTCTTGCATAGATTCATCAAATTTTTCGAAATCTTTGATGACTTTTGGTTTACTCTGACTCATAGGAATAATCACTTACTATGTGAATAATGAAAAGATATACAGATTGATGTTATAGGGGTGTCCAATTAAAAAAGTAATGCTAATTACGCGCAAATCCAACGAATAATCAAAGCATTAAATTAAAATTTAGGCAAAAAGGTTTGCCAAACTCTATATATTTACCAAAAAATAACTATTTTCATATAGGGCTCGACCTATTTTTGAAGTATATTCGCAGTCAAAATAATCAAACCGAAAACCGTTAAAATGAAGCCAACACATAAGGCACATCCTTGGCATGGTATCCCAATAGGTGAAAATGCCCCTGAAATTGTTACAACTTTCATTGAAATTGTACCTTCTGATACCATCAAATATGAGATTGATAAGGAATCTGGCTATTTAACCATTGACCGTCCCCAAAAGTATTCGAATATTGTTCCTGCTCTTTATGGTTTTATTCCACAAACCTACTGTGGGGATGGAATTGCAGATTATGCACGTGCGCACGGCGTTGAAAACGTAGAATGTGGAGACGGAGACCCAATCGATATTTGTGTTTTATCTAGCCACAATATTCCACACGGCGATATCTTATTGAAAGCGCGTCCTATTGGTGGTTTTTGTTTCCTAGATAAAGGAGAAGCAGATGATAAAATCATCGCTGTTTTGGTTGGTGACCAGCTGTACGGTCAATTTAAGGATATCAGCGAGTTACCTGATGCAGTAATGGAGAGAGTAAAACACTATTTCTTGACGTATAAAAATCTTCCAGGTGAACCCCAACAGTGTGCCATTGCCTATGAATATGGTGTGAAAGGTGCACATGAAGTGATAGAACAATCTATATTGGATTATAAAAACTTGGCATTCGATAAAGAATAAGCTAATTTTTAAATAAATTTTCGAAGCTCTTCTCTTTCAAAAGGGAAGAGTTTTTTTATTTCTCCAAAAATACTTTTTAAATAAATAATTATACAAATCATAGTTTTCATCTATATTGTCCATTAATTTAGATTTAGTTTATTCTCAATTACCTAAACAGTTGCAAACACGATGAAGAAAATTCTTTACGTATTCTTACTCTGCTCAAGTTCAGTTTGGGCACAAAAAACATTCATTCACTGTGGGACTATCTTAGATACGAGAACAGGGAAAATGACAGCAAAGCAAACGATTGTTGTCGAAAAAAATCGAATTCTTGCCGTTGAAAATGGTTTTACCAAAGCAACGGGCTCAGACAAAGAAATTGACCTGTCTTCACAAACTGTTCTACCTGGCTTGATTGATATGCACGTTCACCTAGAAAGTGAAACGAGTAAAGACCAATATATCAAGCGAATGTCTATGACAGCTTCTGATATTGCCTTTGAAGCTCAAAAAAATGGAATGACTACGCTCATGGCAGGTTTTACAACGGTTCGTGATTTAGGAGGGTCAGGCGTGAATATATCGCTACGAAATGCCATTAATAAAGGAACAGTTGCAGGTCCACGTATTTTTACGTCGGGGAAAACAATTGCAACCACAGGTGGGCACGGAGACCCGACAAACGGGTGGCGAGCAGATATTCAGTTCCCAGAAGGTACGGATGATGGAGTCGTAAACAGTGCAGACGAAGCGAGAAAAGCAGTGAGACAAAGATACCAAGATGGAGTTGACTGTATCAAAATTACAGCTACAGGAGGAGTTCTAAGTATCGCGAAAAACGGCAAAGGGCCGCAATTTACTGAAAGTGAGCTAGATGGCGTTATTCAGACAGCTAAGGATTATGGATATCATGTTGCAGCACATGCACACGGTGCGGAAGGAATGAAAAGAGCTTTGAGAGCGGGTGTCACAACGATTGAACACGGTTCTTTCTTAGACGATGAAGCCATCGCTTTGTTTAAAGAAAAAGGAGCTTATTTGGTGCCTACTATTATCGCAGGCAAAACAGTGGCAGATTCAGCGAAAATTAAAGGATATTATCATCCCTTGATTGTCCCTAAAGCGATTGAAACGGGAGCACTTATTCAGAAGGCTTTTGAGCGGGCATACAAGGCAGGGGTGAAAATTGCTTTTGGAACGGATGCGGGTGTTTTCCCACATGGGTATAATGCCAAAGAATTTATCTATATGAATGAAGTAGGAATGCCAATGACGGAATGTCTCAAAATTGCAACTGTTGGAAATGCAGAAATTCTTGGCATGACAGACCAACTTGGTACAATCGAAAAAGGGAAATTAGCAGATATCATCGCAGTAACGGGCAATCCCCTGACTAATCCTGAGGTATTGATGAAGACAACATTCGTTATGAAAGATGGTGTTGTGTACAAAAAATGAGAAGATAAATAGATTATAAATTAAAAAAGGCTTCCACATTGGAAGCCTTTTTTGTGTAGAAACAGAAACCTTTCTTATTTCTTATATAATACCTCTTTGACCGCTTTAACTGTACGTTCTACATTTGGAAGCGTCGCTTCAATCAAAGTAGGCGCGTACTGAAGTGGTATATCCATACTATTCACACGAATAACAGGCGCATCTAAGTAATCGAATGCATTTCTTTGCAAGTGGTACGTGATTTCAGAAGAAATTGCTGCTAGTGGCCAAGCTTCTTCAACAACAACGCAACGGTTTGTTTTCTTAACAGATGCCACAACTGTTGCGTAATCAATTGGACGAACGGTGCGTAAGTCAATGACTTCAACACTGATACCCTCTTTTTGAAGCGCTTCAACAGCAGGCATAACAACGCGTGAGAGCATTTTACCAAATGTAACAAGCGTGACATCTGTCCCTGCTTGAACAATTTTTGCCTGTCCAATAGGTACTAAGTATTCGCTTTCAGGTACTTCGCCTTTGTCTCCGTACATTACCTCAGATTCCATAAAAATAACAGGGTCGTTATCTCTGATAGACGCTTTCAAAAGTCCTTTTGCATCATATGGATTGGAAGGGACAACCACTTTGAGACCAGGCGTATTGGCAAACCAGTTTTCAAAGTTTTGTGAGTGCTGTGCACCTAATTGTCCTGCATTACCCGTAGGACCACGAAATACAATCGGACAAGTATATTGCCCCGCAGACATAGCCATGATTTTTGCTGCGCTGTTGATTACTTGGTCAATGGCAACCAAAGAAAAGTTGAAAGTCATAAACTCTATAATCGGGCGTGTACCATTGATGGCAGCTCCTACACCAATACCGGCAAAGCCAAGTTCAGCAATAGGCGTATCGATAACACGTTTTGGGCCAAACTCATCAAGCATTCCTTGGCTTGCTTTGTAAGCACCGTTGTACTCGGCGACTTCTTCGCCCATTAGAAACACATTTTCATCACGACGCATTTCTTCTGACATCGCTTCACGAATGGCTTCTCTGAATTGAATCTCTCTCATATCTCGGCTTAGTAATTATATTTCGTGGGTTAAGAATGATATCTATCACATGTAGACAACTGCAAAATTACTCAAGTTGAATCAAAAATAGAAATTTATACAAATTTATCCTTTGCAACAGCTTATGGATGTCTTACATTTTCTGTCTAATCTGTATTTTTTTGAAAATTTTTATAATTTTTTTTTGTTGTATTTTTCAAAGAAAAAAAAAGTACCCTCTTTCTATGAATTTTGATACTCAAGTTATCTAAATAGAGCCCCTGGAAACATGATTAAGGTCATTTATGCATTCTTTCTTTCCTCTCACTTTTTTGTAAATTTTATAGGTTCAATTATTAATAAAGTATAATAAAATGTAAAAAAAATAAAATTTTTAAACCTTCGTCGCCTTTTCTTGTTTAATAAAAGAATCTAAAAATTAAACAAACACATGTACAATCACTTAATCCTAGACGTCATGAACATCCCGGTAGACGATCCGGTAGTGTTCACATTTTTCACAGGCTATATGTCAATGATGGCAGCCTCAGTCTTTTTCTTCTTCGAAAGAAGTCAAGTTGAAGGCAAGTGGAAAACATCTTTACTTGTTTCAGGTTTAATTACGTTCATTGCAGCGGTACACTACTACTACATGCGTGATTACTATGCAGGTACAGGTGAGACACCAACAGCTCTACGTTACATTGACTGGACTTTGACTGTTCCGTTAATGTGTTTGGAATTCTACTTATTGTTGAAACCAGCAGGTGCAAAACCAGCATTTATGTGGAAACTTATCTTAGCTTCTGTAGTAATGCTTGTTGCTGGTTACATCGGAGAAGGTTTTACAGATGGTTCAATGGCGCACTCAGTAAAGTGGGGAGTTATCTCAACTTTAGGGTACGTGTACATCCTCTATTCAGCATGGTTCGGTGAGGCGCATCAACTAGCTGCTGGAAGCTCAAACGCTTCTGTACAGAAAGGTATCCGTGCACTAGCATGGTTCGTTTTAGTAGGATGGGCTATCTACCCAATCGGTTACATGGCTATGCCAGGTGGCTGGTTGAGCGGTGTATTAGAGCCTAAAGACATGAACCTCTTTTATAACATCGCCGATGCTATCAACAAAATCGGTTTCGGTTTAGTAGTTTACAACATTGCAATTACTGAAAGCAAAGAGAAAGCTGCTTAAGTCGAAAAAAAATCATTGTAAGGCGGCGACTTCGTACGAAGTCGCCGCCTTTATTTTTTATTCACCCAATTACAAATAGAGAATTTCTTTTTTTGTTGTCGAAATCGTATTTTTAAACTTATTCAACCAAGTCAACTCGTGAAAAAAATACTATTTCTTCTTCCCATTCCTCTTTTCTTCTTTCTAGCAGCTTCTTCCTATCGTTTTATTCCGCTTCCCAACAACGACTGGCCAAGCTATTTGGGTGGAAATGATAGAAATCATTATTCTGATTTAGCCCAAATTGATACTTCAAATGTCTCTTTATTAAAGCCAGTTTGGATTTTTTCTACTCCTGATTCTGGTCAAATGCAAACAAATCCATTGATTATTGATGGTACATTATATGCCGTTTCACCAACGGCTCAGCTCATCGCGTTAGACGCAGCATCAGGCGAAGAAAAATGGACTTTTGGTAACCGATTCCTTTCAGCACTTCATGCAAGTAGGGGCGTTGCCTATTGGACGAATGGCAAAGAAGAAAGGATCTTACACACAATCGGTTCTTATCTGTATGCAGTAGATGCGAAAACCGGAAAAAACATTTCTTCATTTGGTGATAACGGTCGAGTAGATTTGCACACGGGTCTCCCAGCAAATGCACTAGAAAAGTTTATCATTTCAACAACACCAGGAACTGTCTTTGAAAATTTGATTATCATGCCTGTCCGACTCTCCGAAGGAGAAGATGCCGCACCAGGGGATATTCGTGCCTTTGACGTGTTGTCAGGAAAGTTAGTCTGGTCTTTTCATACCATTCCGTACCCAGGTGAACTAGGGTACGAAACTTTTCCTCAGGATGCCTATAAAAATGAAGAAATTGGTGGTGCAAATAATTGGGCAGGTATGGCTCTTGATGAAAAAAAAGGCATTGTTTATGTGCCTACGGGTTCAGCTGCGTATGATTTCTATGGAGGAAATAGGGAAGGAGAAAATCTTTTTTCAAATTCCTTGCTCGCCCTAGACGCTCGAACAGGAAAACGAATTTGGCATTATCAAACGGTTCATCATGATATTTGGGATCGAGATTTACCCGCACCACCCAACCTTGTGACCGTCCGACACAAAGGAAAACTTATAGAAGCTGTTGCACAAGTAACGAAACATGGATATATTTTTCTCTTCGATCGTCTGACTGGAACGCCCCTTTTTCCTATTGAGGAAACTCGTGTTTTGACGTCAACTGCATTGCCTGGAGAAAAAGTATGGCCAACACAACCACGTCCCACATTGCCTTTGCCGTATGCAAGGCAAGCCCATACACTCACAAATAAAGACATTAGTCCGTACGCACCAAACCAAAAAGAGCTGAAAAAAGCATTTCAATCCTATAAGAAAGGATGGTTTGACCCGCCTTCGCAACAAGGAACATTAATTCTTCCGGGTTTTGACGGTGGAGCAGAGTGGGGTGGTGCTGCCGTTGATCCCAACGGAATTATGTACTTGAATAGCAACGAAATGGCTTGGGTTCTCACTATGAAAAATACACCAAAAGAGGAGGAATTAGCTAGTTTATCAAATGGAGAACGCGTGTATCAAACCTATTGCGCAGCGTGTCATGGTGAAAAAAGACAGGGAAAGTCACTCGGTATTTACCCTAATTTGCAAAATATCGCCTCAAAAAAACAAAAAAGTGAAGTCTTGGAATTAATCAATAAAGGAAAAGGGATGATGCCCGGTTTTCCTACTGTAAGCACCGAAGAAAAGCAGGCTGTTATTGCATTTTTATATGGAGATGAAAAAGTGGAAGCAGTATCTACAAAAGGTGGAAAAAGCCGTATTCCTTATAAAAGTACAGGTTACAACAAGTTTTTAGATGCAAACGGTCTTCCAGCAATTTCTCCACCTTGGGGTACGCTTCAAGCCATTGATTTGAATACAGGGCAATATCTTTGGAAGATTCCTTTGGGGCATGAACCTACATTAGCCCAAAAAGGGATTTATTCAACAGGAACAGAAAACTATGGTGGGCCGCTCGTAACAAAGGGTGGAATTTTACTGATTGCTGCTACAAAAGATGGTTATTTTCGGGCTTTTCATCAAAAAACAGGGAAACTCTTGTGGTCTTATAAGCTGCCAGCCGCGGCATTTGCTACACCTGCTACGTATGCAGTGAATGGAAAACAATATGTTGTTATTGCTTGCGGTGGAGGCAAACTGGGGACTCCCAAAGGAAATACCTACTTGGCTTTTGCGCTTCCGGAAGTAAATTAAGCAATGCGCCAACCGTTGGGCGTCGTTTGGTTTGGTTGGAGCAAAACGACGTCCCCATCTTCTCCCACAGCTCCCATAACCAAACATTCACTTCTAAAATGGGCGATTTTTTTGGGTGGGAAATTCACAACTGCAATAACTTGCATCCCGACAAGCTGTGTTAATGAATACCGCTTTGTAATTTGAGCAGATGACTGTTTTAACCCCAATTCGCCAAAATCTATGGTGAGCTGATAGGCAGGTTTCTTTGCTTCAGGAAAGGCTCTTGCCTCAATAATTGTACCTACGCGCATATCGACTTTCTCAAAATCAGACCAGCTCAGCATACGTTTTTGTTTGAATGGGATTAATAAAGATAAACGCCTTTATCTTCGGTATTACTCAAACGCACCTCAATGTGTTCACTCAAGGTCGTAGATAAACTATAACCAATGTAATCCGCAGAAATAGGGAATTTTGGGTGATTTCTATCCACTAACACGGCTACTTGCAAACGCTTTAATGGTATTGTCATGAACGGACGAAGACAAAAAGCCAACGTTTTTCCCGTATTTAGAACATCGTCTATCAGTACAACAGGTTTATTTTTAAACGTATCTACGTCACTTTCGATTAGAATATCTGGCTGTACAACCGCAGACTTATCAAAACTTACTTTCGCGATGATGACCTCTATCGAAGAAATAGCTTGTAATTCTTTGACCAAATACTCCGTCATTATATAGCCCTCCCCTTGAATTCCTGCTAGAATAAGCGTGGGTTCTTCAAAATTATTTTCGTAAATCTGATACGCCATCCTCCTTATTTTTTGAAAAGTTTGGTTGGTATCAAGTAATTGCATCTTTGTTCTATTTTCCACGTGTTTCTCCAAAAGATTGATGAATTGAATAACAAATATAAATGACTTTCGGGATTCTCCCCTCACTTTTTGGTTATCTTACATGGCATCCAAAAAAGAATGGTAAAGCGGTTCTTTAAATTACGTTTTGTAACCCGTAAATGAGGTAATTTTTCTATTTTTGCGATTCGTATTGGTTGCTTCGTCAACGAATCATAAGATATTCTAAATTATTGACTAATGATTGTAAAAACTAAAAAGTTTGCACTTGATAAAAAAGTGTACATCAACTTATCATTCAAGAAACAAATCAAGGCAACTTGGTATTGGCTTCTTATTCCAGCAGCCATCTTTTTATTGGGCTTAATTCTCCATTTCACGGGCGTGTACAAAAATTGGTGGATTCCTGTCGTGGCTATTCTCGGAGCAGGTGGATATGTGCTTTTTTGGTACGCACAGTTTTATGCTGCTGCTGAAATGGAGCAAAACAAGCAGATGTTCGATAAATTTGCTTATGAAATTGACAGCCGTCAGATTCTTGTAAAAATAAACCAAAAAGAGGGTGGAATGATTAAATGGGATACTATCACAGCCGCCGAAAAGATAGACAACGCCATTTTATTGATTGTAAATAAAGCCCAGTTTTTGCATTTCCCCTTGAACGTCTTTAATTCAGAGCACGATTTGAAGATGTTTGAATCAATTCTTCGAAGAAAAGGGTTGCTTTAATTCTATTTCTTTCCGACTTTTATTTCGATAAGCTATCCAATTCTTTGGATAGCTTTTTTATGTACCAATCAATTCAAACAAATGAAAAAAATAGGATACTCACTTTTGGTAGTTTGTATTTTCACGCTATCACTTCACGCACAAGAGAGTGCAGAAAAAGAGGTAGAAAATACCATTCGACTTTTTTTTCAAGGAATGTATGACAATGATTCCACGAAAATCAAAGCGGTAACACTCCCAACTACTCAATTACATAGCATTGTTTCTCCTACAGAAACAAAAAATACACAAGTGAAAGAGGCTGATTTCCAGGGTTTTATTAAAAGTATTGGGACAAAAAAGCCAGGTTTACAACTCGATGAGCGCATTCATTCATACACCATCAAAATAGACGGAGAAATGGCTTCAGCTTGGACTCCCTACTCTTTTTATGTAAATAATACATTTTCTCACTGTGGCGTAAACGTATTTTTATTGGTGCGCATGAAGGAAGGCTGGAAGATACAATTCATCATGGATACGCGCCGCAAAGAAAATTGTGTGACTGAATAACGTGTTTTCAAATGATTAAAGCGATTGAACCTATTCATGAAAAACAAGTGTATGCGCTTATTTGTGAACTTCAGAACTGTATGTTAGATATAGGAAAATTTCATACTATTTTCTCTCTTCAAGGTCAAATCAAAGGTTTTTTTCGGGTAGGTTATTTTGAAAACGAGCAATTAGTAGGGTATATGAGTTTGCGTATAGAGTGGCATTTACACCATGTTGCCCGTATCATGGAAATACAAGAATTGGTTGTTCAAACACAGTTTCGGGGCAAAGGAATTGGGGGCAAATTGCTTACGCATGCAAAAGAGGTGGCAGAAGAGTTAGGGGTTTATCAGATAGAACTTTCGTCCAATCGTTTGCGCGTGGATGCCCATCGTTTTTATGCAAGAGAAGGTTTTTTATGCAATCATTTCAAATTTTCGTATTTGATTACACCGTAAGTGACAAGCCGTCATAGGCGAGAAAAACGGAGTCAGGAAGTATTTTTTGAATATCTGCATGTGAACCCAGTTTGTGGCTAATGTGCGTAAAATAGGTTTGCTCAGCACCAATTTTTTGTGCTATATCGATAGCTTCTTGAAGCGTAAAGTGCGAGATATGTGGTTGAATTTGAAGGGCATTGAGCACGAGAATTTTTGTCCCTTTGATTTTATCTAGGGATTCCTGGCTAATGAAGTTTGCATCCGTGATGTAGGTAAAATCCTGTATCCTAAAGCCATAAACGGGTAATTTATGATGCATGACTTCAATAGGAATCATTGAAATTGGCCCAATTTCAAAAGGTGCAGCAGTAATTTCTATGGGTTCTAACAGTGGAATTCCTGGGTATTTTTCGTCTGCAAAGGCGTAGGCATATTCCCGTTTAAGCTGTTCAATAACTTGTTTGCGCGCATAAATCGGCATATTTTGATTACCAAAAAAGTAATTGAACGGGCGTACGTCGTCCAATCCAGCCGTATGATCTTTGTGCTCGTGGGTAAATACAACAGCATCGAGACGGTTTAAGCGAGCTGAAAGGGCTTGTTGCCTGAAGTCGGGTCCTGTATCAATGACGATTTGGTGACCTTGGTATCGGATGAGCAGCGAAGTTCTGAGGCGTTTATCTCGGAAATCTAACGATTGGCAAACGGGGCACTGGCAAGTCAGTACGGGTACGCCTCCGGAAGTTCCCGTACCTAGAAAAGTTATCTGCATCATATATAGAGGAAACAAGGGGGCTATCCCCCTTGTTTTTATTCGGTAAGTTCTTTTACAACCAAAACTAGCTTATCAAAGTTAAGTGGTTTCATCAATACATCTTGAAAGCCAGCTTCTTTGAATTCAGCTTCTGTGTAGTTACGGGCATTGCCTGTAATCGCTACTACTGGAATTTTAGCTTTGTTTGCATCTGCTAATCCTCGGATTTCCTTCACACACTCCATACCATCCATAACTGGCATGTTAATGTCCAGCAAGATGATGTCAAAAGTTTCTTTTTGTAATAACTGAATGACCTGCTCACCATTTTTTACCGCAGTGATTTCAAAATTTTGGAACTCTAGAATCTTCTTTGCTAAATTTTGGATAACCGAGCTATCCTCGGCGATAAGTACGCGTTTGGCAGTTGACATAATCAAATAAGGGGTATTGTGTTACGGTCGTAAATATAAAGTAAAGATACGTCTATTGAAAAAAAATCTATCAGTTTGCGAAAAAACACGTTTAATCTGTTTATAACCTGTAATTATTCCTAAATTTGTATATTATACATTGGTGCTTGTATATCCCGGTTGCATGAAAGAATCTCCAGTAGCTAACAAAAAAATATACTTTATTTCTGATATTCATTTAGGTGCGCCGAATGAGTCGGATAGTAGAACCCGTGAATTACTAGTTATTCAATGGTTAGAGATGGCACGAAAAGATGCAGGAAAAATTTTTCTCGTAGGGGATTTATTTGACTTTTGGTTCGAATTTAAAGAAGTTGTGCCCAAAGGATATACTCGTTTTCTTGGTAAACTAGCTGAAATAGCTGACTGTGGCATCGAAATTATCATTTTTGGAGGAAATCATGACATGTGGCTCGATGATTATTTTCAAAAGGAAATTGGAGCTACCATTCTTCGTGAACCCCAATCGTTTATCTTTTACAATACCTCTTTTTTTATAGGGCATGGAGATGGACTTGGCCCTGGAGATTATCTATATAAGGGTTTAAAAGTACTTTTTGAAAGTTCTATTGCTCGTTTCCTTTTTGGACGAGTTCTTCATCCAAATCTAGCTTTGCGTTTAGGCTATGCGTGGGCAAATCACAGCTGGCGCTCACATGTTATCAAAGACGATGTGTATCATTTTGAAGGCAAAGACAAAGAAATATTGTATGCTTTCTGTCAAGAAATGGAGAAAAAACAGCACCACGATTTTTATATTTTCGGACACAGACACTTGTGCTTGGACTTAGAAATAAATAAGTCTAGCCGCTACATTAATCTTGGCGATTGGGTGCAGTTAAACAGTTATGCCGTTTTTGATGGGAAAGAATTGAAACAAATTTATTTTTCAAGTTGATTTTCCTCTACCCATTTCTCCCAAATATCGGGCTTCTGGGTACCAATCATAACTTTTTTTCCTTGCTTTAATTCAATAAATACTCCTGTCTTTCCATGTGTTGAATAGGCCGTAAATCCGTTCCAGCCAATTCTATATCCCCAACCTCCGAACTCCAAAAGTGGCTTGTACGTCCGAATTTCAAGACTCTTTATATTCTCTTTTGATATTTCTAAAGGACGCCATAGAAAAGGCCAATATCGTATCATGATGTGGGAACTTTCAAAATGGGTCGTTAATTTTAGACGAAAGAAAAGGATAGTGAAAACAAGAAAAACAAACCAACCCAATACCAAATTTCTATCCAAATTAAGCGATTCATCTTGCAGGTAATGAGTGGAGAGCGAATAACTTATTTGGTAAATTTGGAATAAATGAATTCCCAAAAAGAGAATAATCAGCCATTTTTGACTTGCAAATGTTTGTACTTCTATCTTTTTCATACCCAATGAAAATTAAGCTGTCGTTTTGTCTATTTCTTTTCTTGCGTTGATATACCCTTTGATAACGGTGAAAGTCGTAATGACGAGAAAGAAAATAATGATGTAATGCACGTAATTTACTATCCAAGGAAATTGGACTCCTAAAAAATAGCCCCCACCCACCAAAACAACTGCCCAAATAGCTCCTCCTAAGATATTATACGTCATAAATAAAGAAAAACGCATATTGACTAATCCCGCAATAATTGGGGCAAAAGTGCGTACAATCGGTAGAAAACGGGCGATGATTAGTGTTTGACTTCCGTACTTGTTAAAATACTCGCGTGTATTGTGAATATGTTTTTGTTTGAAAAACAGAGAGTCTTTTCGTTGGGAAATTCGATCACCGAAGAAACGCCCACTGATATAACCTGTTAATGCACCCAATACAGCTGCGAGAAAAATTCCTGCAATTAATCCTGTAATGGGTACAACCAATAAATTCGTGGAGCAGAAAACACCAGAAAGAAACAGAAGGTAATCTCCGGGTAAGAAGAAGCCGAAAAATAAGCCATTCTCAACGTAAACAATCAGTAAAATTGCGATTAATCCACCCCGCTGAATGATTTCCTCGGAGTCAACGATGTATTGTAGAAAGTCGATGAATTGTTCCATGATAAAAAATCTTTGCTAAATGTACAGTGAAATTACTTCATAAACGTTTTTTTTAGCCCGCAATTTCAGCTAACTCAAGCCAACGAAATTCTTTTTCTTCCAATTCATCCTCCAATGCTTGTACCTTTTTGCCCAATGCCGTAATTTCAGTGTAGTCTGTCTCTTGGCTGATTTTGTCGTGCAGCGCTGTTAACTGTGCTTGAATGTTGGCTATATCTTGCTCCAGTTGTTCAAATTCGCGTTGTTCTTTGAACGAAAGCTTCTTTTTTGGAGCAGCAGGTGCAGCTACAACTGGCGTAGGTGCTGGAGTGACGGTTTTTGTTGATGAAGACGCATTGAGAAGTGCTTGCTCTTCACTCCAAAGTCTGTATTCTGTATAATTCCCCGGGAAATCCTTTATTTTACCATTGCCTTCGAAAGCAAAAATGTGGTCAATAAGTCTATCCATAAAATACCTATCGTGCGAAACAACCAAAAGGCAACCATCAAAGGAAGTTAAAAATTCTTCCAAGACGTTGAGCGTATCTATATCAAGGTCGTTGGTTGGCTCATCCAAAATCAAGAAATTAGGACTTTGGACGAGGACTTTCAGCAGTTGTAGGCGGCGTTTTTCTCCACCACTTAATTTGTGAATGTAGTTGTATTGCATTTTGGGCGGAAACAAAAAGAGCGTCAGAAAGGCAGAAACCGTCAGTTCTCGTCCATCTCCAAGTTTGACAAATTCCGCAATTTCACGAACGGCCTCAATCACTTTTTGATCTTCCTTGAAATCCAAACCATCTTGGCGGTAATATCCAATTTTTATGGTTTCACCTTTGACAACTTTGCCACTGTCAGGTTTTAATTGGTCTGTAATCATCTGTAAAAGGGTAGATTTCCCCATCCCATTTTTACCTACAATACCAATCCGGTCACCTCTTTTAAAGGTATAACTGAACTCCTTGATAAAATCTTGTCCATTAAACGCTTTTGAAACATGCTGAATCTCGATGATTTTCTTGCCCATTCGCTCGCTTCGCATGTTCAATTCGAGTTTATCTTCCTTCTTGAAGCCCGTCGCCTTTTCCTTTAAATCATGAAAAGCATCTATTCGGTATTGCGCTTTGGTTGTCCGCGCTTTGGGCTGGCGGCGCATCCATTCAAGCTCTTTTGATAGCTGATTCTTTAATTTTTCTTGGGTAGCAGCTTCCATTTCTTGTCTTTCTGCTTTTTTCTCCAAGAAATACGCATAACTACCTGTGTATTTGTAGATTTGATTATTAGCTAATTCTAAAATACGATTACACACTTTATCCAAGAAATACCTATCGTGGGTTACGAGTAAAAGTGTTGTATTAGAGGAAGATAAATGCCCTTCAAGCCACTCGATGGATTCTAAATCTAGGTGGTTGGTCGGTTCATCTAAAATTAAAAAATCTGGGTTTTCGATTAATACGCGGGCAAGTGCTACTCTTTTTTTTTGCCCACCAGATAATTCGCTGATTAATTTATCTGTATCTAATATGCCTAATTTCCCAAGGATTTGCTTGACTTTCGCCTCGTAGTCCCATCCATTTTGGCTATCTAAAATCTCGATACATTCTGCTAACAAATCTTGGTTGTTTGTTTCAATGGCTTTTTCGTAATTTTTGATAGCGCGCGTAATGCTGTTTTCTGCGTAGAAAATCGTCTCCAAAATCGTTTTACTTTCTTGGAAAACAGGATTTTGCTCTAAATAGCCAACACGAATGTCTTTTCGGAGACTGACGACCCCGCCATCCGGTGGAATTTTCCCCGCTAAAATATCTAACATCGAGGATTTCCCCGTTCCGTTAGAGCCAATAAGCGCGACTTTCTCGCCTTGTAATATACCAAAAGTGAGGTTTTGAAATAACCAACGCTCACCCAAATTTCGACCGATTGCTTCTGCTGACAAATAATTCATACAACAAAGATAATGTGTGTCTCGCGGTTTTGTCTCTTTTTTATTCAATTTGACCAATCCGACGCTCTTTCAAAATCGAAAATAGTTGAAACGTATTCTTACGCTATCTTCACGGACGAATACATAGAGATAAAATCTTATACATTGATACGAAAATAGTCGATTTAGGTCGATTTCTTAACTTTTCGTACCTCCCTTTGGTTACTTTTGTTATCCAAGTCCGAACCCAATCATCTATGCACTTACTCGCTACTTTCTTTTGTTCCTTGTCTATTTTTTCTTCATCTGACACGCTTCAGACGCTCCAAGAGGCTGTCGTAAATGGATACGCGACGGACAGACCCGCCCGAGAATTGGCTGCGCCTATTGCCGTTATTCCTTTAAAATCCATCGAAAAAATGGAACAACCTTCACTTCTTCCTCTTCTCAATACCGTCGCTGGCGTACGAATGGAAGAACGCTCTCCTGGAAGTTTTCGCCTGTCTATTCGAGGAAGCTCCATTCGCTCGCCCTTTGGTGTGCGCAATGTGAAAGTCTATTGGGAAGGAGTTTCACTAACTGACGCGTCTGGTGGCACTTACCTGAATTTGGTTGACTTGTCAAATATTGGCGGTATTGAAATCATCAAAGGGCCGGCGGGTAGTTTGTACGGTGCAGGTACAGGAGGCGTAGTGTTGCTGTCTGCCCGTGGGAAATCCGTTGGTTCTCAGGAAAATACCCAAGAAATTCGGAGTCAAGTCATGCTGGGAGGTTACGGTTTGCGTCATCTCAATACAGGATATGCCGTTGCAACAGAGAAAATGAATGCCAGTTTGAGTCTTGCTCAAGTAGAAGCAGACGGCTACCGTGACCATACTAATTTGAAACGAAATGCGGCGCAATGGCAAGGAAGTTTCTATGTTTCTCCTGCCCGAACTATTCAATCGCTGGTATTGGTTGGGGATATTGCGTATCAAACACCAGGCGGACTGACTGCTGCCCAAATGGCTGCCAATCGGAGAGCTGCGCGTCCTGCTACAGCTACTCTGCCAGGAAGTGCCGAACAGAAAGCACGCATTGAACAAAACCAATGGATGGTTGGTCTCGCACAAACTTACCGTTGGAGCAACGCATGGGAAAATACCACTTCTTTTTTCTCTTCCCAAAGCCGTTTACGCAATCCATTTATCACAAATTACGAAATTCGGGATGAACAATCGTTGGGTGTGCGGTCATCTAATCAATTTAAAAAAAGTATAGATAATTGGGGAAATATAGCAATCGTTTTTGGGCTTGAAGCACTACAAACCTATACTACTTCCGATGTCTATGACAACCAACGGGGCGAAATTGGGAAACGCCAAACGGAAGACGAGATATATGCGCGACAGGCAAGCGGATTCGGTCAACTTGAATGGGAAAAAGGAGATTGGGTAACAACTTTAGGTACGAGTATAAATGACCAATCGTATCAATTTTTTCGACGTTCATCTGTAGGGACTCTCCCTCAATTAAATGCAGCGCCAGGTATGCCTGTACTTCCAAGAGGAGCTATTTTACGTAAAATTGGGGAAGCACAAAGCATGTATGTATCTGTAAGTCGTGGCTTGTCTATCCCAACAGTCGCGGAGTTAATTGCAGGATATCGCGGAGATTCACCGTTCACGTCTCTTCGTTCAGAAAGAGGCGTTTCGTATGAATTTGGAACAAAAGGAAGTCTTTGGCAAAAAGCATTTTCATGGGAAGTAAGTTTGTATCAATTTCTTTTGAATGATATGATTGTTCGGCGTGTGAATGCCAATGGAAACGAGTTTTTTACGAATGCGGGGACGTCCAAACAAATAGGAGCTGAGCTGACACTCAACTACCAGTTACCCTTGAAAAAAGCTACTTTTTGGAAAAATGTTCAAGCAAATGGATATTACCAACGAATGGATTTTCGCTACCAAGAATACATACTTGGAGGTACTGATTTTGCTGGAAATTTCTTGCCTAGTGTACCAAAACAGACGGCTTTCATTGGTTTTGATGCAGAAACAAAACAAGGATTTTATTTGACGTCAACGGTAAATTTCGTGGATGAAATTCCACTAAATGATGCAAATAGTGTATTTGCTCCTGCATATACATTGGTTTGGGGAAGAGTTGGTTGGAAACATGAATGGACTAATTTTCGGGTAAATGCTTTTGTAGGTGTTGATAACGCTTTGAACCAACAATATAGTTTGGGGAATGATACCAATGCGTTTGGTGGACGTTTTTACAATCCTGCCCCGGAAAGAAACTATCAAATGGGTTGCCAATTTACATATCTATGGTAAACACATTTGACTAATTCCGATTGAATAATAAAAAATAGTTCGTATCTAATTTATTATAAGATAGTTATCTAATATTTGCATGTATTTTGGTTGTCAAGTAAATATAAATGTTGTATAAAATTTGTACTTATTCTCAAATTACCTACATTTGAACCCGAATTAATCGAAGATTGAATGAATTTTTTGTTACTACTTGGCTATTTACTTGGACGCGTACTCTTAGGTACGGATGTGTCTGTGCATACGTCAGTTGAGCAGGAAATACATACAGAGGAAAGATTT
Organism: uncultured Cytophagales bacterium; assembly: GCA_964399465.1. GTDB lineage: Bacteria > Bacteroidota > Bacteroidia > Cytophagales > Spirosomataceae > CAYNRA01. The sequence continues at coordinate 87,417 of CAYNRA010000001.1, forward strand.
TATTTATCTTCTCAATCTCCTAAAAGCGATACCCGCAATCATTCTAGTTCTTCTAGTGCCTTACTAGTTGAGGAGTCAAACGAAACAGAATTAGAGAAAAAATCAATTTTCGATGGATTTGGTTCTTCTTCTGGTCTTGCAAAACTAGAATTAACCACATTTGTCTATCTCCCTCTTTCGTTCCTTCATACTGCATTTACATCAGAAATTGCCCCGCGTAGTTTCTCTAGGTGTATATTCTTTAGAAATCTCCGAATTTGATACCCGCTTCATCCTGTCTTCTAAGAATTTTCTGAGAAATATGTGCTCACTGCATATATTTCAGAATGCTGAATTTACGCGACTAGCAGTTGCTTGTCGAGTGAACTTTCAGTGACTTTCTTGGAAATATTTCACAATTTTCAGGTTTGAACTGTATCATTTTATGAACAAATATTCTTTATCCGAATCGGATAACACGTTCGAAGTGGACGAAATTATCCACCAATTAAAACATTATTTACCCGCACAAGCACCACTCAAAGACTTTGTACACCACAACACGTTGCATGCATTCCAAGATCTAAACTTCTTTGATGGTATTCAAAGAGCATCGAAAATCTTTGGATACAAAGTGTTTCTTCCGTTAGCAGAGTATAGAAAATTATATGCAGAATCACGGATTTCGGAAGACATCCTAGAAAAAGTCATACTAGAGAAACGGAAAGATGTGAATGAGTGGAAGAGAAAGTTATTGCATGGCAAGTATGACGAGTCCATTCATCCAAAAGTTGGAGTACTTCGATCAAACTGGAAAAGTACGTATTTCATAGATTTGGATTTATTGGTACACCCCCTTTTATTTCGTGTTTTAGGCAGCTATCTAGATCAAGGAATTTCTATATGGAGCTTTCCGGATTCAAAAAAAGGCTTTTTAGCTTCACTAAGAGAAATTGAAAGAAATACTTATTCGAGCTTTTTTAAAAGTCCACGTTCGAGAAAACTTTTACTAGAAGATAGCACGACACTAGAGGATTTGTTGAAATGTGTCGTTGGAGATGTCTCGTATTTTGGGCATTATATTTTTGATCAACAATTTGCGCATCAAGGTTGGTCTGGGATGGTTTCAGCAATAGAAGATCTACCTAAGTCATTACTTGACCGCAAGCACATTACTTTAAATGAACTGATCATTTTCGAATTATTACTAGAAATTGATGCACTTGATACCAAATTTGGGGAAAACTGGGCACCATTGAGTCATCGACTTGCTGTCCAGCCTCCGAACCTATTTGAAGATATTCCAGAAACAGAGTTAGGTGAGGTATTGGTCATTTGGCAAAATTCATTTGAATGGAGCTATTATGACCAAGTATTAGCGGGTATTCAACACGTTCAAAGAGATTCGGAATTAGCTAAAAGTGAAAAATCGTTTCAAGCTCTATTTTGTATCGATGACCGAGAATGTTCCATACGTCGCCATTTGGAACGAATAGATAAAAATAGCAAGACGTATGGCACTGCAGGTTTTTTTGGGGTTGAATTTTACTTCAAACCCATTCAGGCAAATGCATACACCAAACAATGTCCTGCCCCTGTGACACCCAAATATCTAATTAAAGAAGAGTTAGATGTTACCAAGCCGAAAGTTCAGAGAGATATCCATTTTGGGAAACAAGCACACTCGCTCATTGCGGGATGGTTTATTGCACAAACAGTTGGTTTTTGGTCCGCCATTCGATTATTTGTTCAATTGTTCCGACCAAGTGAAAACACAGCAGCCGTGTCGTCTTTCAAGCACATGCACCCAAATGCAAAGCTGACCATCGAGAACAACGGAACTTCTGATGTAGAAGAAGGACTCCAAATTGGTTTCACAATCGACGAGATGGTCGTTCGTGTTCGGAATCTTCTGTCTAGTATCGGATTAGTGAATGATTTTGCCTCGATTGTTTACGTAGTCGGTCATGGAGCAAGTAGTGTAAATAATACGCACTATGCGGGTTATGATTGTGGCGCTTGTTCCGGTCGCCCAGGTTCTGTGAATGCGCGTGTGATTAGTTTTATGGCCAATCATCCCAAAGTAAGAGAAATTTTAAAGAGTGAGGGTATTGAAATTCCCAGTAGTACACAATTCATTGGGGCACTTCACGATACCACACGTGATGAAATCGTTTTCTATGATTTGGAACGTTTAACTCCTGAAAACAAACAAAGGCATGAACAAAATGAGGAGTCCTTCCGAAAAGCACTAGATGCCAACGCCAAAGAACGATCTAGGAGATTTGAGTCCATCGATACCCGCATGTCAGCCGAAGAAATACATGCGCAAATCCGTACGCGTGCTGTTTCGTTATTCGAGCCTCGACCAGAGTTAAATCACGCAACAAATGCTCTGTGTTTGGTGGGAAGACGTGAAATGTCTGAAAAGCTATTCTTAGACAGACGGTCATTCCTCAATTCATTTGACTTTACGATTGACCCAAATGGCAATTACTTGGAATCAATTCTAAATGCCGTTGCTCCCGTCTGTGGGGGTATAAATCTCGAATATTATTTTTCTCGAGTAGATAACCAAAAGTTAGGCGCAGGATCTAAGTTGCCTCATAATGTCATGGGGCTTATTGGTGTTGCAAACGGAATTGATGGTGATTTACGTCCTGGTCTTCCAAGTCAAATGATTGAGGTACATGACCCGATACGTTTACTTGTTGTGGTTGAGCATTTCCCAGAAATTGTACTTGCAGCTATTTCCAAATCGAAACAAACCTACGAGTGGTTTGCCAATGAGTGGATTCATTTAGTTGCCGTTCATCCCGAGACAAAACAGCTTTACTATTTCAAAAAAGGCGTTTTTGAAAAGTATGAACCTATGCAAAAAACTGTGAACTCAATTCAAGATATTGAAAGTTTGGTTGAGTCGCACCAAGAAAATTTCCCCGTATATTTAATCCAATAAATATGACCTCACTACTGCAATTATTTCTATTTGTACCTCTTCTGGGGTTTATGGGTAGTTTGCTCATACCTGAAAAAAAGGAAAATGTTATTTCAAGAGTAGCTTTCTTTACTGCAGGATTTACTTTGTTTATCGCCATTCTGTTTGTGACCGTTTGGCTTTATCAAGGGCATCATGTCTTAAATCTAAAGGAAATCGTACTATTCAAGTCGAAAGAATATGAATTTCTGATTGACTTATGTTTCGATAAAATCACCGTTGTTTATTTGTTAGTTGGTGCGTTTCTAACGTTTCTAGTAACCTTTTACAGCCGGTATTACTTACATAGAGAACGGGGGTATAAGCGTTTTTTCAATACAATTCTTTTGTTTTATTTTGGCTATAACCTCACGATTCTATCCGGAAATTTTGAAACACTTTTTATTGGGTGGGAGATTCTCGGCATTTGTTCTTTTTTATTAATAGCATTTTATCGAGATCGATATTTACCTGTTAAAAATGCCATTAAAGTTTTTTCTGTCTATCGAATCGGGGATGTTGGTTTGATTTTAGCCATGTGGGCGAGTCATCATTTGTGGCATGAGAATATAACTTTTCTTAAACTGATGAATTATGAACTTGTCCACGAACACTTGGCGAGTCATAGCTATATGGGCGCTTTTATTTCAATCATGCTATTGATTGCCGCTGCCGCTAAGTCGGCGCAACTACCGTTTTCGGCATGGTTGCCTCGTGCCATGGAAGGGCCAACGCCATCTAGTGCCATATTTTATGGTTCTTTGTCTGTTCATTTGGGTGTATTTTTATTGATGCGTACGTATCCTTTTTGGGAACACCAACTATCTGTCCGTTTTTGTATTGCCTTGGTAGGTGCGGCTACTGCAGTTGTTGCCTCTCCAATTGCTCGGGTTCAATCTTCCGTGAAAAGTCAAATAGCTTATGCTTCAATCGCTCAAATTGGGCTAATTTTTATCGAAGTAGCTCTTGGATTTGAGAAATTGGCACTATTCCATTTTGCAGGAAATGCCTTCTTACGTACGTACCAGTTGCTTATTTCACCATCTGTTGTGAGTTATAAAATCCGAGAACAATTCTATCATCTTGAACCACGGCAGCATACTTTTGAGGACTTTTTGCCGAAAAAAATAGCATACACGATTTATCTATTGAGTATCAAAGAGTTCAATTTAGATTCTTTTATGAATTATTTGGTATGGAAGCCATTAAAGAGTTTAGGGCGTAGATTGGATTTCCTGACGGTCAAGCGTTTATGGATGCTTTTTATCCCTATTTATTTCTTTAGCATCGTATTTCTGATTATTCACCGCGATGGAAGTAATGAAACACATGCGTACCTTCCTAGTATTTTTGCACTGATAGGACTTTTGTCTATTCTGAAGTCATTTTCGGAAAGAAAAAGTCCCTTAATAAGTTGGTTATTATTAATCATGAACCATTTTTGGATTGCTCTTGCGATTTCATTTAATGAAAAATTTGAAATGAATGAAATCATGGTCTATCTCAGTGGAGTGATTCTATCAGGTGCCGTGGGGTATTGGGGAATTCATAAACTAAAATCAATAGAGAGTACCCTAGACTTGAATCAATTCCATGGACATGCTTTTGAACATCCGAAATTTGCATTCGTTTTTTTGCTCGCCTGTTTGGGATTAGCTGGTTTCCCGATTACCCCAACTTTTATTGGGTTGGATCTTATATTTAGTCATATACACGAAAATCAGGTCGTCTTGGCTTTTGCAGCAGCTTCTAGTTATGTCTTGGCTGGAATCTCCTTGATTCGTTTGTATTCGCGTCTATTTCTCGGCCCCCATGTGAAAACGTATCACGAATCTGCCTATAAATCGTCCTGAGTTTTCAGGACTTCAATAGAAATTCTAGAATACGTATATACAATACAGTTTAAATTAATTTTTTGAAAAAATAGAAAAAATGAAAAATAAAACAACGTTCGACCTGCCAAGCGATGGTTTTAAAGGAATGAAAGAAAACTTTTCAGCCGATGCCATTTCTGGATTTATTGTTTTTTTATTGGCTTTGCCACTTAGCTTGGGTATAGCGAAAGCCTCTGATTTCCCCCCGATTATGGGTTTAATTACAGCAATCATTGGTGGAGTTGTCGTCAGCTTTTTTATGGGTTCTCGATTAACAATCAAAGGGCCTGCCGCTGGACTTATCGTCATTGTCGCTGGTGCCGTGAATGAGTTTGGAGGAGGAGAAACAGGTTGGCATTTGGCACTTGGAGCTATGGTTTTTGCGGGATTACTCCAAGTTCTTTTCGGTATATTTAAATTAGGGAAGCTCGCCGATTTCTTTCCTCTTTCTGCGATTCATGGGATGCTTGCTGCTATTGGTTTGATCATTATAGCAAAGCAAATTCCTGTTCTGCTAGATGTAAATCCGATAATGACAAAAGGGAAAGGGCCTATAGAACTGCTCTTTTCTATTCCAGAATTTATCGTACATCTTGATCCCAAAGCTACTTTGATTGGTGTAATCAGTCTTGCCATCATGCTTGGATGGCCTTATCTGAAAGGATTTCTTAAAAAAGTACCCGCCCCACTTGTTGTTTTATGTATCGCCATACCTGCTGAACTCTTGATGGATTTCCAAACTACTGAGCCAGAATATGCACTCGTTCACATTGGTAATTTGATGGAAAACGTAAAAATAAATGTAGATTTTGGTGGATTAGACCATGTAAGTACATTTATTAAATACGTAATCATGTTTGCGCTAGTTGGCTCACTTGAGTCCCTCTTAACAGTCAAAGCAATAGATTTAGTAGATCCATTTAAAAGAAAATCGGATAGCAATAAAGATCTTATCGCCGTCGGGATTGGTAATGTAATTGCAGCTATTTTGGGAGGACTTCCTATGATATCTGAAGTAGCCCGGAGTTCCTCTAATGTTACTAATGGGGCGAAAACAAGATGGGCTAACTTTTACCACGGACTATTTATCCTCCTTTTTGTTCTCCTCGCCTCACATCTCATTGAACTTATTCCTAACACAGCTCTTGCTGCCATGCTCATTACGGTTGGTATAAAACTTACCCACCCAAGAGAGTTTATTCACATGTTCCAAATTGGAAAAGAACAATTGGCTATTTTTTTAGTAACCATATTCTTTACCCTTTTTGAGGACTTACTAGTCGGTATTGCTGCTGGAATGCTTCTGAAAATCATCATTCACCTCTATCACGGTGCTTCTGTTTCAGCTCTTTTCAAAGCGCCTGTCATCGTTTCATTCTCAGGAAGTAAATACGTAGTAGAAATTGATAAAGCGGCTATTTTTACAAACTACCTTGGAATAAAGTCCAAACTAGAGGCGATACCTCCCGGGGGTGATGTTATCATAGATTTGAAGAACACCAAGCTGGTTGACCATTCTGTTATGGAAAATCTACATCATTTTGTGTATGAATATACGCAAAAAGGTGGCCAGGTGTCTATTATTGGTTTGGAAAATCACCAACCTGTCTCAGATCACAAACTAGCCGCGAGAAAAAGATAAGGCAGTCAGTTTCGATGCCAAGGTTTTGTACGAATAGGAGGCACCGTCTTTTCTATTTGTACAAAACCAACGGGCAAACTATTCCCACATTGATTTGAATTTTTCCAATGAAAAAATACATTCTTATTTTCTCTCTACTAGGGTTTTCTAGTTTTACATTACTAGCCCAAACCATCAGTCATAATCAAAATGCATGGTTACATTATGTAGGTACGTTTCATCTTACCAAAAAAACGTCAACTACATTTGAAGCGACCATGCGTTATACCAATGGATTTACTGAAAAACAGCAGTATTTTATCCGTCCGTCCTTTGACTATCAAGTAAATAAATACATAACGGGAAGTATAGGCTTCACGCATTATACAACGTATGTGTACGGCTCCCCAGCCATCAACAAAAGACCAACTCCTGAAAATCATGTTTGGTTGCAGATCGTATCTGCACACCAAGTAGGTAGTATCAAACTTACAAATCGGCTACGTAATGAGTTTCGTTTTGTTGGGATTGCAACGCCTACAGTCACTAATCCCTTAAGTCAAGACGATTATGTCATTCAGGATTATACATTTAGAGATCGTTTTCGCTATATGTTTTTGGCAACAGTACCTTTGTATCGAATGAAAAATCAACAAAAAGTAGTGGGTATTCTAGGTGATGAGGCATTTATAAACATAGGAAAACTAGGATCAGATGTGACTAAAAATGAGGTAGGGAATACTCGTATGAATCAAAATAGGATTATTTCAGGGTTAGGCTATATTTTTAATGCGCGATGTCAAGTTCAGGTTGCGTATATTCACCAAACAATATGGAATTTCCCAAATACAATTCGGGAGTCAAATCCAACGGTTCGAACCACACTCATCACGAAAATTTAATCCAACTGTCTCCTGATTCATCTGTGATGATTAGCGCATACTGATGTGAAGATATTCAATCATATACCCAAAATGTAGCTTGACTTATAGGTATGAACGAGTTGTCAAAATAGGTTATCAACTTTCGATATGGGCTTTACTTAGCTAGTTTAGTAAAGTGAAAACAAATAGTTCTATTCTAACTTAGAAAAGTGAGTAGCTTGGGATTTAGTTACTCACTTTTCTTCTCAAATGATTGGAGAAATAGTTGGATTTTGGACACAAGCTCTGTTTTTGTGTACGAAAAAAGTCGAATACTTTTTAGAATAGTTGGAATAGATCGCCTTGATATGTCCATTGTATGCCCATTTTTTAGAATTATTTTTCGTTGGCTTGTGTCCATATCTTTGAAATAATGAACATTGACATACTGACTTTTATTCACCTTTATAAATTGAAAATGTGAGTCCCAAAGTTTTGCGTAGTGGTTAAGTGTCCTCATACTTATAATCTTCTGACCATCTTGTAAGTGAAACTGTGTTCTACCATATCCATCACTTTCTATGAACATTATTTGCCCAACTGAAATTGAAGTGACTCTGTTTTTGATTATTTCAACAGCAATCGTCATTCCCGCTTCTTCGATGTTTGCAAAAGAGTGTTCTACTAACTCAATGAGTTCAGTTTTGTTTTTGTTCTCAAGTACGACGGAGAGTGCTGCTTTTAACTCATCATTTTGAAGTGGTTTAGAAACAAAATAGACACTCTTCAGCTGATAGGATTTCTTGAGATTTTCTCTCACATCAAACGAACTAATAAAAAAGAACTGAAACGTATGTTTTTCCTCCTTTACGAGTTGTTCTGCCAGATGAAGTCCATTTCCATCGGGTAATTCAATGTCAAATAATACAACATCTGCGGGTGTCGTAGAAATTAATTCGTACGCCTCATTGATTGTACCCGCAGTTCCAACAATTTTAAATTGATTCGGAAATAAATGAGAGATTTCTTTCCTTAGCTGTTCGACAAAATCGGTGTTGTCTTCCACGATAATGATGCGTAAACTCATCTTTTTTGTAGGGTTAAATGGATAATTGTTCCGTTTGGTTCTTTCTCTTTCTTTTCTACCTTAATTTTGTAACCTTGTTGATTTAGATAAAAAATACGTGCCATAACCAGCTGATTACCAAGAGAAATATGTGGATTTTGCTCCTTTATTTTCATCGTTTTCATTGGTTCTTTTGACCCGAATCCATTGTCTTCAATTCGGCAGTGGAGTGTCGTATTTTCTGTGTAAAATTGAATAACAATTTCGCCAGGGTAAGGTAATTCGCCTCGTCTTACTCCATGAATTACGGCATTCTCTACATAATTTTGCACCAACAAAGGGGGGATTGATAGCGCATGTACATCCAAGTTTCCTGTCTCGATACGGTAGGTAAAACCCTGCTTGGTACTGAATTGATCTTTCTCAAAATCCAAGTATTTTTCCAAATAATCTAGCTCGTTTGCTAAGGGAATCTCAGGTTGTTGATTTTCAGAAACTTGAACAGACAGTTCCAATGTTTTGCGAATGAGGATTTTGAGTTTCTCAAGAAAAGGTTTGCCCACTTGCTCCCAATCTCCACCTAAAAGTCTATTTTCTAGTCTCGTCAAGGCATTTGAAATGAAATGAGGGGTAATTTGCGTTTGTTGTAAAGTCAATCGTAGTTGTGACATTTGCCGCTCTTTCTCTAATAACTTCCGTTGGATTTCTTGCCATCGTTTCGCAAAAAGAAAGGCTATTACGCCAAGTAAAATGAGTGCAAATGTAGCATATTTGAATAAGTTTGGAGATTTCCAAAAATAGGCTTCCACAGTGACGGTTAATTTTGCCCAGTTTGATGGGTTTTCATGTTCGTCGTTTTCTCCTTTCGTTCTCACTTTTACCAGATGGTTACCATTTGGTAATATGCCTAAATAGAGTTGATTAGACGTTTGCCACGGCGACCATTCATCCGAAATTCCTTCAATAAAATAACTGAACTCCGTCGCAAATGGTCGATTCATTCCCGTTGCACCAACCTCTAAAAATACTTGATTTGATTTCTTCGGAACAACTGCCACGGATGCAGAGTGAAGTATAAATTCTTCATTGATAGATTGGATATAAGGCTTTAATGGAAATTTATTTCGCTTCAATTTTTTAGGGTCAAGATAACTCAAAACACTGCCTGAGGTAATCCATATTTTACCCTCTTGGTCGTGGTAATCTCCCAATTGCCCAGGTTCTAGTCCTAAAAATCCGTTGTGGAAATTGTAAGTGGTCAGCGATACTTTGCCTGTTCTTTGAAATTCCTTAGCATTAAAGAGATACAAACCCTCATTTATCCCTATTAAAAAAGAGTTTTCATCAAATCGAGTAAGCAGCGTGATTACGCCTTCAAGTCGTGGGTCTTGAACCGAAACAAAGGAATCGTTTCGTTCATCGTAATAAAACAACCCCTCGATAGCGCCAATCCAAATTCGTTTATTGGCATCTTCGTACATCGTGATAAAGGAAGAGAACGGTGAGTTGCCTTTTCTGAGGCTATATTCTTTTGATTTTTTTACACGCAAAGCCTCAATGGAATCAAAGCGATTCATACCAGCCCATCCACCAATCCAATAGCGTTGTTTGCTATCCATAAATAAATTCATGAAGTTGCCATAATCAATCAAATCTTTGCCTGCTTTCAATGAAAAAGTAGCACTAGGAGGTGAGTTTTCAATCACAAGTACTTGTTGATGAGAACCTTGAAGGATAATATTATGTGCAGGGTCATTGAGTAAACAATACGCCGGGAATTGATTGATTAGCTCGAATTGCTTCTTTTTAGCATCATATATAAACAAATTTCCTGCTTCCGGAAACCATGTCTTGCCATATTGATCGGTTAAACCATGGTAATAGTAATGCTTGAGATCTGAAGGATGAGTGGGCGGATTGCCTTTACCTACGAGGGATAAATGTCTTGTTTCTTTGGTTACTTTCTTGCCATCAAACTTTTGAAGGTCATTCCCGAAATTTCCAAACCAAAAAGATTTATCTGCTCCCTGAACGACCATCCAAGGGCTTGGCACTTGCTCTTCTGGAAAATACCGAAAACCTGTATTCGGAATAAAAAGCAATCCTTTTTCCGTCGCAACCCAAAACGCATCTGTTTTCCCGGCACGGATATAACTATTTACTCCTGAAAGTTTATTCGCAACAAGTTGAGGATTCGTGCTTTTTGCCTCTAATAAATAGACATTTCCGCCATCTTTAAATAGCAGGTCTCGGTCAATTACTTGATTGACAGAAAAAGAATCAGCATCGTTTTTCTTTGTTAACCACTGTATCCACGGTTTATCAGCAATCTTGAGTAAATAGCGCTCTTGCTTGTCTTTTTCGAGAATACGAACACAAATTTCTTCTTCAGAAATGATAATTGGCTCGAAATGAGCTTCTTTTTTTCCTGAAAACACTTCTGTAAATTTCCCATTTTTAAGTCCATAAAAACCAGAAGTGGCTACTTTGCGAGTCGTATCATAAAAATAGCCGAACCATTCGTTGGTGGTCGCATGGTAATAAATAGGGTTGAATACGTCGGTTGTGTCTTTTGTAGGAAAAATCAATTTTGACCATTTCTTTTGTGCATAATTCCATGCAAAGATGCTTTGTTGGGCATCTTTATTTTCGGTGAAGACAAGAATCTCTCCGTTTGCGCTACGTTGAGGCTTTGCCCATAATTTACAAACAACTCCTTTCGGAAGTGGAATCGAAATAAATTTTTGTCCGTTGAAAAGCACCAATGCGCGACCGCTCGTAAAATAGATGCCTTCTTCTGCATCTATAAATCCACTGCATAGCTGTAGCTTTGGTATGTTATTTAATGCAGATTTTGGGAAATATGTGAACTTTTGACCATCAAAACGAGAAATACCTAGTTTGGTTGTTGCCCACAAAAACCCTTTTTTATCTTCTGCCAAAGTCATGACTTGCATACCCGCAAG
>CAYNRA010000002.1:0-85836 GCA_964399465.1 uncultured Cytophagales bacterium
TCAGTATTTTTCAGGTTCGAGAAAAACTAATATCCAAGAAGAATTACGAATTTCAAGTGGAGTATTTGCGTACTACCATGGAAAACATCCGGCGAGAAGATGTAGAATCTGTGGGACGAAATTTACACGATAATGTAGGGAATACGCTGGCTACAGCACTTGGTTATTTAAACCTGAAAACGCTCCATTTACAAACTGTTCGAGAAATCATCTTAGATGCTATCAATGAAATCCGTTTTTTGAGTCATAATCTAGTAAAAAATGACGAATTACCCATTACTCAGAAACTGCAACGATTGACAGAACGTTTCAATGATTTTTCGCCAATTCACTTCAGATTTTTTGACTATACGAACAACACTTTGGATTTGATTAGCCAAAATCAACAGCTAAATTTGTATTATATCGTTCAAGAATTATTCACAAATAGTTTACGTCATTCACAGGCAACAGAGGTTGTACTTCAGATTTTCAAGGAAAGCCGTCTCGTGCGTGTAACCATTGAAGACGACGGCGTTGGTCTTCAAAACAACACAGATCCCACCGGTATTGGACTCAGCAATATGCACAAAAGAGCGGAATTAGCCCATATTTTATTAACCATAGATTCCACGTCCCAAGGAACAAACACAATTATCGAAATTCACTATGAAGACACCTTGCTTAGTCATTGACGACCACCAATTATTCAACGATGGTCTAGCCCTTCTTTTGAAGGAATCTGGTAAATTCGATGTACTCGAGCAAGTCACAGATAGCCGCTTGACATACACAAAATGTCTCGAAAAACGACCTGAACTACTTATTATTGATTATAATATGCCATTCTTAAATGGGGTTGAAGTCATTGAACAATTAAAGACGCTGCCTTTTTCTCTCAGAGTCGTTGTGGTTAGTATGTATGCAGACCAGCGAGAAATAGAGCAATTTGAGCGTTTAGGTATCGATGGATATTTCCCAAAAACCATTGCCTCCTATTCATTAATTGAATACCTCGTTCAAATCATGGAAGGGAAAAAACACTTTGAATACAGCAAGAAGACAGTCAGTTACGATGAGCGTTTCCAATCAAAAAAACAATTAACCAAACGTGAATTGGACGTACTTTTCCTTCTCAAAGAAGGATTTACAACAACCCAAATGGCTGAAAAACTTGGCTTAAGTTATTATACTATCGAAACGCACCGGAAAAATATCAACCAAAAAATGAAGTTTGTAACCAAAAGAGAGTTGTATGATTTCTTAGAGAACTTTCTCTAAAAAAAGCAATTTCATCAACGTCATCTGAATATAAAAAATGACGTGACATCTTCACACCCACATAAAAGAACCACCCAACAGTACAAAAAAACAACATCTTCGTACACAGATTCACAAAAATCTTCTACCTTTGCCCCCGTTATCTCAAAAGGGGTGCCTTAATACAACGGGCTGAGATCATACCCATTGAACCTGATGCGGCTAGTACCGACGAAGGGAACCGAGTCAACACCGCGCTTTAAAAGCGCGTGTCTCTCTAAAATTCAATCTTAAATTTTGTCAAACCAACGACAGATTTTTGCTCCTTATTCTGCTTCGTAATAGTTACTAAATTATTATGAAACACTATCTTTTATGGGCTAGTTTATGTATGCTAACCCTTTTTCAAACTTCATTTGGACAAGACTCCACGCGCATTCAGTCGCTGAACGAAGTCATCGTCAAGTCAACACGTGCGTCTGACAAATCAGCTATGGCTTTCACTACCGTAACCAAAGCTGACATTCGCAAGCAAAATTTAGGGCAAGATATTCCTTTCTTGCTCAATCAACTTCCTTCTGTGGTCGTTACCTCAGATGCCGGTGCAGGTATTGGCTACACAGGGATTCGTATCCGAGGAACAGACCCTACACGTATCAACGTGACTCTCAACGGTGTTCCCTATAATGACTCCGAATCACAAGGGGTATTTTGGGTGAATATGCCGGACTTCGCCTCGTCTGTTCAAAGTATTCAGGTGCAAAGAGGCGTGGGAACATCCACCAACGGGGCAGGTGCATTTGGTGGAAGTATCAACATCAACACACTTGGTTATGAAAAAGAACCTTATTCAGAAACCAATGTTTCGGTTGGCTCCTTCAATACCTTGAAGACCAATCTATTAGCAAGTACGGGTTTGATTAACAACCATTTTGTTGTCGATGCCCGGCTCTCTCGCATTGTGTCAGATGGTTTTTTACAAAGATCTGGTTCTAACTTACGTTCCTTCTATTTATCTGGTGGTTATTATGGAAAAGATAGTTTTGTACGCCTCAACGTTTTCTCTGGCCACGAAATCACACAACAAGCATGGGAAGGCACACCAGAAGCCCTCGCAAAGGGAGACAGAGCGGGTGTACTCGCTTATGCAGAACGCAATGGTTTTGATGATGTATATGTGGAAAGAATGTTCCAGGAAGGACGACGGTTCAATCATTATACCTATGACAACCAAGTAGATAACTACCAACAAGACCATTATCAGCTCATTTCTTCTTTCAAATTGGGCAATCACTGGCGTTTTAATCCTACACTACATTATACCAAAGGACGAGGTTATTACGAACAATTTCGTGCCAACGACAGACTCTCCAGGTACAATATTGAGCCCGTCACAATCGGAAATACGACAATCAGTCGGTCGGATTTAATCCGTAGAAAATGGTTGGATAATGATTTTTATGGCGCGGTTTGGTCATTTGATTACGAACCCAAAACTAATCTTTCAGCTACATTTGGTGGTGGTTGGAACAGATATATCGGAGACCATTTTGGCGAAATTATTTGGGCACGCTTTGCCTCAAATTCGCAAATAAGACAACGGTGGTACGATAATACAGGTATCAAAAATGATTTCAATGTGTATGCCAAAGCAACCTACGACCTCTCATCCAAACTTGCTACTTTTGTCGATTTACAATATCGTCAAGTAGGTTTAGATATCAACGGTACGGACGATAACGATGTCTCATTAGCTACTGGAAATGTCTATCATTTCTTCAATCCAAAAGTGGGACTAACGTATCAATTGAATGCTCAAGATATTGCTTTTATATCTGTTGCACGTGGTGCAAAAGAACCAAGCAGACAAGATTTTGTCGATGGGTTTTCAGCAACTCCTTTACCTGAACAATTGACTGACTTTGAAGTTGGCTACAAATTAAACAAAAGTCGCTTTAAGGCAGAAGTTACTGGTTATTTTATGAATTATACCAACCAATTGGTGCTTACAGGTCAAGTAAATGATGTTGGAAATGCCATTCGTATCAACGTACCTGAAAGTTATAGAGCTGGTATTGAGCTACAAGCTTCTTGGCAAATAAATACGTCGTTTGTTCTTGCTGGGAATGCAACGTTCAGTCAAAATAAAATCAGAAATTTTACGGAGACCATCGTAAGTTACGACGAAAATCCCAATCAAATTAATACGTTTGCCTCAACAGATATCTCCTTTTCACCACCTGTCATTGCGGGTGGGCAAGTAAGTTATTACCCTATTAAAAACCTAGAAATAAGTCTTTTACCTAAATATGTGGGAAGGCAATTTTTAGATAATACGTCATCTGTCACCAAACAGATTGATGCCTTTTTTGTGAATGACCTACGTGTAAATTGGAACATTCCGTGCAAACTCGTGAAGGAATTAAACTTTAGTTTGTTGGTCAATAATGTTTTCAATCATACGTATGAGTCAAATGGTTATACATACAGTTATCAAGCGGGAGGAGTAATTACAGAGAACTTCTTGTACCCACAAGCCGGAATAAATTTATTGTCTGCGGTACGTATTCGATTCTAATTTTTGTATATTCCTATAAAATACAAAGAGCGGATTTCCACTAATTAGGAAATCCGCTCTTTTATTATTTTCGCTCTATTTATTAAAAACGCAAACCTGCTGAAAACACCTGACCATTCATGGCATTTGTATCACGAAAAGCAGTTGTCATATCGTATTTAGCAAATAATTTGATACCATTTTTTCTTCCAGCTTCAGCTAGAAAACCATAATTGAAAGGGTTTAGATTAAAATCTTCTTTCACTCTTTCATCCTCATCTCTAGATGACTTTAATTTCTGGTAGCTGTTGACACGTAAACCACCATACACACCAAAACCCAAATGTAATCCAGATTCTTTGAAACCAACCTGTAAAAGAACAGGGATTTCTACACGTGCGACTGTCAATTTTGATTTTTCAACTGGCAATAAAAGCGTTTGAAACGTACTTGTTCCGTCTAATCGCTCCGTGAAACGCGTATCGTTTTCTAACATAAAGTTATTCCAAGCAATTTGTACACCAGAGCCAAGGGCAAAGTCGATTTGCTTTCCCGTGAAGAGACGATCATTATGTCGCCAATCAAGTGCAAAAAAACGAGAGCCGAGCTGATTCAACTCAGGTGTTTCTGTAGCATTGTCCCAGTTATTTAACCCCAGTAGAATACCAAAATCACTTGTTGTGAACATATTTCTCGACTTGACTTCACCAGTGTGCGTCGTGGAATCACCGTCTTTTTTTCTTTCACAGCATGTTTGCGCAGACAAAGAAGTGATATGTAGCCATTGAAAAGCAAAGATGGAAGCGAAGATCATTAGGTTCTTTTTCATACAGATTATTTGTTAGCTTTTTCATTATTTGTATGCTCTGTAGATGATCAAAAAGCCAAGATGGGTTGCATGAAGTCATAAAAAAAACTTGTTTCCCTCTAGTAATAGGAGGGAAACAAGTTTTTTATTTATATAAAATACTGTTTTTCAGTACATTAGAAACACAAGCTAGCTGCTCCAAGAAGCCCGGCATCATTTCCGAGAGTTGCCTTTTTTATAGTCAATGTTTTGATATAGTAAGGTGTTAGCCAGTAATTCAATTGTCGATTTACTGCCGGGATGATGTAGTCAAAAGAGGCGGAAAGTCCACCACCAACAAGGATTGTTGTAATGTCTAGGATACGAATCATCGAAACCAATCCATCGCCAAGCATAGTACCTACTTCATCAAAAATTTGAAGTGCAAGTACATCTCCTTCAGCTGCTGCGGCTACCAAGCCTGTCGTAGAAATTGTGCCGTCAGCGGGTAGAGACGTTTCACCAGAGAAAGCAGCACGCATCTGATTTGCCAAGTCGAGCAATTCATTTTTTCCGATATTCCGTTCGAGTACACGTCCATTTCTAGAAGGCATGTGCCCAGGTTCCATGGCATTTCCACCACCTCCTTTGAACACCTGTTTGTCAATGATTGCGGCACCGCCCACGCCTGTGCCTAGCGTGACAAAGATGTAATCCTCGGGTACGTCTCCTTCTCCGAAATAATACTCGCCCAATGCGGCTGCATTGGCGTCATTTTCAAGGAAAAATGTGTGGTTTTCAAACCTGCTTGAAAGCTCTGGAATAATATGAATGCCATCAATTTCAGGAATAGCTGTAATTTCTACCAGCGTATTTCTGTCACGGGAAATAAGACCTGGAACACCAATCCCAATTTTCTCAATGTTTTTATGCTCTGCAAGTTGCACCGCTATGGCATCACCTAGACGTTCAACAAAATGACCGGAATTTCTCCAGCTTGCCGTATCGTGGCTGTAAAAGTGAGAAATATGCCCTGTTTCAGCTTCAACAACTCCCATTTTTACATTCGTTCCCCCGACGTCAATCCCTAGGTACTGTGCTCCCATTTCTTGCTTTTTTTTGATTGAATACTAATTTGATAGACAAAAATAAAAAAAATTATAAGTCTGTGACTGAATTAATCTCTGAAATAAGCGTTAAAACCTCATTTCTTCCTGTTGCATACTCTGAAGAAGTGATAAAAAACTCAGGTAATATCTCCCATTTTTCTGCCATCGCCATCCGAAAAGCATCAATATTACGAAGTCCTTCCATCTTTTTCACCTTGTCAGCTTTTGTAAAGATTAACTTAAATGGAATCTCAGCCTCTCCTAATTGATTTACAAATTCTAAATCAAGCTTTTGAGGTGGAATACGCATATCTATCAGTACAAAAACATATAACAGATTGGATCTATTTTTCAAATAATCCCATGTCATTGCCTCCCACTTTTCCTTTTCTTTGAGCGGTACTTTGGCGAAGCCGTATCCAGGCAAATCGACCAAATACCATTCGTCATTTACTAAGAAATGATTAATTAACTGTGTTTTTCCAGGTGTCGCAGAGGTCTTAGCCAGTTTTTTTTCACCCGTCAACATATTAATAAGCGACGATTTTCCAACATTCGACCGCCCAATGAACGCGTACTCCGGTTTATCTGGCTTAGGGCAGTTCTTCTCTAAGGTTGCACTTGTTACAAAAACGGCTGACTTTATTTTCATTTCTTTTTTCTATTTGGACAGAGATGCCGCACTGCATTGTGGACATCTTCCTTGAACTAAAACATTGGTTTCTTCTTTTTCATACCCGACAGGTAAATGAAAAATCGGTACTTGGACAGCATCGATGCAGGTAGTTTGTCCACAATCTCGGCATTTAAAATGTACGTGGTCGTGGTGATGATGTTCGTGTGAGCAACTGCTTTTGCATAGTGCATACCTTGTACCGCCTTCGTCATCTAATATCTTATGAATCAATCCTTTTTCCAGAAATGTCTTCAATGTTCTGTAAATCGTAACGCGGTCAAACCGTTCACCCAAAACACTCTCTAAGTCATTGTGTGACAGTGCATTATGCTGTTCGTTAAAGACCAAAAGAATATCTTCACGACAGCTTGTATGTCGCAAATCAAATTCTTTTAGGGTATTTCTCACTGCTGTTCTCATACAAACTAACCAATTATTCTATTTCTGCTGGAGATTTTTCGAGTTGTAATTTGACCAAATTGGCATACATACCATCTGGTTTTGCCAAAAGTTCGTCGTGTTTCCCTGACTCTACGATTTGGCCGTCTTTCAGGACAAAAATACGATCTACGTGGCGGATAGTTGCTAATCTGTGCGCAATGATAATCGTTGTCCGATTTTTCATTAATTCGTCAAGTGCATCTTGTACCAAGCGTTCGGAAGCAGCATCTAGAGCACTTGTTGCTTCATCCAAAATAAGGATGGCAGGGTCACGTAAGATAGCGCGGGCAATGGCAATACGTTGGCGTTGCCCACCTGATAATTTCACACCTCGTTCGCCAACCAAGGTATCCATTTTCTCCGGAAAGCCTTCAATGAACTCCCAAGCGTTGGCTTTTTGTGCCGCGGCTTCTACTTCTTCACGCGTTGAATTTGGCTTACCGTACAAAATATTCTCGTAAATGGAACCACCAAAAAGCATAACTTCTTGTGGAACAATCGCCATATTTGCCCGTAATTCCGAAATATTATACGTTGATGCCACCTTTCCATCTACACGAATAACTCCTTTTTCAAGCGGATACATTTGCATTAATAATTGGACAATCGTTGATTTTCCTGCCCCACTTTGCCCAACAAGCGCAATTTTTTCTCCTGGCTTAATTGTAAAAGATAGTGGTTTTAAAACTTCTACATCCAATCGTGCTGGATAACTGAATGCCACGTCTTCGTAGCGAACCTCTCCTTGTAAACGATTTACGGATAGTTCTGCTAATACATCTACTTCTGGTTTCTCGTCCAATATCTCAACCAACCGCTCTGACGCTCCGATGGATCTTTGTAGCTGTGCGTACAAATCACCTAATCCACCCATAGAACCACCGATAAAAGTGGTATAGAATAAGAATGTCAATAAATCTGCTAATTGCATTTCTCCGGCTGTAACTAGCCCACCACCATACCAAACCACTGCGACGATACCGCCAAACATCCCGACGATAAAAAAGGAAATGAATGCTCCTCGCAAACCAGCGGCTTTCAGTGCAATTTCAACGACTTCAGACAAAGCACCCGAATATCTTTTTACTTCCAAAGATTCATTCGTGAAGGCTTTCACTACTTGGATAGATTGAAGCGTCTCCTCGACGATGACATTTGCTTCCGCCAATTTATCTTGGGCTTTTTTAGCAAATTTTCGAATGTATTTTCCGAAAATAAGAGCTGAACCAACCAAGATTGGAAATGTAGCCAACATAAAAAGGGTTAATTTCCAAGATAAAAACAAGATGACGCCAATACCGACGGTCAACGTGGCAATTTGCCGAAAGAACTCAGCCAATGTAATAGACAAGACATCTTGCAATGAACTTACATCTGAGGTAATCCGGCTTGTTAGCTCACCTACTCGTCTTTTTTCAAAGAATGAAATAGGCAAAGAAACAAACTGCTGATATACTTCACGACGAATATCAGCAGAAGTTCGCTCAGATACTTGCGCGAAGAAATACACCCGGAAAAAGGAAAAAATGCCTTGAGCTAGTAAAATTCCTCCAAAAAAGAGTGTTACTTGATTTAGAGAGTACGACGAATTTCCTTCCATCACACGCGTCATTTCCCCAATTAACATAGGGAAAGAAAGTGTTGTTGCACTTGAAAGTACAAGAAAAACCATTCCAATGCCAAATGGAATTTTATACGGCAAGACAAATCGAAATAAACGAAGTGTCTTTTTAATTCCCTCTTTACTTACTTTCACTTTGTTTTTGGGGTCACCTTCTTCTCCAACACCGAACCCACCTCTTCTTTTTGCCATACGTTTAAATTATTCGGCGATTTCGCCTCTATACTTAGATTTTTGTAAAATATCTTGCGCATTTTTGTTCTCCATCACCTCTACAAACGAGAGAGATGGATTTTGCGTTCTGTAGGCATCGACAATGCGCCAACCTACCCATTGGCCAATTCTACCCGGACATGCAGGCCCGATTTCAACCACAAAAGGGCGTTCACCGAGATATACTTCTTTCAATCGAGGCGTTTTTTCGTACAGAACCCCTTTATCTATCAAGTGAGCCCATACCAAATCTTGTGCGTACCATGTTTTCTGATACGTGCTGTCTGCATAGTCAATGATGAGATGAGGGGGAACATCTGGCAGCATCGTTTTCGTAAATTCAAACGATTTGCCAAAATATACCATATCTCCTAATAGCGTTTGGTCTGCCACATCAGATTTTACATAACTATCTGATAACAAACGAATAACTGTCGGAACGAGAGACTCTTTTTGGTATCTCGTCAACATATAAACGGGTAATTGTGGGCGGTATTTAGCCTCTGGACCAATGAATGACTCCAAGGCAATCACGATGAGTGAATCCGACACATATAAGTCGTTTTGAAGTCCTGAGAAAGTTGTATAGATAGCGGGTGCTTTGAATTGCGGATAGTAAAATTTGATACGCTTGAACGCTTCTTCAAATTGTTTCTGAATATCTTTTAAATCACCAAAATACGTGTTTGTTTGGCTGTAAAGTGCCCGCGTCTCTGGATGTTGCGTAAGTTCGTATAGATACGATACAAACGCCGTATCATCTGGATATGCTCTATAAAAAGAACGTGTAATAGCTTCATTTTCAGATAAAAATTGGGCTACCTCCTCTTTATTTTTAACCGCCATCAAGGTTTTATCCAATCGGGTAATCGACACTTCCAAGTCCATTTTGGATATATCCGCTTCTTTTTCACTTGAGTGACACGAAACCACAAACAAAGAAAAAAGAATACTTACCCAACCAATTACTTGCTTCATTTTTTTCATTTACCAAATCTATTCAATATACAAATTTAGGCAATAATTTGTCGCGATTTGCCACTTTCACTTAAAATACGGGGACTAGATAGCGACTCTACGTACTTCATCCAAGATTTTCATCAAGGCAATGCTGTCCTCTAGGCGCATCCACGTATTTTCTTTTTCATTTGCACGAATATTGGCACAAACCGCCTCTATTTCGAAATTATACCCAAACGAATCCCTTGGAAACTGACGGGTCTCCATTAAATCTCCTAGTTCATTGAAAATACTCACTTGTTTTGTTTCATGGAAACGTTCGTGCATTTGGATAGCTCCTTTTTCACCGTAAATAAATGCTTCTGTCTTGGTACGCGTCACAAATGAACTATGTAAAACGGCAACTTCACCTCCTGCATACGAAAAAAGCATACTTGTTGACTCATCTACGCCCGTCGGGCTCCATGTACTTGTTGCCTGAATTTTAGCGGGCATTCCAAGTAATAAATACGCTAAATAGGCAGGATAAATACCAATATCCAGCAAAGAACCTCCTCCCAGCTCTTTATTAAAAGCCCTTCTTTCTGGTACAAAAGGGGCAACAAAACCAAAGTCCGCGTGAATGGATTTTATTTTTCCGATTTTCCCTTGTGCTACGGCATCCAAAACAAAAGTAGTTGCTGGAAGAAACCGTGTCCACATGGCTTCCATCAGGAAAACATTTTTTGCACGAGCGGACTCCACCATTTGGGCTACCTCTTCGCTATTCATTGCAAAGGGCTTTTCACATAAAACAGGAACACCTTGCGCCAAGGCTAACAGCGTGCAGGAGGCATGGCTGGCGTGAGGAGTTGCAATATAAACAGCATCCAAGGGTTTTGCTTGAAACAATTCTTCGTACGAACCAAAAGCAGCAGGCACGCCAAAATCACTTGCAAACTGCTCTGCGCGCGCCAAGTCTGTGGATGCCACCGCAGCCAAGGTCGCATGAGGTACATGACGAAGGTCTTCCGCAAATTTGCGCGCAATCTTACCAAGACCTATAATCCCCCAATGAATTACTTTTTGATTTTCCATTTTTTATTGGATATAACTTTCGTTGATACACAAATTTACCATAAATAAATAGAAACGCTACCCATATCTCGCCCCGATGCCTACCCATATTTGCCCTGATAGGGCTGTGATTCTGATTTTTTACCTATATTTTGATTTGATGGGGCTGTTGGTGTGGGAAATTACCTTTCTTATTATTTATCTTTAGTTGGAATGAATGGAATCAATTCGGGCGTCATTCCTGTAAATGAATACCCTCCATCATGAAAAAGATTTTGCATCGTGACCATCCGAGTCAAGTCAGAGAAAAGCGTTAGGATATAATTGGCACAATCCTCGGCTGAGGCATTTCCTAGAGGAGAAATTTGGTCAGCTAGTTCAAAAAAAGTGTCAAATTCGCCAATGCCTGTTCCAGCAGTTGTACGTGTGGGCGACTGAGATACGGTATTGACACGTACTTTTTTATGTTTTCCATAACGATACCCGTAGCCACGTGCTATGGACTCAAGCATGGCTTTGGCGTCTGCCATATCTGTATAAAAAGGAAAAATTCTTTGCGCCGCAATGTACGATAACCCAACCACAGAGGCCCATTCGTTCAAAATATCGTGCTTTTCAGCCGTTTGAAGTAGTTTATGTAATGATAAAGCCGACACATCGATGCTTTTCATATACCAATCGTAATTTAAGTCACCGTATGTTTTTTTCTTACGAATATTGGGAGACATCCCAATCGAATGTAGAAGGAAGTCAATCCCTCCTCCAAAATGTTCTCGGGTTTTTTGGTACAAATTTTCAATGTCAGGAATATGTGTGGCGTCTGCATAAACGATTGGTGCATCACAAAGAGCGCTTAATTCTTCAAGATTCCCAAGTTTTTGAGCAACGGGAGCGTTGGTCAAGATAAATTGAGCACCTTCTTCTTTGGCTCGTAGAGCGACTTGCCACGCAATCGAATGTTTATCTAGCGCACCTGAAATAATTCCTTTTTTTCCTTTCAATAGTTGAAATGCCATGGATAATACGGTGAATAGATGAATAAAATGAAGATGAAAAGGCATAAAAAAAGCGTGCCATTTGCATGACACGCTTGGAGGGAGGCTAATGGGGTTCGAACCCACGGCCCCCAGAACCACAATCTGGTGCTCTAACCTGCTGAGCTATAACCTCCGTCTTTTGGAATGCAAAATTATACACTCATGCTTACTTTTGCAAATGAAAAACCATAAATTTGATAAATTAGTTTACATTCAACAAAGAACACCCCTCAAAGCTTGTTGTCACCCCCTTACTCCCTCATGAAAATACTACATACCGCTGATTGGCACTTGGGCAAAAGATTGGATGATTTTTCCCGTATGGAAGAACAAAAGGACGTACTCCAAGAAATCGTTGCATTGGCAGACACTCACCGCGTGGATGCTGTTGTCATTGCTGGTGATTTATTTGATAATTTCAATCCTTCCTCTGAAGCCACAGAATTGCTTTATAAAACATTGCACCGCCTTGGGAATCACGGGCAACGCCCCGTTATTGCCATAGCTGGCAACCATGACTCTCCCGAACGAATCAACGTTCCGGATACATTGGCACGAATGGCAGGGATTTTTTTCATTGGATACCCAGCTGCTGTCATCACACCAGAAAAACTAGATTCGGGCTTGGAAGTCACACGGTCAGCGCCTGGATTTATGGAATTACGTTCCCCGAATTGGTCATTTCCGCTCCGGATTTTTCATACAGCTTACGCCAACGAACAACGCATTAAAACATATTTAGGCCAAGAAAATGTAGAAGAGGCGCTGCGCGATTATTTGGCTTCGCACTGGAATGAACTCGCCCGCAAATATGCTGACGCTAACGGATTCAATCTACTTGTTACTCATCTATTTTTTACAAAACAAGGGCAAGAATTAGAACAAGAACCCGACGACGAACGTCCAATTTTGCATGTTGGAGGTGCGCAAGCCATTTATTCCCACAATATTCCTGAAGGCATTCATTACGTTGCACTCGGACATTTACACAGAAACCACAGCGTTGACACAAAGCCCTGCCCAATTGTCTATGCGGGAAGTCCGCTTGCGTATAGTTTTGCCGAAGACAACCAACAAAAATACGTTCAGCTTCTTACCGTAGAAGCTGGTAACTTGGTAGAAATGCAAAAAATACCTTTGACCTCCGGAAAAAAACTACTGCGGGTTCGGTTTGAATCTATTCCTGAAGCGCTTTCTTGGTTGAATGAAAACACCGATTGTCTGGTAGAGCTAACCATCGTTTCTGATACATTTTTGGCCACTGAAGATAAAAAAGCACTCTTAGCTGCGCATCCTGGTATTATCCAGATTATTCCGATGATTCAGAACAAAACCGAGAGCAACACACAAGCAAGTATTGATTTGAGTCTTCGGATGGATGAGTTATTCGTCCAGTATTTCAAAAGTAAGAACAACGACCAAGCACCGTCCGAGTCTTTGATGGATTTGTTTGCGGAAGTCCTGGGTCAAGAAAACACTTCTACCTCATCTTAAAAAACAAACGAAATGATACCTATTTCCCTATCAATCAAGGGTTTATATTCTTATAAAGAAGAACAGAAAATTCAGTTTAATGAATTAACAGATGCCGGACTTTTCGGTATTTTCGGCGGTGTTGGGAGTGGTAAATCTACGATTTTAGAAGCCATTACATTTGCACTTTATAACAATACAGAGCGTCTGAGCTCCAGAGATTCACGTTCATACAATATGATGAATCTGCAATCAGATGAGCTGAAGGTTGAGTTTGAATGTCTAGCTGGCGACCCGTCTGAACAATATAGATTTAGTGTTTCTGCCAAACGCAACAGAAAAAACTTCAAAGAAGTCGGGACAATGGAACGCCGTGTCGCCAAACGTATGCCCGATGGACAGTGGATGCCCTTGGCAGATGAAAAAATGACAGCCGATGCAATTATCGGTTTGAGTTACGATAATTTTAGACGTGCCATCATCATTCCACAAGGCAGATTCCAAGATTTTATTGAACTCGGAGGTGCAGAAAGAACCCGGATGATGAAAGAGATTTTTAAACTTGAGAAATACGAATTAACACCAAAAGTTAATGCGCTCATCCATCAAAACAACGAAAAAAAGGCAACCGTAGAAGGAAGTTTACTACAACTCGGAACAGCAACACCAGAAGAACTGGAGAGTGTTCAGCAGCAATTATATCTCACACAAGAACAAAGTGTATATATTGCCCAACAAGTGACCGAATTTGAGCAAGCCGTTGCAGCCTACAAGGAATTACAAGAAACGGAAGAACTCTTGAGCCAACGTCTGGAAACGTGGAAAAAACTACACGACCAAACGACTCAAAAGACGGAACTGCAACAAAGAATAACACGCTATGAGAAAGCAAGCCAAATGTTCGGCCCTTTGTTTATTCAAAAACAAGAACGAGAAAACGAGCTTGCACGCCTTCACGCTATCCTGGTACAATTGAATGAAAATATCGCTTCCCGTGAGCAAAATTTGGTAATCAATCAAACCAGACGAGCCGCATTAGCTCCTTTCATAGAAACATTACCAGCACAAAAAAAAGAAGTCGAATCACTCCAAAAAATGATTGTGATTCAAGACGTTCGGCAGAAATTACAACTATTTACGCACGAACAACAGCGTATTCTTCAAGAAAAAACACGTATAGAAAAAGAACTTTCCGATTTGCAAGAAGAACGCGCAAAAGCGCAAGAACTACTCGCTCAGCTTTCTAACCGTATTCCATCAAATTTTGAGCAAACGGTAGGAGATATTCGGGTTTGGTTCACAGAATGCAGGAATCTTGAAGCTAACAAAAAAACGATCAAGCAAGAAGCAACACAGGTACATACACTTTGGAACGAGCAAATACAACTCATTGCACAGATAGGTGCGGAACTTTTCCCTAACTTGCCAATAGATACACCAATACATGCAGGTACTATTGATAAAATTCGTGATTTATTCCAGACGAGTTTGCATCAAAAAGAAGGTATCCTTGCAAAGTTAGAGGCGCAGTTGCAGCAGGAACGAGTAAAAGAGAAACTCCATTCATTTGCTCAGCAACTCCAAGCTGGTGAACCTTGCCTTTTGTGTGGTTCGACGCACCATCCCGCCAAAATAGAATCCAGTAGTCAATCGGTTTCTGTTCTTGAGAACGCCGTAAAACAGGAAAAAAACAAACAAGAAAAGCTTCGAGAATCACAGCAAAAATTTGAGCTTGCAGTGAGTAAATGGCAAGATACAGAAAAACAAAAAGAGGCAATCCGTGAAAAGTGGGAGATGGCTTCAAGGTTACTCAACGAGCAGAAAGAAACGTTTATTTGGGAGACCATTCCTTCGGTAGAGAGTGATTTCAATACCTGGGTAGAAACCCACATGCAGTTAGTTACTAAGCACAAGCAAACTACTGAAAGCATGTCTGTTATCCAAGCTAATATGGAGCAAAAAGTAGCGGTGATTCAGCAAATAGAGGCTACAAAGTTGAAAGAAATCGATCAAAAAATTGTTGCTGCCCAAACCGAAATTCAGGTATTGGAACAACAAATGGAGACGACAAATATCACCCCATTTGCAGAGAAACCCGTTTCCGAACTAACAGTCATTATCAAACAGAAAGAGGAGGAAATCAGACGCGTAGACGACCAAGCCCAGCAACTGGAAAAAGAGTATCAAAGTTTACTGCAAGATGTGGAAACGCAGAAAGGAATGCTTGTAGAGCGTACAAAAGAAGTAACCCAAAGGAAGCAAGATATTCATTCGATACAAGTACAAATCGACGAAGCATTACAGCACACGCCTGAGTTTTCAAATGAAAGTGACGTACGCCAGACATGGCAAACCTGGACATTGGAAGAACTCAAAAAAGCTCAGCAAGAAGTACAAACTTTTTTCACGCAACTACAAAGAGCTCAAGCAGATTTAGATGAAGTACAAACTAAAAAACAGCAACTTTTTGGTGATTTAACCTACGATATCCAAAAGCAAACGCAATTAAACGAAGCACTCGGAAAAGCGAAAGCAGAGCAAGAGCAACTACTACAAACAATAGGAAAATTATCCTCTCAAATCCAAGCATTGAAGGAACAATTAGCTCAGAAAACAACGCTTCTCCACCAATTGGCGTTGATAGCAAAGCGAGGAGATGATTTAAAAGTTTTGGAAACGATGTTTCGTTCAAGCGGTTTTGTCAATTATATTTCCAAAATTTACTTAGAAAACCTTTGTCGAGTAGCAAACGAGCGTTTTTCACGCATGACAAGGCAGCAACTGGAGTTGACATTGGGAGATGACAATACATTTTGGGTGCGTGACATGTTGAATGGCGGACATTTGCGTTTGCTCAAGACGCTTTCAGGTGGACAAAAATTCCAGGCGGCACTTTCACTTGCCTTGGCGTTAGCTGATAGCATTCATTCACAACAAAAAATGGCCAATAACTTTTTCTTCATTGATGAAGGTTTTGGGTCATTGGACAAAGGTTCTTTGCAAATTGTCTTTGAAGCGCTGAAGTCACTTCGTCGGGAAAACCGAATTGTCGGAGTTATTTCACACGTGGAAGAACTTCAACAGGAAATTCAAACCTATTTATCCATTTCAAACACAGAAGAAGGTAGCCGCATTGTCACAAGTTGGGAGGCGAACTAACTTTTTCATAAACAGAAAAAAATGAGAAGATATACTTTTTTTTCCTTATTTCTCCTTTCTTTCGGAGGGTTTGGTCAAACATTCGATCGTCAAAAATTACGAGGCGAATGGGTTAAATCGAGCATCACCTTGACAGACGGCAGCCCCATTTATTCTGCTGATTTTCGGGACAGCCAACTTTACTATGATTTTTTTAGTTCTGATAGTGTTCTCAATACCATTAATGGAAAAAGTAGAAGACTCCGCTATCAAATCCAAGACAGTATTTTGGTCATTGAAGATGTTTATTTCAAAATCAAAGAACTAAGCGATATAAAGCTCATTATCAATCAATTACCTAGCAGTTCAGTAGAAATACCTATTCAAATAAGTTTAATCCCACAACGTGTACACCGGGTTGGTTTTGAGCCTAAATCCTATATTGCAAAAAATGGGGAGCGTGTATATATTTCAGACAATTACCACCTAGTGCCTATCTTTTTGAATAGCCAAAAGTCTGCGATGACATACATCTATGAAAAATTTGCATTTCCAGACTGGCGACGGGCTCTATTTATTGCACGCGCGATTGTTACCAAAAGCGGACAATTAACAGGTGTTCGAATCGAAGAAAGTACACAACCCAAATACAACCAAAAATTAATTGATGCCATCGTCTCGACCAAAGGAAGTTGGCTTCCTGCTAAACTGGATAACCAGCCAATCAATACCGAAGTAATTTTTCGATTTGATTTGGGTTGGACAAAAACAAATGCGAGCCAAGAAGAAGAAACCGCAGCAAAGAGACAACTGGCCGAGGAGCTTTTCCAAGATGGAAGTTATTTCATGACGCTCAATCAACCTAAATTAGCCATCGAAAGCTTGACAGAAGCCATTGCCAACGACCACCTTCTTGTCAAAGCATATTACCAACGAGCAGCCGCCTACATAGCTACAAAGCGCATTGATAAAGCATGTTTGGACTACAAACAACTTTTGTTTTTGGAACAAAAGCAGGCGCAAACTTTGTATGATACCTATTGCAAATCATTAGAAACAGATAAAAAATGAGTAAAAATATAGCCAAGGCTTCTATCTACGTTGTTATTCCTGCTTTTAACGAGGCCTTGTCTGTTGATAAAGTCATTCAAGAAATTCCGTTGGAATGGGTTCAGGAAATCGTTGTAGTCAATAATAATTCGAGCGATACAACCTCTTCTGTGGCACGAAAAGCAGGTGCGACAGTACTCGACGAACCCCGCCAAGGATACGGAATTGCCTGTTTAAAGGGGTTGGATTACATCCGACCAAAAAAACCAGACATTGTTGTTTTTCTTGATGCAGATTATTCCGATTTTCCTGAGGAACTTCCCAAACTTGTTCGGCCTATTTTGCAAGACGGCTATGATTTTGTTATTGGTTCGCGTGCGCTAGGGCAGCAAGAAGCAGGTTCCATGACACCCCAACAAATATTCGGAAATTGGTTGGCTACTTTTCTCATTCAACTACTTTATGGGTTCAAATATACCGATTTAGGGCCGTTTCGGGCTATTCGTTGGGAGTCTCTGGAAAAGCTACACATGCAGGACACTACCTACGGCTGGACTGTTGAAATGCAGCTTAAAGCACTTCGCCACCAGTTAAAAATCACAGAAATACCTGTTAATTACCGCTGTAGAATAGGCCATTCAAAGGTTTCTGGCACTTTGAAGGGCACTATTCTAGCGGGTTACAAAATTCTTCGTTGGGTTTTTCTCTATCGTTGATTAATCCGTTATTCCTGCTAATGCAAGAATAAACACATACTCTCTTGCTGTGTCTTGCAAGGAGGCAAATCGACCTGAAGCTCCGCCGTGACCTGCCTGCAAATCACAGTGAAAAAGCAGAGGGGTATCATTCGTTTTCATTTCACGTAATTTCGCCACCCATTTGGCAGGCTCCCAATATTGTACTTGCGAATCATGCAAACCGGCCGTTACTAACAGAGCGGGATAATCTTGTGCAATCACTTGGTCATAAGGAGAATACGAAAGCATGTAGTGATAGTCCTCCACTTCTTTTGGATTTCCCCACTCCTCCCATTCACCAGTTGTCAATGGAATTGTCTCATCGAGCATCGTCGTAACTACATCTACAAATGGAACCTGTGCAACCACTCCTTTGTATAAGTGAGGCGCCATATTGAGGACAGCGCCCATCAAAAGTCCTCCTGCGCTTCCACCCATGGCAAAAAGACGCGAAGCATCTGCCCATTTATTGGCGGTTAAGAAAGAACTACAATCCATGAAATCCGTGAATGTATTCATTTTGGCATGCATTTTACCTTCATCGTACCATTTTCTGCCCATTTCTTGACCTCCCCGGATATGACAAATAGCATAAACAAATCCTCTATCTAGCAAACTCAACAGCCGCGAACTAAACGAAGCATCCATGTTTATTCCATAGGAACCGTACGCATATTGAAGCAACGGTGCGGTTCCGTCAATGGTTGTTGTTTTTTTATACACCAATGAAATTGGAACTTTCACACCATCCCGCGCAGTAGCAAAGACACGCTCCGTTTGGTAATTTTCTTTCGCGAAACCACCCAAGACAATTTGTTCCTTGCGTAATACCTTCTCTCGAGTTTCCATATTGTAATCAAACGTCGAAAAAGGGGTAGTCAAAGAAGTGTATCCGTACCGAAGAACAGACGTATTGAAATTTGGGTTTGTACCAATAAATGCATCATATACAGGTTCGCCAAAGTCAAGTTTGTGCTCCTCATGTGTTTGTAAATTTTTTATGACCAATTGCACCAATCCTTCTTTTCTTTCTTGAATAACCAAGAAATGTGTAAAGACTTCGAATGTTTCAAGCATGACGTCTTCTCTTGCCGGAATGACTGTCTGCCAAGCAGTTATTCCGTTTTGTATCTCCTTTTCTGGCACTTCCATTAATTGGAAATTGACGGCGTCTTGGGTATTTGTCCGAATGAAGAATTTATCTTGTACATGTTCCAAATAATATTCGTGCCCCTCTTCTCTTTCTAAAAAAACGAACCAGTCACCTGTTGGTTTGGCGGCATCGAGTAGCTGATATTCCGTTGAAACCCCGTTTTGGACAGAAATAATGGCTATATGTTTTTTGGATTTCATCCGATAAAGACCTAGTCCAAACTGGTTGTCTTTTTCTTCATAAACCAGTACATCTTCTTCTTGTGCTGTTCCAAGTTGGTGACGATACACCCGATATCCAAGTAATGTTTCTTGTTCACGGAGTACATAAAAGAAAGATTGATTGTCCGCAGCCCAAGCGTAATTGCCTGCTTCTGTATGCTCAATCTTCTCTGGGTATAATTCACCTGTTACCAAATTTTTAAATTGAACTGTATAATTTCTTCGGCTCACGGTGTCTATTCCGAACGCCATAATTTGTTCATTATCCGTGATTGCATAGCCTCCGATATGAAAATAAGCATGGTCTTTTGCGAGATTATTTCCGTCCAGAAGTATCTCTTCGTTCGCATCCAGATTTCCTTTTTTTCTACAGTAGATGGGATATTCCCCACCTTCTTGGAATCGCGAATAATAGAAGTAATCATCTATTTGATAAGGAACAGAAGCATCGGTTTCTTTTATTCGCGCTTTCATTTCTGTAAATAACTTTTCTTGCAATACTTTATAAGGTGCTAGAACAGAGGCACAATAGGCATTTTCGGCCTCTAGATAAGCAATGACCTCTGGATTTTCTCGATCTCGCAACCAATAATAATTATCTTTTCGGGTATGTCCGTGCGTAGTTATTTCGAATACTTTTTTTGTCGCTTTAGGTGTAGATAGTTGTTTTATTTGCATGATGGAGTTGTATTTTCGTTTTATCAAATTCAAAAGAACACGTTATTTTAAAGAGAAAAGATTTTTTTCAAAAAAAACAGCCCTTAAAGTACAAATTAAACATCTAATCATCATAACTTTTTAATAAGTTTACGGTACTATCCTCTCATCAAATAGGTTTGGTAAACAGCCTATAAAACGTTTTTATACTATGCTAAACAGATACTCTCTTACATTGCTTTCCATTTTAACGACTACAGGCTATTTTTCACTTGCTCAAACTTCCCCATCATTGGTCACGCCGTTTACAAAAATCAACCAAGATGTTTTGTATCGCGGTAAAAGCTACGAAACATTGAAGGAAGCTAGTGAAAAAATTGGGCATCGCCTGACAGGCAGCATCAATGCAAAAAAAGCGGAAGAATTTGCTTTTTCGACACTCAAATCTTATGGTATTTCAGATGTCCGATATATGCCTTTTGAGGTAGAAGCATGGTCTAGAAGCTTCGTCACACTATCCATAGCACCTGCACAGAGCGATAACTTTCGGGATGTTGAAGTAGTAGCCCTAGCACACTCTCCTGTTTCAGCACACGTAACGGCTCAAATCGTTGATTGTGGGGATGGCTTAGAAGAGGATTTCCAAAAAGTTGCTTCCGAATTACCTGGGAAAGTTGCGCTTTTTAATATCAATATCCAAAACCAAGAAAATAAGGATAAAAAAAATCTTCACCGTTCTGAAAAAACGGCACTCGCCATCAAATATGGTGCGGCAGGTGTAATTATTGCTAATGCCGTTGCTGGTGGTGTTTTACTTACGGGTACAGCTTCTGTGACGGGTGAGTTAATTCCTATTCCGGCGGTTTGTGTCTCTGTAGAAAGTGGCAAAGCAATTCGTAAATGGATCCGAGATGAACAGAATATCTTAGCTATTATCGATATGCAAAATTTTAGCCGCCCCATCAAGTCAAGAAATATCATTGCGACGATTCCTGGTTCTTCTCGAAAGTTACGGAAAGAAAAAATCGTAATTGGTGGGCATTTAGACTCGTGGGATTTAGCGACGGGGGCGATTGACAATGGAATTGGCGCTTTTTCCATCATTGACATAGCTCGGGTTTTCAAAAGTACGCAATTACAACCCAAACGAACCATTGAGTTTGTCCTTTTTATGGGCGAAGAACAAGGGCTTCTAGGATCAAAATATCTTGTCTCCAAATATAAATCTGACAAGAAACTAGACGAAGTAAAGTTAATGATGAACCTAGATATGGTAAATAATGTACGTGGATTTAATGCCATGGGCAACGATGAACTCAAATCATTTTTTGACCAAGTAGGAGCTGCCATTCAACAAGTCGATACCTCATTTGCGAATGCAAACAGCAATCGAGCAGGATTACACTCAGATCATCAGCCATTTATGCTTCAAGGAATACCTGTTTCTTCGCCATCAGGAAGTTTTCCTGTGAAAGCCTATAATTGTTATCATGCAAATTGTGACCGGATTGACTTGATAGACAGAAACCACATTCAGAACAATGTCCGCTATACGGCAATGATGCTTTTTGCCTTAGCTAATGCCGATAAATTACCTGTTCAATCGAAAAATTCGACACAAACGAAAGATTTCTTAATCAAACAAGGACTCCAAAAAGAGCTAGAAATCGGGAAAGAATGGATTTGGAACTAATTTTCAATATATTTGTCTAATATGCCACTTGAAAGCAGAAGAATAGCCACTTCTGCTTTCAATATTTACTAAAATTAATCAATTGAAATTATGTTAGCCACAACGTATGGAGCTGCTGTTTTTGGTGTAAGTGCTGCCTTAATTACAGTAGAAGTAAGTGTTATTCAAGGAATTGGACTGAGTGTCGTAGGATTGCCTGATAGTGCGGTGAAAGAAAGTTTACAACGGATTGACGCCGCCTTAAAAAACACAGGTTACCAACCGAACCGACATAAAACAATCATTAATCTTGCCCCTGCTGATGTTCGCAAAGAAGGTTCGTCATACGATTTACCCATTGCGCTTTGCTTGGTTGCCATGGCAGGGAAACTCACGTTTACACGTTCATTAGCAGATTACGTCATTTTAGGTGAATTATCTTTGGACGGCAAACTGCGCCCGATTCGAGGTGTTTTACCTATCGCGATCGAAGCCCGAAGTAACCGTTTAAAAGGTTTTATTCTTCCGAAGGAAAACGCAAGCGAAGCCTCGATTGTTAATAACTTAGATGTGATTGGTGTGGAAACCTTGGAAGAAGCCGTTGAGTTTTTCACGGGGGAGCGAGAAATCACCCCTTTGGTAACAGATACACGGGAGTTATTTTTCCACAGTCATTCAGAATATGAGGCTGATTTTTCACACGTTCAAGGGCAAGAAAACATCAAAAGAGCTTTAGAAATAACGGCTGCAGGTGGGCATAATGCCATCATGATTGGCCCTCCTGGGGCGGGTAAAACCATGTTAGCCAAACGACTACCTTCCATTTTACCTCCGTTGACACTCATGGAAGCCCTAGAAACAACCAAAATTCACTCCGTAGCAGGGAAATTAGACACACGGGCAACGTTGATAGCAAGACGCCCGTTCCGAAATCCACATCATACGATTTCAGATGCTGCGTTGGTTGGTGGAGGAAGTTACCCACAACCCGGAGAAATTTCATTGGCTCACAATGGTGTTTTATTTCTTGACGAGCTTCCTGAGTTTAAGAGAACCGTTCTGGAAGTCATGCGCCAACCTCTAGAAGAACGAAAAGTAGTTATTTCCCGCACACGAATGGCAGTGGAGTTCCCAGCAAGTTTTATGCTAATTGCCTCTATGAATCCATGTCCTTGCGGATATTACAATCATCCAGAAAAAGAATGTACCTGTCCACCAGGAACAGTAGAGAAATACCTAAACCGGATTTCGGGTCCACTCTTAGACCGGATTGACCTACACGTAGAAGTAACACCTGTTAGTTTTGATGAAATAGCTTCTCGAAGAAAAAATGAGACATCCGCAGAGATTCGAGAACGGGTTGTTCGAGCAAGAGATATTCAGACAGAGCGTTTCAAAAATTATCCGACGATTCATTCCAATGCACTAATGCCTGCGGAAATGGTCAAGGATATTTGTGTGATTAATGAGGCAGGAAAGATATTACTCAAACGAGCGATGGAGAAGATGGGACTTTCAGCCCGTGCATATGACCGAATATTGAAAGTATCCAGAACAATAGCTGATTTGGCAGGTACAGAGGAAATTCGAATCGAACACTTAGCCGAGGCTATCCAATATCGAAGTCTAGATAGGGAGAATTGGGCAGGGTAAGAAGACCTTGCTAATTATCCAAAGAAAATGGGTCACTCGACATACTGTTGAGTGACCCATTTGTTTGTATTACTTTGACAGTAGATTAGAAACTTCCGTTTGCAAAATCCATTACTTCCGTCAAGTTGTTCAAATCAACACCATTTGCTCTCATTGCAGAAGCCAATGTTTGTTGGATGATGATATAACGTACTTCCAAATCACCCGCTGGAGCAAAAGTAGTTTCTCCACCGAACAATTGTGTTTGAGCACGGTAATAGAATTCTACTTGACCAGTTTGATAAGCGAAGTTCAAACGCTCAACAGAACCATCGATATCTTTTGTAAAAAATACAGGTAATGCTAACCATTTCTCACCAGATTTGATATAACCTATAGCTACTTTATCAGCTGTAAGTTCTGCATTATCAAATTTAACAGCACCCCAAGTACTTGTTGTTGTTGATCCAACTCCAGCTACCTCTGTTTTAGTCCATTGTCCAGGAGTAACAGTAGCCGTGAACGAACGAACGTTTGCATTTCCATTTTGACCAGCAGGACCAGCAGGACCAGCAGGACCTGTAGGGCCAACTGCACCTGTAGGACCAGCAGGACCTGTAGGACCAGCAGGACCGATGTCTCCTTGATCGCCTTTTTCACCTTTACAAGACCACATAGCCACAGACGCCGAAAGAGCTACTACAGAGAAAAGTCTAACTAATTTGTTCATAATAAATAATTTTTGTTTTGTAATGACCTCAAGATTTCTAGCAATATTATCCAAATTGTGACAACTTTGCAAGTTGCTTTAAGAGTTTATTTATTTTACGGTTAAAAAATACAATTTAATTTCAATAGTATGCAAAGCCCTGATTCTATCGCCGCTGTCGCCGAATTTCACGCTACGTTTCAGCACCCCATTTTAACGCACCCACAAATTCCTGCATCTGAAAGAGCAGCCCTTCGTGTTTCTCTTCTTAAAGAAGAACTAACCGAATTTGAAGAAGCCATTCAAGCCAATGATATCGTGGAAGCTGCAGATGCACTCTGTGATCTACAATATGTTTTGATAGGTGCTGTATTAGAGTTTGGACTCACGGACAGCTTTAAAGAACTCTTTGATGAAGTCCAACGCTCCAACATGAGCAAAGCGTGTAACTCCGAACAGGAAGCAATAGATACTGTAGCTCATTACGAAGCAAAAGGTACTCCTTGCTACTACCAAAAAGACGGAGAAAAATACCTTGTTTTTCGAACCAAAGATAACAAAACCCTTAAAAACGTCTATTATTCACCCGCTGATTTGAAAAAAATCATCGAAAAATACAAACGTTAAACATGACTAACGGCCTTTCTTTCTTACAAAAAGAAATTATTCATCGCTTCGTTGAATATGTAAAGATAGATACCCAATCTGACCCACACGCAACTTGTTTTCCGTCCACCGAAAAGCAAAAAGACATTGCTCGTCTCCTTGTAAAAGAGTTGCACGAATTAGGAGTTTCAGATGCACACATGGATGAATACGGATATGTATACGCTACCTTACCAAGTAATGTAAAGCACGATACCCCAACTATTTGTTTTTGTGCGCACATGGATACAGCCCCAGATTGCTCAGGAACAAACGTCAAACCCATTTTGCATACGCAATGGGATGGCTCCCCCATTATTCTACCAGATGACCCTACCCAACAAATCCGTTTGGAAGAACATCCTGATTTAAAACACCAAATCGGGAATGATATCTTTACAGCAAGTGGAACTACTCTATTAGGTGCAGATAATAAAGCAGGAATTACCGCAATTATGGCGGCAGTTGCTTATTGGCAGACACATCCCAGAACCCCACACGGAACTATCAAAATTGTATTTACTCCAGACGAAGAAGTAGGACGCGGAACCGAAAAAATCGACTTGGAAAAACTAGCAGCTGATTATGCTTATACCATCGACGGAGAAACACTGGGCTCTATTGAAAATGAAACTTTCTCTGCGGACGGTGCCACCATACGAATACAGGGTGTAAGTACCCATCCCGGATTTGCTAAAAATACTCTCGTTAATGCCATCAAAATAGCGGCAGAAATCCTTTCATTACTTCCACAAGACAAATATTCACCTGAAACAACAGAATTAAAAGAAGGATTTATACATCCCGTAGCGATTACCGGCGGACAAGAAGAGGCGCGAATCGACTTTATTCTTCGGGATTTTACCAATGAAGGACTTCTTGCATATAGACAAATGCTTCTGCAACTCTGTGAAATAGTACAAAAAAAGTATCCAAAAGCGCATATTGATATTGTATTTCAAGAACAATACAGAAATATGAAAGACGTCCTAGATCAACATCCTTTGGTGGTAGAATTAGCTGTCCAAGCGATTCGCGATGTAGGACTTTCCCCCAAATTACAATCAATACGTGGAGGAACGGATGGATCACGATTATCATTTATGGGCCTTCCTTGTCCGAATATTTTTGCAGGCGAACATGCATTTCACTCCAAGTTGGAGTGGGTTTCTGTACAAGATATGGAGAAGTCTGCTGAAGTCATCTTGCAATTGGCACGACTTTGGTCAAACGAATCCACTCAAAAATAGGTTTACACATCTAATCATTTTCATTCAAAAATATGCATCCGATTGTTCAGAATATCCAAGCCATTGAGAAACAATTAGTGGGAACGAATGTCAAATTAATTGCTGTATCAAAAAAGAAACCAGCAAGTGACTTACTTCTAGCCTACGAAGCTGGTTTTAAACGATTTGGAGAAAATTATGTCCAAGAATTAGTAGATAAACAAGCGATTCTACCCCAAGATATTGAGTGGCATTTCATTGGTCATTTACAAAGCAATAAAGTAAAGTACATTGCTCCTTTTGTCTCATTTATTCATTCGGTAGATAGCTTCAAACTGTTGCAAGAAATCAATAAGCAAGCCGCTAAATATCAACGCATTATCCCCTGCTTATTACAAGTTCATATTGCCCAAGAAGACACAAAAACGGGGCTATCCGAAGAGGAACTTTTTGCAATTTGCCAAGGAGATGAATTAGCGCAACTTGCCCATGTTTCAGTACGAGGACTCATGGGGATGAGCACATTTACAGAAGATGAAACGATTATTCGGGAGGAATTTAGACGACTAAAATCACTCTTCGATACAGCCTCGACTTTTTCACTTCCAGCCAACTGTGTTATGCAAGAAATCTCTATGGGGATGAGCGGAGATTGGCCTATTGCCATAAGCGAAGGTAGTACATTTATCCGCGTAGGCAGCGCTATTTTTGGCGAAAGAATCTAATTAATACACTTAAAAAATACATAAATCATGAATAAATTATTTCTGTTATCTGGCTCATTTGTTGGTATGTTGGGTGTTATGATTGGTGCGTTTGGTGCTCATGCACTCAAGGCAATGTTGCAAGCAACCCAAACTACAGAGACCTTTGAAACAGCCGTAAAATACCAATTTTACCATGCCATAGCTTTGTTAATTGTGGGTATTTTGGGAAAAGATTTTCAGGCAAAAACCCTGGATTACAGCGGATATGCCTTTCTTGTAGGCGCTATCATTTTTTCTGGAAGTCTCTACTTGATTTGTTTCACGGGTATAAAAGCATTTGGAGCAATTGCACCTATTGGCGGTACATTACTCGTGGCAGGATGGGCACTTTTATTCTGGACTATTTGGAAAGGCTAATTTTCAATGATATCTACTTCTGCACGGAGTGAAATAAGGTATTTTTCCTGTGTCGGTATTTCCTCACATAAAGCACGTGTTCTTTTGGTACCTATTTTCTTGAATAACCGATTTTTAAGTTTGAAAACCGTACCTACCTGGACATCTTCTAATGCAAAAAATAGCTTATCTATCAAATCAATATCCCCTGATTCTCTTCGAAATGCTTTCTGCAACAGAGCATCTCGCCCTGAAGAAGCTGGTGGATTTTGAAGATGTTGCACCAAAATCGGAAATATGTAGGAAGGAATAATCTGCTCGTTTAAAACAGGAATCATCAGCTTTTTAAACATCGTTTTCCACTCATTCCCGTGTGGGAGCACTTTTTTTCGTGTCTTAAATGCCTGTTCATACACCCGTTGATGCGCGACTTCGTGTAGGTATGTCAACAAAAAATGGGTCGTGCTTAAGTTACTATTCAACCGAATGTGGTGATGTTGGTTTCGATATGTATAATTCCCATAGCACGACTTACGCGGTGGCGTAACTGTAAATGAAAACGGCAGTTCTTTCCATAACTCAACAAGATACGGAACAGCATCTTTGTGCACGTGTCTTATCAATATCTCTTCTAATTTTTTATCTTTACTCATCGTGAAGCATGTATAATTCACCAAATTTACCGACTTTACTCAAACAAATTCTTTTTCAATGCCTAGAATTATTGCCTTAGATTACGGAGCAAAACGCACAGGAATTGCTGTAACAGACCCACTAAAAATTATTGCCTCCGCCTTAACGACCGTCGAAACAAAGAATCTGTTCGTATTTCTCACGAATTATTTCGCGACAGAACAAGTGGAAGCACTGGTCATTGGATTTCCTACACACCTTGACGGAAACGATACCCACAGCACGCCACTTATTCGTACATTCATCAGCCAATGCAAAGAAAAATTCCCAGATTTACCAATTCACTTAATGGACGAGCGGTTCACTTCTAAACTAGCAGTTCAAGCGATGATTGCCGGTGGTATGAAAAAAAAAGATAGACAAATAAAGGGAAATGTGGATCAAATAAGTGCGGTTATTATTCTTCAAGATTTTATGCGAAATCCAACGCCTACTTGTTGAATACCACCTTGCAGAGAATACACATTCGTCCAACCTTCGTTCATTAATTTTTGCACAGCCTGCCTACTTCGCGCACCTGATAAGCAGTGCAAAACGACGGGTTTATCTCTGTCAATCTTAGCTAAATTTTCTTCTATTTTAGCGAGAGGAATGAGTGTGCCGCCGAGATGTTCGGACGCGTATTCCTCTTCCGTACGAACATCAATCAACTGGAAATCAACTCCTTGTTTTTTCCAAACTTGTAGCTCGTCCCAAGTTATTTCAGAGACGATGCTTGAACGACAAAAAGCCTCGTAATCAATTAATTCTGCCACGGGTTTTCTATCTAAATCACGTGGAATTTTAACTTTCCGAAAAGACATAGACAGCGTTTCTACTAAGAGGAGCTCTCCGTCCAATACTTCCCCTATTCCCGTCAGGATCTTGATTGCCTCTGTAGCTTGAAGTGTGCCAATGAGCCCAGCCATCACGCCCAAAACTCCAGCTTCTACACAGTTAGGTGCAAGATCCTCGGGCGGCGGTGATGGAAACATATCCCTGTATGATACATTTCTTTGGTAATTAAAAACAGCAACTTGCCCTTCAAAACGATAAATAGCACCATATACCCACGGTTTTTTCGCTAAAAAGCACGCATCATTGACCAAATACCGCGTCGGAAAATTATCCGATCCATCAATAACTAAATCAAACTTTTGGATAATGGATACAGCATTTTGTGCGGTTAATCTTTCTGGAAACGGTATAATGGTAATTTCGGGATTTAATGATTTCAACGTTTCTACGGCATGTACCAACTTATCTTCTCCTACCTGATTCGCCCGATATAAAATCTGTCGTTGAAGATTACTTATGTCAATTTGGTCATTTTCTATCAAACCCAATGTACCTATGCCTGCCGCTACCAAATACAAAGAAATCGGGCTACCTAAGCCTCCACAACCCACGAGTAAAACACGTGCATTTTTTAAAATGAGTTGCTTTTCTAGGCCAAATTCCGGCATTTTGAGCTGCCGGTCGTACCTTAATTTCTCTGAAGATGTCAATGCGTTCTTATCCATCGAATATCATTTATGAACCAAATAAATACGAAATTGCCTTCGGAAACTCCTGCCCCCATCTTTTCTCTTGATGCTCTCCTGTTAAATCAATAGACGTATGAATGTCTAGTTTTTTTGCATCAAACCCCTGATTTTCAATTGTTTCTCTTAATTTTTGAAGATTTGGCAACATATAATCACTCTCTTTTCCACCTGCATACAAATACATTTTCGTTTCTTGGGGGTGGAAAAACTCCATGGCATCAAAATAAATTTTAGATGATACCCAGAGCGACGGAGAAAAAACCAATAATCTACCAATGGTTTCTGGGTACATAAGTCCGGCATAAATACTTACGAGCCCACCCATCGAGCTTCCTCCTACTCCTGTGAATACCCTTTCTGGTCGTGTCCTATACGCCATATCCACGAATGGCTTGAGTGTTCGAACGATAAAATTGGCGTATTTTTTTCCTTGTCCTTTGCCCTTTAATGTACTTTTATAGGGGGAATATTCTGTAAACCGGTCTTCATTCCCGTGCTCAATGGCCACTACGATCACCTCTCCTTTTCCACTAGCCGCAAGCAAAGAAAGCCGTTTATCTATCTCCCAATTCCCGTACGATGATCCTTCTCCAAATAAGTTTTGGGCATCTTGCATATAAAGTACAGGATACCTTTTTGTAGGATTTTCGTAGTAATTATAAGGTAATAATACATGGATTTTTCGGGTTTTATTCAGTTGAGGTATATAGAAGTCCTCAGCAAGCAATTCCGAAATAGGAAGAAATTTTTTCAAAAAAGGAGTTTGTCCATGGCTTCTCCAGTTGGGTACAAAATCTGTGATGGTTTGCTGTTTTGCATCTATTTTTCTATTTGCAGACGGATTTCCCAGCAAATCGAGTTCTACGTGTTCCCAGCCACCTTTGGTATATTTATACTCCAACCCTTCTTTTAGCCATTTTCTAGGAAAATGATAGCTATATGTTGTTTCCGTTTGTCGTTTCATTTGGAAAGTAGCTGTGTCGGGATACCAATCACAAAAACGACCTGACAAAAAAATAGGTCTATCGTCATTGATTGGAGTTTCTAATTCTATATATATTGTGCTCTCTTCGCGTACTATCATTCTTTGATTGAATCCTAATTAAACATCAAAAATACGCATTTATTTATCAGCATGACCTAAAAACAAAAATGGTCGATTTCCCTCTCGAAAACCGACCATTTTTTACACTATTTTTTCCTTTCTCAATTTGCTAAGCGTACCGTCCCAACAGTCGTTTTTGCAGTAATTCGCTTGGTTGCAGCGCCTGTTTTTCCACTTACATCTCCTTTTTTGATTTCTCCGGTAAATCCAGTTAAGGTAGGGATTTTTACGTTTTGACCCGACAATTCCAAATCGAGATTTTCAAGAGAAGGAATAGAGATGTCAATACTTCCTGCTGAAGTAACCAGATCAAGAGAATCACCTAGCTCATTCATTTTCGCATGAATACCACCTGCTGAAGTTCTCGCTTTGACATTTCCTGAAACTTCGTCAAGATGTATTCCTCCTGCAGACGTTACCGCGCTTAACTCACCCGTTAATTGCGCGACGCGAATTGCTCCTCCACTTGTCTTCACATTCGCCGTACCTTTGATGTTTTTCAAGTTTATACTCCCACCAGAAGTAGCTAAATTAATATCTCCTTCTGCATTTAGAACCTCTATACTCCCACCAGATGTTTTGAGGTCAATGGTTTTACTACCTCCAATCAATGAGATGCTTCCGCCGGAAGTAGAGCCTTTCACGAAACCTCCGAGTTTCTCTAGTTCAAGTGCACCACCACTTGTAGAAAATTGTAAGTTTCCCGTCAGATTTTTCAGATGAATATGTCCACCACTTGTCTTAAGTTGAACGTCCACGTTTTCAGGTGTTTTTACAACAAACCCAATAGAAAGTGTTTTTTGCCAATTTAAGGTAGATACTTTTGATTTAGCAGAACAATACACTGTGCCATTCACTTTTTCAACTTTGATTTCATAATTATCAAGGCGTTCCTGAATATCTTCTTCCGATAAACTAGATTTAACGGCATTTCCTTTTACATGCACTTCTACGACGAACTCATCTTTGCTCCCTCCGACTACCTCAATCTTACCTCCAGATGTCATCACTTCCAATTTATCCCCAACGGAGGCATCCCATTTTTTGATCAAATAAGGTGCTTGCGCCAAAAGAGCAGTAGGCAAGAAAAAACTCAAAACCACCATTTTCCATGTATTTTTCATAGGTTTTTATATTTTACTTGAATGATTTATTATTGAATGAAGGATGCAACTTGTCCAATCTTCGTTGCATTGACTATCGAATTTTGATTATACGCGTTAAAATCAAAATAGTTTCAGGCAGAAGAAAAATGCTGAATGGATGATACATACCACACAAAGAAGCACTACCTAATTCTAGAATAGCCAAAACCCTGTTTTATGCTACTTTCAGATTTTTCACAAAACTTGTCAAACAAAAAAGTAGAACCTCAACCTAAACGGGTTTCATTACGTACATAAATACCAAATTAACTATCAAATCTCACTGTTTTTCAAACATTCTA
The DNA here is from genome assembly GCA_964399465.1 of uncultured Cytophagales bacterium. Taxonomy (GTDB): domain Bacteria; phylum Bacteroidota; class Bacteroidia; order Cytophagales; family Spirosomataceae; genus CAYNRA01. Next base: position 31,887 of record CAYNRA010000002.1, read on the forward strand.
TATGATGAAGACGCGTGTTGCCCTTATATTCTTTCTTTTAACTTTTGCATCGTCTAGTTTTTCTCAACAGCGTACCTACGCAATAGAGGTAGCTGGCGTACAGGTAGGTAAAATGACTGCCAACCGTACGAATGCTTCTTCGGGTCAACACCAGTACGAACTTACCAGCAAGGTGCGTGTCAACTTATTGGTCTTTGTTTTAGAAGTTGGCTACCAAGTAAATTCACTGTTTTTGGGGAAGCAGCCGTATTTGGTCAAGTCTATGGTACAAGCGAAGACGAATAAAGGCACTTTTAATACATCAACAGAGCTAATTCGTGAGTTTATCTACCAGATTGACTCTGAACAACCCAAAAAACAGATAACCAAACAAGAAATTGGGAAAATCGATTGGACGGTCAGTCGATTATTCTTTGAAGAGCCTATTTCACAAAAGCGTATTTATGCAGAATATTACGCAGATTTTTTACAAATCATCCCTTTGGGAGGGGGCAAGTATAAGTCTATTTTAGGCAAAAATGAAGATATCTATTTGTATAAGAAGGGGGAGTTAGTTCAGATTACGAAGAAAAACCCACTGAAAGATTTTAAAATATTTTTACAAAACTAAGGAAAGTAGATAGTTGAAAAATAGCTATTGAAGACTTATTGGTTTCAAATTATCAACATTAGACTAAAAAAATGGCTATTTTTCTTTTACTTTGTAGCTTGAAAAATTCGATTAGCTCCCAAAACTTGATATACTAACTTTTCTGAGAAGCTAAGCTCGGTTTTTCTTTCAAAATGACATTCATTTCATCCATCCAATCGTAATGCACGAAACCATCATTGAGCCAGGCCGTTCAGAGAGGCAGTATTGGTCTGATTTAATACGATTCAGAGAACTACTTTGGATTTTAGCCAAACGAGACATCACAGTTCGCTACAAACAAACCTTATTTGGCGTTGCATGGGCTGTAGTTCGCCCGATTTTGACTGTTGTCGTCTTCATTTTTGCTTTTCATAAAGTAGCTAAAATACAAGATACCTCTGGAGTAAATTTCAATGTTATTATTTTTACAGGAGTTATTTTTTGGAATTTCTTCGCAACATCTTTCCAACAAGTGAGCCATAGTATTACTGGCAATGCCAACTTGGTAGCCAAGGTATATTTTCCTAGACTATTAATGCCCTTAAGCGCCATTGCTGTCCCTTTGATTGACTTTTTGGTCGCCTTCGTCGTTGTCATTCCCTTTCTGTTGTATAATGATATTCAGATTGGTTGGCAACTACTTGTTGTTCCTTTCTTTTTACTCATTTCCTTTTTATTAGCCTTTGGCTTGGGATTGATTTTTGCTTCATTTAATGTTCAATATCGGGATTTCCAACAAATTGTACCTTTAGTAGTACAATATGGTTTTTTCATTTGTCCCGTAGCCTACTCTACTTCTTCTCTCAGTAATTTTGGCTGGTTCGATTGGTATATGACATTGAACCCAATGGCTAGTTTACTTGAAGGATTCCGCTGGGCATTGATTCCGGGATACCCACACTTTCAGTGGATTTACATACTTTATACCTCTTTATTTGTGGTATTCTTGGTAATTCTTGCCATTTATTTATTCAGAAAAAAGGAAAATTCCTTTGTAGATTATATCTAAAAAAATTGGAACGCGAATGAGTATTATTCGAGCAGAGGGTGTCAGTAAAAAATACCTTATTAACCACAAGACAGGTAAAAATACATCTAGAACATTGAAAGAAGCTTTTTCTGAAACCATTAAGCATGGCTTCGGAAAGCAAACCTCCGAAGAGGCAGATTCAAAAGAAATATTTTGGGCTCTAAAGGATGTTAGCTTTGACATACAACAAGGAGATAGAGTGGGAATCATTGGATCAAATGGTGCAGGAAAATCCACACTTTTAAAGGTCCTCAGCCGAATCACAGAACCCACACACGGCCGTATTTCTATTAAGGGGCGTGTGGCTAGTTTATTAGAGGTCGGTACTGGTTTTCATCCTGAGCTATCTGGAAGAGAAAATATTTTCTTGAACGGAGCTATACTCGGCATGAGCAAACAAGAAATTAAACAGCATTTTGATGCCATCGTAGACTTTGCTGGTGTCGAGAAGTTCTTGGATACACCCGTGAAACGCTACTCTTCCGGCATGTATGTTCGTTTAGGATTTGCTATCTCCGCACATCTTGAACCCGAAATTCTGATCGTTGACGAAGTACTGGCTGTCGGAGATGCTGATTTTCAACGCAAATGTCTAGGTAAAATGAAAGATGCCTCTACTTCAGGGCGCACCATTTTATTTGTCAGTCATAACCTAACAGCGGTTGCAGGGCTTTGTAATAAATCCATTTTCATGAAGCACGGGCAAATGATGCAAATGGGTGAAACCAACGAAGTTATCGCCACGTATCTGAGCCATGTGCAAAAGACAGCCCTTGAATCTTACTTTGAAAAACCACAAGAGGCTCCAGGAAATGATCTAGTTCGATTGAAAAGCATTCGGGTTGTCCCACATTGGCTAGATAATCAAAAATTTATTGACGTCCGTACGCCTTTTCGCATTGAAATTGAATGTTGGAACTATCTAGACGATGCCCATTTGAATTTTAGCCTTCACGTTAACTCATTAGCTGGTGAATGTATTTTTAATATTGGTACGCCTTCCATACTATGTAAATCAGGCGTTATCTCAGCTAGTTGCGAAATACCTGGTCATTTCCTGAACGATGGGTCTATTTCTTTGTCATTTATGGTTGTGAAAGACACCGCCACTCCTTTGTATAATTTCGAAGAAGCACTTATTTTTGATATTGAAGATTACAGAGAAGGTGTTTCTTGGTATGGGAAATGGCCTGGTTTTATTCGACCACAAATTGCATTCCCGATTCAGCAAACGAGCGAAACACTACCTATTTAATTAATGACTTACTCGATTTCACTTTAAATATGAACTGGACAAAAAAAGGGGTTATTTATAAACCAGACGGCAGTTTGGCACACAGCATTACCCATGCGCAAGTACCTTTCGCTTACCCAAAAGAAGATTTTTTACGTATCTATTTCTCATCAAGAGATGGACAAGGTTACTCTCGCCCAACCTTCTTAGATGTTTCGTACGATAATCCCAAAGAAATTTTATACATCCACGACAAGCCCGTTATGGACTTGGGTGGACCCACCGAGAACGACGAAACGGGAGTCATGCCTTCGTGGTTTGTAGATATGCCCAATGGTGATATTCGGTTATATTATACAGGTTGGAGCAGAACACATAATTCATACCGGCTATCTATCGGCTTGGCACTTAGCCAGGATGGCGGTTTAAGTTTCCAAAAGATGTTCAGAGGACCAGTAATGGATCGCTCTATTTATAATCCTATTTGGGCTGCTCAACCTTGTGTCATGTTTGATAACGGGATTTGGCGAATGTGGTATATTTCTGGTCAAAAATGTGAGTACATCCACGGTTATCCAGAACCTTTCTATGATTGTCGTCATGCGGAGTCAAAAGATGGAATACATTGGACCCCAACAGGCCATATAGCTATTGGGTTTGATGATTTCCTCCATGCAGTCGGCAGACCAAGCGTTTACAAAGAAGACGGCATCTATAAAATGATTTATTCCTACCGCAATACCGTAGATTACCGTACTGACAGAACCAAAAGCTATCGCTTGGGCTACGCAGAATCTAAAGATGGACTAGCGTGGGAACGTAAAGATGACTTAGTTGGTATCGCAAAATCAGAGAATCCGGCAGACTTTGATTACCAAATGATTAATTACGCACATCGATACGAACACAAAGGCGAACAATATTTGTTATATAATGGTACAGGCTTCGGAGCTCTTGGCTTCGCGTATGCTCAACTAGACAAATGAGTATAAATAAAAATCAATTTTTTCGCATGAAAGAGAGTTAATTATAAACTTTAATCGTTTCACTTCACTATTATACAGATGGCGACTACTCTTAAAGAACAGTTTAAAAAAGACGGCTTCATCATTGTTAAAAATTTCTTTGATAAGGCAATTTTAACACAGATTTATACAGAAGCGAGGCAAATATTTGCTGTACAAATCAAGCGTGTTGTTGGGGTTGATGTGGACATTGACAACCGGGATGAGTTTGAAAAAGCCATGTTTGCTTTTTTTGAAAAGGACTTCCCTTCATTTGTTAATACAGGGAAACAAGTGCAACATCTTATTTCATTGCATCGTCTAGGTACAGATCCTTCCATTTCTTCCTTATTGAAAGAGATTGGCTATGAGTTCCCCATCATTGGCGTTCGTCCTGCTATGCAATTCAATAGCCGTTATTTATCCAAAGGAGGTAGCCACTGGAAGCTGGGCTCACACCAAGATTGGCGTACGGGACAGGGCTCTCTAGACAGTGCTGTTTGCTGGTTTCCTTTAGTGGACTGCGGTGCAGACCTTGGTTCACTCCAAATTATTCCAGGAAGTCACCGCAATGGGTTACTTGACGCACAAGGAAACGGGTATTTGGGAACAATCAAAGAAGAGTTACCCGAAGATAAATTTGTTCAGACCTCTTTTGAAGTCGGTGACTTACTTTTATTCTCTGCTTTCCTTGTACACCGCTCTGGTGAAAATAGTACGCAAAACATTCGTTGGTCTATTCAGCTTCGCTACAACAATATGGAAGAGAAAACCTTCCAAGAAAGAGGTTTCCCTATGCCTTATATTTACAAACCAGAAGAAGAACTTGTTACGCCTAATTTTCCAAAAAGGGAGATGTTAGATAAGATTTTCGCCTAATTTTAGCTTATAAATCATGGAATAAGCTCTCCAAGTAGGGGAGCTTGTTCTTTTTTAACAGACTACATTTCTATTCCATTTTACTCTATGAAAGTCAGTGTCACTGTACATGTTTATAACCACGAAAAGTTTATTGCAAACACACTTGATAGTATTGTTTGTCAAGAAACAAACTTCCCCTTTGAAGTAATCGTGGGAGATGACTACTCCACCGATTCTTCACGTGACATTATTTCAATGTATCAGGAGAAATATCCTGACATCGTCAAGCCAATGTTTCATCCACATAACTTGGGTGGGTTTGGTAAAAATAACGCTATTGCAACCTTTAAAGCAGCCAAAGGAGAATACATCGCAACAGTAGATGGGGATGATTATTGGATTGACTCAAAAAAACTCCAGAAACAAGTTGACTTTTTAGACGCGCATCCCTCATTTATAGCAAGTTTTCATAATGCTATTATTCGATATGATGATGGAGCTTACCCAGACAGCTACGTGAATCAATCAGATCAAAAAGAGGTCGTAACAGTCGCCGATCTAGTTGGTGAAGACGAAGTCTGGTTCATGGCAACATCTTCTATTCTATTTAGAAACCATGTCTTGAATGAATATCCTGCGTGGTTTCATGAATCAAAAAGCGGTGACATACCAAGATATATTTTACTCGGGAAAAGAGGAAATTTCAAATACCATCCAGATGTTATGTCTGTTTATCGGAAAAACAATGGAGGTTTGAGCTTTACCGATGGAAAAGATGATGCTGGATTTTTATGGAACAGAATCGGAATGTATCGAGGTATAGACAAAGAATTAAATTTCCAGTTTCATCACAGAATTCGAAAAAATATTGCGCGATATTACCTCCTATTGGCAGACTCAAAACAGTACAAAGACACATATCGGGGCTCTTTCTATGCGCTCAAATCGCTTTATTTGTCTCGACCAAATACAAAAATCCACATGAGAGATATTTTGCTATCATTCGTTTTGCCCAAAGGATTGATGCAAAGATATGCACACTTCAAAGGAACACTTTTATCCGTATTCAAGTAGAGCCGTTGCTTCGCAACGGCTCTCTCTCTTTTTTTGTTACAAAATTTCGATTACACTAGGGCATCGTACAAAATTTCAATCGGGTGGTACGCCTGTCTATGTGTTCCGTCATGGATCTGATGCCTACAGCTTGTACCTGGGGCTGCAATCAAAACCTCATCTGCTTGTGCCCGTACCGTTGGAAATAAAACCAACTCACCGATTTTCATAGACAGTTCATAATGTTCCTTCTCATAGCCAAACGAACCAGCCATTCCACAACATCCGGAAGGAATCAATTGAACTTCGTAGTTTTTAGGCAATGAGAGCATTTTTTTCGTCGGAACCAATGACCCAACTGCTTTTTGCTGGCAATGCCCATGTAATTTAACGACTTTACTTTCTGTCGTAAATAGATCTTTTGAAACCTTCTTTTGGTCTATCAATTGAGCAATCCATTCATCCATCATCAAGACATTTTTAGACAGTGTTTCGGCTTTCTCTGCTAACTCTGGTGATACTAATTCTGGATATTCATCGCGAAAAGTCAAAATCGCAGAAGGTTCTATACCAAGTAAAGGTGTTTCATTTGTAATGAGCGTGCTTAAGTTCGCTACATTTTTATTCGCTAAAACACGGGCTTCATCGAGCATTCCTTTGGACAAATACGCACGTCCTGAAGGTTCATGCGAAGGTATAATTACATCAAAACCTAATTTTTGAATGAGCAAAAAGGCTTTTTTACCAATTTCTACATCATTAAAATTCGTAAATTCATCACAGAATAAATAGACTTTTCCAACTGGGTTTGTTAGAGAAGATTGCTTTTTAATCCAGGATCGAAACGTTTCCTTTTGCAAAAGAGGCATCGTTCTTTCTGGATGAAAGCCAACTACAGAGTTTGCTACACGTCTCAGAGCTGGTATTTTAAATACAAAATTATATGCCCACGGAACATACGAAGCGAGCGAACTTAATTTGGCAAAATTTCCCACTAGTCGAGAGCGAATCGGAACTCCGTTTTCTTTCTGATATTGATACAGAAACTCCATTTTCAGTTTGGCAACATCCACATTGGAAGGACATTCAGACTTACAACCTTTACACGCCAAACATAAATCCATGACTTCTTTGACAGCCGTGCTGTCAAACCGGTTCATCCTGTCTGAATGGGTGAGTGTCTCCCGTAAGATATTTGCGCGCGCACGAGTTGTATCCTTTTCATTCCGTGTTGCCATAAAGCTCGGACACATCGTACCACCGCTCAAGTGGGTTTTTCGGCAATCTCCAGAGCCATTGCATTGCTCTGCATGTTGTAAAACATCTTGATTTTTATACCGAAACGCCGTTTTGAATGTAGGCGTAGTTTGTCCTGCTTCATAACGCAGGTGAGCATCCATTGGAGGTGTATTTACAATTTTATTCGCATTAAATACATTTTTCGGATCCCAGATTTGCTTTAACTCTTGGATAAGTTGATAGTTTTTCTTACCAATTTGTTGTTGAATAAACTCTCCACGCAAACGGCCATCTCCGTGTTCACCCGACAAAGAACCTTTGTATTTTTTGACGAGCGTGGAAATTTCTTCTGCAATTAATCGAAATTGTTGATGCCCTTCTTTTGTTTTTAGATTAATAATGGGGCGTAAATGCAACTCTCCTGAGCCAGCATGTGCGTAATGCACGGAATACATTCCATTTTTTTCTAATATCTGATTAAATTCAATAATAAACTCCGGTAAGTCTTCTACATCGACGGCGGTATCTTCAATGACAGCAACGGCTTTTTCATCTCCAGGAAGATTAGATAGTAATCCGAGCCCAGCTTTCCGCAAAGTCCACACTTTCTTGATATCATCTCCAATAAGTAGTGGGAAATGGTATCCAAAGTTATTTTCCTTCATGTCAGCTTCCATCTGAGCAGCCACAGACATAACTTCCTCCATAGAGTCACGAGAAATCTCGATACAAAGAATTGCGCCGGGGTCACCTTCTACAAAAAAACGATTTTGACTTTGTTCTTTGTTGGCTTTCGTACATTCTAAGATATAGTGATCCATCAACTCAACGGCTGACGGTGCATATTTGAGTGCGATTAAATTTGCTCTCAAAGACTCGTCAATAGTATGGCAGTGCATAGCCAGTACCCCTTGGTATTTAGGAGGAAGCGGATTGACATGTAATTTTATTTCCGTAATGAAAAGAAGTGTACCTTCAGAACCCGCAATCAGCTTACAGAAATTGAATTTTTCTTGAGATGACGGCGTAAAAACCTCTGTTTCAAGCAATTCATCAATGGCGTAACCTGTATTTCTTCTTGTTATCGATCGTTTCGGAAACTCCTCCCTAATTTCCCTTTGGACTTCGGCATTAGATAAGGTAGTATATATATGTTGATACAGTTGAGTTTCTAGTGTGTGTTCATTTTCCTTACATTTTTTAGAAAACTCATCGGAGGAGAGCGCTTGAAACGTAACAAAACTACCGTCACTCAAAAAGCCAGAAACTTCGATGAGGTGGTCACGGGTGCTTCCATAGACAACGGAATTTGAGCCACATGAATTATTCCCGACCATTCCACCTATCATAGCTCTATTCGCCGTAGATGTTTCGGGACCGAAGAAAAGTCCGTGAGGTTTTAGAGCCATGTTCAATTCATCACGAATAACACCAGGTTGTAATCTGACCCAATTTTGTTCAGAGTTAATTTCCAAAATTTGCGTAAATGTTCTGGAAACATCTACGATAATACCTTTTCCAACAACCTGACCAGCGAGCGAAGTACCAGCAGTACGCGGAATAAGCGTTATTTCGTGTTGATTTGCATATTGAATCAGCAATTGGATATCCTTTTCATCAGCAGGAATAGCTACAGCAAGGGGCATTTCTCTATAAGCGGACGCATCGGTTGCATACAAAGTACGCATTACATCATCTGTGTAGAGATCACCTTTTAAAGAAGCGGCAAGTTGATTCAACATACTATATAATTTGGTCTAGAACGAATAAACTAAAAAAGCGACCAAATATACGTGTATTACACCGAAAATGAATGAGTAAATACTTCATTAAAAGAAAATACAAGGTATAAAAAGATAGATATATAACATAGAAACAGATACATATCCCTTTGTCTTTATGTTTTTATAAAAAAATCTAGTAAGATTTTAGAGAAGAGTATTGGACTTTAAATCTTAATTTTTGTACTTTTGAGGGCTGAATCTATTAATAATTCAAACATTTATTCTTTAAATGTTATTTGTTAGGGTGATTCAGGATTTCTTTTTAAACATTTAACTATTTACCTATGATGATTCAGTTCTACCAGACTGGCCTCAATCGGCTAATCTCTGGCAAAAAAAACGCGTATCGTAGCTTTACGATGTTTTTGATGCTTCTCTCATGCATTTCCTTCTCTGCACTTGCGCAAGACATCACGGTGTCTGGTAAAGTGACTGGCGCTGATGGAGACGGCATTCCTGGTGTTACAGTACAAGTAAAAGGTACTTCAAAAGGAACACAAACTGACTTAGAAGGAAAATACACTATTGCTGGTGTATCTTCTAAAGGCGTTTTGACATTCTCATTTGTTGGTATGTCAACGTCTCAGGAGGCAGTCAACGGTCGTTCTACTATCAATGTAGTTCTATCTGAAGACAGCCAAGTTTTGGATGAAGTAGTCGTTGTTGGATACGGTACTGTAAAGAAAAAAGATGCGACTGGTGCAGTAAGTGCAATCGGTACAAAAGATTTCCAAAAAGGTATTGTTACTTCTCCTGAGCAATTAATGCAAGGTCGTGTTGCTGGGGTTCAAATCACTCAAGCTAACGGTGAGCCAGGTGGTGCAATCAACGTGCGTATTCGGGGTACATCCTCTGTAAATGGTAGCAACAACCCATTATTTGTAGTGGACGGTGTTCCATTGAGTGGTGATGAGACATCAAGCGGTAACTCAGCAAGTGGTGTAGGTCGCCAAGCAGCGAAAAACCCATTGAACTTCCTTAACCCTGATGACATTGCAAGCATTGACATCTTGAAAGATGCATCTGCAACAGCTATCTACGGTTCTCGTGGTGCAAACGGTGTTGTTTTGATTACAACGAAAAAAGGTAAAGGTAAAGGTACTTTGGACTACGGTTACTCACTTGGTGTAAGTAACATCACTAAAAAATATGACCTTCTAAGCCCTGAAGAATATGTAGCGGCTGGTGGTAATAACTTAGGTGCTAAAGTTGACTGGCAAGATGAAGTTTTCAGAACAGGTTATACGAACCAACACAACCTTTCATATGGCGGTGGTGACAACTCTGGAAACTATCGTTTCTCATTGGGTTATTTAGACCAACAAGGTATTGTGACTAACTCTGATATCAAGCGTCTTAGTGTTGGTTTCAATGGTGCTAAAAAATTCATCAATGATAAATTGACGATTGCTTCAACAATCAATATCTCTGAAAACAGAGACTCGAACGTTCCGATTTCTGAAAACATTGGTTTCACGGGTGACTTATTAGGTTCTACTTTGAAAACAAACCCTACGCTTCCAATCTACAAAGCAGATGGTACTTTCAACCAACCTGGTATCACAGAACCAAACCCATTAGCTTTCTTGGGTCTTTCAAAAGATAACACAAATACATTACGTGCATTAGGTAACATCAATGCTGAGATGCAACTTGCTGAAGGATTAAAATTCAAAACTGTATTAGGTTTTGATAAATCATTCTCTTCTCGTAAAGCAGCTTATTCTAGAGATTTAGTTATCGAAGGTAACCCTGGAATTGGTCGCGCATACATCAATGACATTGAAGTAAACAACCAATTATGGGAAAACTACTTCACGTATGATAAAGATTTCGGTGGTGCTACAATCAACGCATTATTGGGTTATTCATACCAAAGCTTTGAGCAATCAGGTAAAAGTATTGCTGCTGCTAACTTCCGTACAAGTGACTTAGATTTAATGTTGAATAACATTGCTTCTGCAACAGCAAACGTATTAGGTAGTAACGTAATCAATAACTCATTCAGCGCGAAAGACGAACTACAGTCTTACTTTACACGTGTTAACTTAGGATTTGGCAAATACTTATTCACAGGTACACTTCGTGTGGATGGATCTACTCGTTTTGGTGGTAACAACAAATACGGTTACTTCCCTTCAGGTGCATTCAAATGGAAATTGATCGAAGAGGATTTCATTCCTAAGGATGTATTCAGTGATTTAGCTCTACGTGCTGGTTATGGTGTTACTGGTAACCAAGCTATCCCTCGTAACCTTTACGACAGACGTGACCGTTACGGAAACTGGGGAATCAACCAAGGTGCAAACAATATTGAAGGTGGTGGATTGAATGCAGTTGCTTTCAACAACCCGAACCTTAAATGGGAGTCTACTACAACACTTAACGTCGCTTTAGACTTTGCTATTTTGAAGAACCGCTTGAGTGGTAGCATCGATTTCTACGATAAAGCAACAAGAGATTTGCTTTTCCAAGTAGTATCTGCACAGCCTGCACCAACTCCGTTCGTATGGAGAAACTTGAACACAAATATCCAAAACAGAGGTATCGAGCTATCTTTGAACGCAGCAATTGTTGATAAAAAAGATTTCTCATGGGAAGTTTTATTCAACGTAGCAAACAACAAGAACTTCGTAAAAGGTCTTGAAGGAGCGTATGATACAGGTGAAATCAATGGTCAAGGTTTGACAGGTGCTTTCGCACAACGTCTTGCTGAAGGTCAACCATTATTTGCATTCTTCCTACGTGATTTCCAAGGATTTGATGAAGCTGGTAACAGTATCTACAACGGTGACTTCCAACGTTTCCTTGATGGAAAAAGTCCACTTCCAACTTTCACAGGTGGTTTGACAAACAACTTCCGTTACAAAGCATTTGATTTCAGCATGTTCTTCAATGGCGTATTTGGTAACTACATCTACTCTAACACAGAAAATGCTTTCTTCACAGCTGGTTCATTGGCTAACGGCCGTAACGTAACTCGTAACGTAGTTGGAAATGGAGAAGGTGCATTGAACGCACCAGACGTATCTACAAGATTCCTTGAAAAAGGTGACTTCGTACGTCTTCAAAACTTATCATTGGGTTATAGAGTACCTGTAAAAGGTTCTACATTCTCAAGTATTCGTGTGTATGTAACTGGTCAAAACGTGTTGACTTTCACTAACTATAGTGGTCAAGATCCTGAAGTTAGTACAAACAAATCATTGAATGGTATTCCTTCATTCGGAATTGACTACACTGCGTATCCTAGAGCTAGAACTTGGACATTCGGTGCTAACTTATCATTCTAATTTAATCCTATTATTAAGTACAAAACACAATGAAAAGAAATCATTTTTATAAAGCATTAGGTTTTGGTATGAGCTTCATGGCATTCACAGCTTGTACTGACCTCATCACAGAAGAAAAAGATTCGATCGTACGTGAGAATTCGCAAGCAGGATTCACACCTGGTAATCCATCTGAATTATTGGCATCTGCCTACATCGATTTAGGAGCATACACTGACCAAAACAACATCTATGCATTGGGTCAACACACAACTGCAGAGATGATTCCACCAACACGTGGTGTTGACTGGGGTGATAACGGTATCTGGCGTACACTTGACGCCCATACTTGGGATGCTGGACACCCAGCATTGAGAGATACTTGGAACCAATTGAATCAGCGTGTGTTCAAATCAACTGAGATTTTGGCTTCAAACCCAACTCCTGCTCAAGCAGCGCAAGCAAAGTTCTTACGTGCTCTGAACATGTACCACGTCATGGACTACTTTGGACAAGTTCCTTTCCGTGAAGTAACTCAAGGTGTAGACGAATTCCCTAAGATTTTAACTAGATCTGAAGCTTTTGACTTCATCGTAAAAGATTTGACTGAAGCACTTCCAGGATTAGTTGATGCAGGTCCATCTGCAACAAATGCAGTTGCTAACAAAGCTGCTGCAAACTTCTTACTTGCTAAGTTGCATTTGAACAAAGCAGTATTCAAAGGATCTAACCCTGCTGGTCCATATACACATGACAAAGCAGATATGGACAAAGTTATCGCTTATGTTGATGCAATTACAGCTTCTGGTTACAGCCTTGAAAGTGATTATTTCAAAAACTTTACTAAGGAAGCAACAAGCGAAGTTATTTTTGTAAGTAACGAAGGTACTCCACAAAACCGTTGGTTCATGACGTTACACTACGATCAAAACCCATCAGGTTGGAATGGTTTCACTACATTAGCTGATTTTTACGATACATTTGATAAGTCGGATGTTCGTATCGGTTCTCCTGCAAAAGGTGATGGCAAAGAGTTTTCTGGTATTGGTCTTGGTTTCTTGATTGGACAACAAATCAATGACAAAGGACAAAATATCATTGACTCTCGTTCAAGAAAACCACTATCTTTCACTAGAGATGTACCTCTTGCAGGTGCTGCGACTGACAAAGGTATCCGTGTTATCAAGTATCACCCAGCTACAGCAGGTAAATATATCTTGATGCGATATGCGGAAGCTGTCTTAATGAAAGCAGAAGCTCAATTGAGAAGTGGAAATGCTGCCGCTGCTCTAGCTACAGCAAATACATTACGTACAACTCGTTCTATTGCTCCATTGGCTTCTCTTAACGAGCAGACGCTTTTTGCAGAAATCGGACGTGAATTGTACTGGGAAGGTGGAAAAAGAACAGTTGAAGTTCGTTTCGGTAAATTTATCGATGGAACAGGTTCTGAAGTAAAAGAACCACACACAGTTCTATTCCCGATTCCTTCACAAGCAATCGTTTCAAATCCTAACCTTACGCAAAACGCAGGGTATTGATTTAAAAAATAGCTTTTTATGCAAAAATGCTCGAGAAATCGAGCATTTTTGCGTTTATATAAGACATACTTTACAATGATGAAAAAATTACTCCTACTCACTCTCTTAGTTATTACACTCGTTTCATGTCAAAAGAAAAATGAAAATGACGTTGACCAACCACTTATTGATGAAACCCTCAAATCATTAAAAAAAGGAGAAACGAAAATTCTATTTGAACTTGACGGAAAACCATTCTATCAAGAAGATCATATTTTTAAAGGCGATGTGACTCTCTTTGACAACTTATTCCGCTTCAGCCTATTTGACCAATACGAAAGTAATGTTATTGTTGCGATAAGCACAAACGGATGGTATCAAAAAAAACCTATCTCAAAACAAATTATTCAAAATGATCAAAAAACAGCAACAGTCATGATTGGTAAACTTATCGATAAAGAAAATAATATCGGAGAGGGATACTTGATGACGGAGGGAAAAATAGATTTCATTTCATTGAATAAATCAAAAACTATTTTGAAAATAACTGGGCTTGTTGGTAAATACAATGCTCAACGTATGCCCGATAAATGGCAAAAACTAGAAGGGTACATTATTCAAAAAGAACCAAATATCATTTTGACTAATTTGGAAGAGAATCAAGTGTTTTATTAATTCCTAACATCAAATGATATGAAAAAGCTACTTACCATACTTTTCTACATTTCTGTCTGTATCTCGTCCAACTTGGTTGCACAAGAAACAGAAACAATATTATCGCCAGATAGAAATCAGAAAGTAACCATAAGAAGAAACACATCCGGTGAGATAACATATCAACTTTCGTACAAAGGTCAACCGGTAATTCAAACATCAAAATTGGGCTTTCAACTGGCAAAGCCAAGTATTCAGCTCGAGAAATTCAAGTGGGAAACAGCCGAACAAACAACTGTTCTTGAAGAATGGGAACCTGTTTGGGGAGAGCAAAGGAAAATACAGAATCATTATACACAAGCAATTATACAGCTTGAAACAGAGCAATCGGCGGTCAAAGTCCAACTTATTTTTCGTGTATTTAATGACGGCGTTGGTTTTCGCTACGCATTTCCTACACAGAAAAATTTGAAGCATTTTATTGTAAAAGAGGAAAATACAGAATTTAACCAAGTAGCAAACCATACTGCTTTTTGGATTCCGGGTGACTACGATACAAACGAGTATTTATACAATACAACCCCTCTTTCAGAAATAAATGCTTTCGAAGCAGCAAAAAAAGAGAAAGATATCGCCTTGCAATCACTCATTGGTGAAACGACTGTACAAACTCCCCTCATGCTGAAAAGTAAAAATGGTTTGTACATCAACATTCACGAAGCGGCGTTGATTAATTACCCAGTTATGCACCTGGATTTGAATAAAGCTAATTATTCATTCAAAACTCATCTTACACCCGATGCCGTAGGTAATAAAGCATACCTACAAACACCCTTTCAAACTCCTTGGCGAACGATTCTTGTAAGTGACAAAGCAACAGAAATACTCGCCTCAAAAACAATTCTAAACTTGAACGAACCCTCAAAAATCCAGGATGTGTCTTGGATTAAACCACAAAAATTTATTGGGATGTGGTGGGAAATGCACGTTGGAAAATCTGATTGGGCAAAGGCAAGTGGCAAACACGGAGCAAATACAGAAAATGTGAAAAGATACATTGATTTTGCTGCCAAAAATGGATTTGATGGTGTATTGGTAGAAGGCTGGAATGAAGGTTGGGAAGATTGGTTCGGAAACTGGAAAGAAAATGTATTCGACTTCGTAACCCCTTATTCAGATTACAACATCGAGGAATTAACCCAATACGCAAAAACGAAAGGGGTGAAAATTATTATGCACCACGAAACGTCTGGGTCTGCAACAAACTACGAAAGGCATATAGACAACGCTTTCTCTTTTATGAAAAAATATGAAATGAATACGGTGAAAACGGGATATGTTGGAAAAATTATCCCGCGTGGGGAGCATCACGATGGGCAATGGATGGTCAATCATTACGAAAGAGTTGCACAAAAAGCAGCTGAGAACCGAATTATGGTGGAGGCTCACGAACCAGCACATCCCACTGGTTTACACAGAACATACCCCAATTGGCTGGCAAACGAAGCCGCAAGAGGAAATGAATTTAATAATGCGCCAACATTAGGACTCGTTCCTGAACATGAAACCATTCTGCCTTTTACACGGCTCATGGGTGGCCCTATGGATTACACACCCGGATTTTTTCATTTTCAGTTGAACCAATACGACACAACCCGCACGCAACGTGTCCGGACAACCCTTGCCAAACAACTTGCCTTGTACGTCACTATGTACAGCCCCTTACAAATGGCAGGCGACTTTCCAGAAAATTTCGATAAATACCCAGATGCTTTTCAGTTTATACGAAATGTACCCGTAGATTGGGAACAAACTCACATTTTGGAAGCAGAACCTGGTGACTACATCACCATCGCAAGGCAACAAAAAGGTACATCAAATTGGTATATTGGTGGAATTACAGATGAAAATCCACGAAAAACAACGATAGATTTTTCATTTCTTCCAAAAAATAAAACGTACCAAGCAACCATGTATCAAGACGGGAAAAATGCCCATTGGAATACAAATCCAACCGCGTATCAAATACAAACACATACGGTAAATTCCGAAACAAAATTACCGATTCAATTAGTAGCAGGAGGTGGCTTTGCCATTGAGCTAATCGAAAAATAATCAACCCTAATAACTACCTATGATGAAAATAAAAATACACATACTAGCACTAGTAGCAAGTCTAGGGATACTACAACACTGTACACCCAAAGAAGAAACACTTTTTGAAAAACTTGAAGCCAATGCCACAGGGATTGACTTCGTAAATGTTGTTCAGAATACAGAAGATTTCAATATTTTCAATTACCGCAATTTCTACAATGGAGGTGGTGTAGCCGTCGGAGATATTAACAACGACGGGCTGCCCGATATTTATTTCACCGCAAACATGGGAGAAAATAAGTTATATCTAAACAAAGGAAACATGACTTTTGAAGATATTACGGACAAAGCAGGCGTAGCAGAAGCACTCAAATGGAGTACTGGAGTTGTTATGGTGGATATCAATCATGACAATCTCCTTGATATTTATGTCTGCAATGCTGGATACCAAATAAACAAAGGGCAAGAAAACGCGCTCTTTATCAATAACGGAGACTTGACTTTTACCAATAAAGCAGCTGAATACGGACTTGACGACAATGGCTACTCAACCCATGCCGCCTTTTTTGATTATGACCTCGATGGAGACCTCGACATGTACTCCCTCAACAATAGTTTTATCCCCGTAAATACGCTTAATTATGCCAATAATAGGGATTTGCGTGCCGAAGACTGGCCCGTCAAAGACTTTTTGAAAGGAGGCGGGGATAAATTGTTTCGCAACGATAACGGTAAATTCGTAGATGTAAGCAAAGAAACAGGAATCTACGGAAGCTTAATCGGATTTGGCTTGGGCGTGACTGTCGGCGACGTAAACAATGATAATTACCCGGACATCTATATTTCAAATGACTTTTTTGAACGTGACTATCTATACATAAATCAAAAAAATGGCACATTCAAAGAGGATTTAGAAAGTAGAATGACCCATACTAGCTTCTCCTCTATGGGTGCTGATATGGCAGATATAAACAACGACGGGCATCCTGAAATCTTTGTAACAGATATGCTCGCACGCGACGAAGAACGCCTAAAAACAACTACTTCTTTTGATAATCATTACGTCTATGAATTAAAAAGAGAAAAAGGCTTCTATCACCAACTCATGCAAAATACGCTGCAACTCAATAACCAAGACGGAACATTTACGGATGTTGCGTATCTTGGAAATGTGGCAGCCTCCGACTGGAGCTGGGGCGCTTTGCTTTTTGATGCCGATAATGATAAAAATACCGACATTTTTGTCTGTAACGGCATTTATCACGATGTCATTGACCAGGATTTTATAGACTTTTTTGCTAATGATGTCAATCAAAAAATGGTTTTATCCGGGGAAAAAGCAAAATTCGATAATATCATCAATAACATGCCTTCCCGGCCAATCGCCAATTTATTCTTTAAAAATAAAGGACAATTGTCTTTCGATGAGGTAGGTAAGGAAATGGGATTAGACGATGAGACGTTCTCCAATGGAGCAGCTTACGCGGATTTGGATAACGACGGAGACTTAGATCTCGTTGTGAACAATCTCAACCAACCTTGTGGCATTTATAAAAACAAAGCCAACGAAAAAAAAGAACGAAACAAATACCTTAAAATTCAACTCAAAGGTGATTCCACAAATACCTTTGCCATCGGAGCCAAAGTGCATGTTTTTATCGGAAATGAAATTCTTTCCAAACAATTACACCCAGCACGTGGGTTTCAGTCAAGTACAGAATATCCCATGACTTTTGGCGTTGGTCAAGCAGAAAAAGTGGATTCTATCCAAATTGTTTGGCCGAATCGTCAATATACAACCTACAGAAATATCCAAACGGATTCTACATACAGCTGGAAGCAACATGCCGGTCCCATCTATCCCGAATCCATCAACTTGGTTACTTCTTTATTCCAAACTTCGACTCTTGAACTCCCCAAACACCAGGAGAATGAGCACATAGATTATTACAATGAGAAAAATATTCCGATTATGCTCTCCAAAGAAGGCCCTAAAGTGGCTGTTGGCGATATAAATAACGACGGAAAACACGATTTGTACGTCTGTGGTGCCGCAGGTCAAGCCGGACAATTGCTCATACAACAAGCTAACGGGACATTTCTACCAACCAACGAACGTCTTTTTGGCGTTTATACAGATTTTGAAGATACAGCCGCCTTGTTCTTTGACATGGATAAAGACGGAGACCTTGACCTATACGTCGGTTCGGGCGGAAATACAGCACCAACCAATGACCGCCTCCTGAATGACAGACTTTACGAAAATGATGGAAAAGGGAATTTCACCGCCGTTAGTAGAAAACTTCCCCCCAATGGGTATAATACCTCTGTTGTTCGTGCCGCAGACTTTGACCAAGACGGAGACCTCGATTTGTTCGTCGGAAGTAGAAATACCTCCATGCAATACGGTGTAACCCCAGAAAGCTACTTGTTTGTCAATGATGGCAAAGGGAATTTTACCAATAAAACTGAACAAATTGCGCCAGATTTACAACGAATCGGGATGGTACGCGATGCGCAATGGACACAATTAGTCAGTGATAAAAAACCAGAATTAGTTGTTGTCGGTGATTGGATGGCTCCTCAAATTTTTACATTTGATGGAAAAAAATTAAATCCAACATCTAGCGAACTCGCAGAAATGTACGGCTTTTGGGGTAGTGTACTGGCAGAAGATATAAACCAAGATGGTTTCACAGATTTAATTCTTGGAAATATAGGTGAAAATTTTACGCTACGTACCGACCAAGAAAATCCACTGAAAATTTGGGTTGCCGATTTTGATGGAAACTCCATCGTCGATAAGGTAATAACCAAGTCTATTCAAGGGGAAGATGTTCCTGTCTTTCTCAAACGTGAAATGATGGAGCAATTTCCTTTCTTAAAAACCCAAAATTTAAAACATAGCGAATACGCCAAACGTACCATCCAAGACTTATTCAAAAGTTCTATTTTGGATAAAGCTGAACAAAGAAAAGTTAACTTTTTAGCCTCTGGAATTGCCTATAACCAAGGAAATGGTACTTTCAAGTTTGAAAAACTACCCATTCAAGCGCAGTTTTCATGTATGAATGCCATTCAGGTTTTAGATATCAATGGCGATGCGAAAAAAGACCTTGTCTATGGCGGGAATTACACGCATTTTATCCCGCAATTTGGGCGACTTGATGGCAACCGGGGCGGTGCATTTATTCAGGATAAACAAAATAAATGGACGTGGCTTTCTCCCCAAAAATCGGGGATTCAATGGACAGGAGAAATTAGAGATATTCAAAAAATCACTATTGGGACAACCCCTACTCTCCTATTTGTGCGCAATAACGATACGCCGATTTCCTTTATCCCAACGATAAAAAAATGAAACACATAACAAAATATCTTTACTTATCACTCTTTGTCTGGACTCTCGTTTCCTGCCATCAAAGTAAGGAAGATAAAATGATTTTTAAAGTTCTAAACGAAGATAGAACAGGCGTTGATTTTGTCAATACCGTTACCCCAACCAAAGACCTCAATATTTTTTCGTACATGTATTTCTACAATGGCGGAGGAACGGCAGCAGGTGACTTGAACAAAGATGGATTCATTGACCTCATTTTTACCGCAAATTTGGGCGAAAACAAAATTTATCTCAATAAAGGTGACTTAAAATTTGAAGACATCACGCAAAAATCAAACTTTACATCGGATACCGGTTGGTCAAACGGCATTTCTTTGGTGGATATTAACCAAGACGGACTTCTGGATATTTACGTCAGCCAAGTAGGAAATTATCTTTCGCTAAAAGGGCATAATTTACTTTTCGTATGCAAGAAAATCGAAAATTCAATTCCTATTTATGAAGAAAAGTCCAGTGAGTACGGGCTGGATCTCGTTGGGTTCGGTACACAAGCCGTTTTCTTTGACGCAGATTTAGATGGAGATTTGGATTTTTTCCAATTAAACCATTCGGTACATGCCAACAAAACATTTGGTAAAAGAGACGATTTTTTAGATACATTCCATCCACTTGCCGGTGATCGCTTTTTTGAAAATGTAGAAGGTAAATATCTGGAAAAAACGAAAGAATCAGGGATTCACAGCTCTGCGTTGGGTTACGGGCTTGGTGTTGGTATTGGTGATGTAAACTTTGACGGATACCCAGATTTGTATATTGGCAATGATTTTCATGAAAATGACTATCTGTACATCAATCAAAAAAACAAACGCTTCAAAGATGAAATAGGAACACGCATCAAACATACAAGCCGATTTTCGATGGGAATTGATGTGGCGGACATCAATAATGACGCTCTACCTGAAATTATCTCATTGGATATGCTTCCTTATGACCCCAATATTCTAAAAAGATCAGAGGGCGAAGACGCATACTACAATTTTAAATTTAAACTTCAAATGGGCTATAATGTCCAATTTGCACGGAATAATTTGCAGTTGAACCAAGGAGATGGCTATTTTAGCGAAGTAGGTTTATTTGCTGGCATTCATGCAACAGATTGGTCTTGGTCATCACTTTTTTTAGACTTTGACAATGATGGTTTGAAAGACTTATTCATCTCGAATGGGATAAATAAACGCATGAACGACATTGATTACATCAATTACGTATCCAACGACGATATTCAAAAAAGAATCAATGACAAAACATTTGATGAATCGGATATTTCTCTCGTTGATTTATTGCCCGAAGTAAAAATCCCGAATAAGTTTTTCAGTAATAAAGGAGACGTATCTTTTGAGGAAAGTACAGAAAATGTAGAAAATCAAGTTTCATCCTATTCCAATGGGGCTATTTTTGCTGATTTGGACAAAGATGGCGACCTCGATATTGTCACCAATAATATAAATGCGCCTGCATTTATCTACGAAAATACGACGCAAAAAAATACCAATAAATACCTCCAAATTTCATTGGTTGGCAGTGACAAAAATCGTCAAGCAATTGGGGCAAAGGTTATTGTTTGCCAAGCGAATAGTTTGCAGTTACAAGAAAAATTCCCTGTCAGAGGTTTCCAATCCTCCAGCGAGACACCTCTCCATTTTGGTTTGGGGAAATCGCAAAAAATAGATTCATTGTTGATTATTTGGCCGGATAATTCGTACGAAAAAATCATTCCGGATAGTTCGTCCAATCAACTTACGCTTACCTATAAAAAGGGGCTTCCACCGTTCGATTATACCAATTGGAAAAAGAAATCTTTACACCAAATACCCGCACAAGATATTACTGAACAAGTAGGGCTTTTGGTGAAGCATGAAGAAAATAAGTTCAATGAATTTGACCGTGAGGCGCTTATTCCGTCGATGCTGTCAACAGTCGGACCTGTTTTTGCGGTGGCGGATATCAACGGAGATGGTCTTGAAGACATCTTTATGGGAAGTTCGAAATGGCAAAAATCACGTTTATTCGCACAAACCCAACAAGGAAAGTTTCAGGAAATTCCTTCGCCTAGCTTAGCTGCGGATAGTACATTCGAAGATACGCATGCCTTGTGGCTGGATATTAACGGCGATAAAACCCTCGACCTGATTGTCGCGAGCGGTGGCAACGAATATTACGGAAAGACAGGTTGGCTCTCTCCTCGTGTTTATCTCAATAACGGAAAAGGGCAACTGACCAAAAAAGGAGACGCTTTTCAACAGATATTCTTAACGGCATCTGTCATTGTTCCATGGGATGCAGATAATGACGGTCAGCCCGAGTTATTCGTTGGAGCACGTGGAGAAGCCTTTGCGTATGGCGAAATTCCAACCTCTTATTTACTCAAAAACGATGGAACGGGCCGTTTCCGTGATGTTACGCTACAACTTGCGCCAGAATTACAGAAAATAGGTCATGTAAAAGATGCGAAAGTCGTCAAGTTAAACAAAAATAATCCTGCATCTCTCCTTCTCGCCTTGGAATGGGATGGGATTGTATCTTTTGAACCAACAAAAAATAAGAAAGAGATAAAGAAAAATTATCTGACGGAACGCAAGGGTTGGTGGAATTTCATCTACGCCACAGATCTCAATCAAGACGGAAACATTGACTTATTACTCGGTAATCTCGGAAAAAACAGCCGTCTAAAAGCTTCCCAAGACAAGCCAATTCGCATGTATGTCGATGATTATGATGAGAATGGACGGATTGAACAAATTTTAACCTATCATTTGCAAGATAGAGAAATCCTTTTTGCAGATAAACGGGAGATTGAAAAACAATTACCCTACGTGAAAAAAGCATTTACCTACGCCAAGGATTTTTCAGAAGCTGATTTTAAGTCAATATTGGGTGATGGAAAAATAGATAATGCGACGCTATTCTCGGCGGATTTCTTAGAAAATGCGTGGTTAAATAACGATGGAAAGGGTTCGTTCCAATTGGAAGCGCTACCAGCAGAATGGCAGCATACGTCTTTTCATGCAGCAGCACAAATCAAGGCAAACCAGTGGCTGATGGGTGGTAATTTCTATGATTGTAATATCCAGATGGGGCTCTACGATGCAGACTATGGAAGTGTTCTTCAAATTGATAAAAATAAAAAAATGACCAAAAATCGAATCGGTCAATTGCAAATACAAGGACAAATACGCGGCATATACCCGATAACTATCCAAGGAAAAAAATCCTTTATTCTAGCTAAAAATAACGATTTCGTACAAGTTTTGACTTTTTAATTGAAGAATCCCTCCTATCTTAGTTTACAGTGAAAGGAGGGATTTTTTTTATTTCTCTTATTCTTCCCAAGCCCAATCAATTCGGTGCTTTAAGTCTTTGATAACCATGCCATTATCTTTAAAATAAGCACGAATCTGATCTACTTTATCGTATTGCTGCGCTGATTTATATTCTTTGTAAAGCTCCAACATTCCAGCTAGAACGGACGCATCACTGTCATTTTTCTCTTCTTTCAATCCTAAAATATCCTCGATAAAAACGGAGAACAAACGAACCAATTCTGAGAAGGTTTCTTCACCAAGTGCAGCAGGTTTTAATTGATTCATGTAAACCATGTTGATGTATTTCAACAAGGTAAACAATTGTGCAATCGCCACTGCCGTATTCAAATCATCGTTCATTGCCTCATAAAAAGTCTGAATAGCTTTTTCAATATCTGCTTTTTTCTTCTCGTCGATTGCTACCTCATTATCTGGTTCAAAAACCAATGTTTTCGAGATACGAAGACCGTTTATCAAACGTCTAAATGCTTTCTGTGAACCTTTTAACGCCTCATTTGAAAAATCGAGCGTACTCCGGTATTGGGATTGCAACATGAAAAACCGGACGGTCATCGGGCTATATGCTTGCTCCAATAAAGGGTGACTACCTGCAAATAACTCGGACGGTAAAAAGCTATTTCCAAGCGACTTAGACATTTTCTGCCCATTCACGGTCAGCATATTGGAGTGCATCCAATACCGAACGGGCTCCACACCGGTCAAAGCTGTTCCTTGTGCAATTTCACATTCGTGGTGCGGGAATTTCAAATCCATTCCTCCACCATGAATATCAAA
Source organism: uncultured Cytophagales bacterium (assembly GCA_964399465.1). Classification (GTDB taxonomy): domain Bacteria; phylum Bacteroidota; class Bacteroidia; order Cytophagales; family Spirosomataceae; genus CAYNRA01. Next base: position 55,763 of record CAYNRA010000002.1, read on the forward strand.
TTGTTTCCCTAAATACTTGGTACTCATGCACGTACATTCCAAGTGCCAACCCGGAAACCCTTTTCCCCAAGGGCTATTCCATTGCATGATATGTTCGGGTGCGGCACGTTTCCAGATGGCAAAATCCAATGGATTTCGCTTCTCCGCTTGCCCATCTAATTCCCGTGTTTCATTCAATAAATCTTCTAAAATCCTGCCCGATAATTTGCCGTATCCGTGACCTAGTTCATTGTACTTGTGAATATCAAAGTAAACGGAACCATTCGCCTCGTACGCTAACCCTTTTTCTATCAAATCCTGAACGGCTTCTATTTGCTCTACCATGTGGCCTGTGGCAGTGGGCTCAATACTTGGTGGCAAAAAGTTAAATTGATTCAATACATCGTGGAAATCATTCGTATAACGCTGTACAATTTCCATAGGCTCCAACTTCTCTAGTTTAGCCATTTTCCCGATTTTATCCTCGCCTTCATCTCCATCACCAACCAGATGCCCAACATCTGTGATATTCCGAACATACCGAACTTTGTAGCCGATATGCGTCATGTAACGGTATAAAACATCAAAAGTGAGAAAAGTCCGTACATTGCCTAGATGCACATAATTATAGACGGTTGGACCGCAAACATACATGCCTACATGGCCAGGAACAAGGGAAGTAAAAAGTTCTTTTTGACGCGTTAATGTATTGTAAATCCGTAAAGGTTGCATGAACTTGCTAATTATTTGAACAAAAATAGGTCATTCTTATCAAAACCGAAGAAGTTAAAGCAAAGTTTCTTCAGTTCAAAACAGATGGAAAGCATCGACAAGATTTGTTTCCCCCATCCAAAACAACGAACTTTGGCTCAATTATCCTCACATATAATGCAGTATAACAAATGAAAATCGTATCGATAGGACAAAATAAAAAGCTCATTCAAGCCTTTCACGACTTTGCTGTTTCTGTTTACAAAGGCAATCCCTATTGGATTCAACCGATTCGCGCAGACATCGATAAGTTATTCGATGAGTCAAAAAATGTCCTTTTTAAAGAAGGCGCAGAAGCAACGCGTGTTTTAGCCTACAACGAAGCAGGTGAAATCGTAGCACGTGTTGCCGTATTCATTAATCCACGCACGGCTAAAAACAATGATCAACCTACAGGGGGCATAGGTTTTTTTGAATGTATCAATGATAAAGAGGTTGCCTTTCAGGTATTCGATTATGCTAAAAATTGGCTTCAAGAAAGAGGAATGGAAGCCATGGATGGACCCATCAATTTTGGTGAAAGAGACAATTGGTGGGGACTTCTCGTTGACCCATTTGACCTCCAGCCATCTTGGGGAATGCCCTATCACCAACCATACTACCGTACATTTTTTGAAGAATACGGCTTTCAAAATTATTTCGAACAATATACTTTCTGGCTGCCAATCCCGGAGGTTGAGGCGAAAAAATACGTTCGTCCAGCTCTTTTCGAGCGCGCCAATCGAATTTATGATGCGCCGGGCTATCATTTTGAGCACGTCGATAAGAAGAACCTAGATAAATACGCGCACGATTTCCGTGTCATTTATAATAAAGCATGGGCTAAAAACCTCTCGACAGGTGAAATGTCCGAAAACCGTGCAAAAGCCATCATGAAAATGTTCAAACCCATCATGGAACCGGAACTCATGTGGTTTGGCTATTACGAAGGAGAGCCCATTGCCTTCTTCATCATGATTCCAGACTTGAACCAAATATTTAAGTACGTGAACGGGAAAATGGATTGGAAAGGCAAACTCATTTTCTTGTATCACCAATGGATGAAAACCAATAAAAAGGCGCGAGGCGTTATTTTTGGCGTTATTCCAGAATTTCAAGGCCGTGGTGTTGAATCTGCCATCGCACTGGCTTTCTCTCAAGTTTGTTGGACACCCAATTACCAATACGAAGAGTTAGAACTCAACTGGATTGGCGATTTTAACCCAAAGATGCTCGCTATCGTCGGAATTCTTGGGGCAAAGAAATACAAAACATACATCAGTTATCGCTATCTGTTTGACCGTACAAAACCATTTACCCGCCACCCTCAACTCTGATTTATATGCACCGTTTATTCTTTGTATTTTTTGTCGGACTTACGCTCATCTCATCAAAAGTTTCAGCTAATGATTCCTTGTACGGATTTGCGATTACCCAGACTTATCCACAAGATTCTACCAAAAAAGATTCTGCGCAAAAGTCTGTACCGAAAACGTATCTTTTGGATAAAAAAACCTACAAAATGACGCTTCCTGCTACTTGGGAAATCGCCCCAAATTGTACGGAAGATTACTGCAATGTCTTTTCGCCTACGGACACGCTCGGTTTCATTGACCGCTTTGTAGAAAACATAAACATCTCCGTACAGAAACTCCCTAAGCCTACTTATACAGTGGATCAATATGCCACGTTTTCTGTTGGATATTTACCCAAAGTCGTCAAAGAATTTGCTGTTGTGGAGCGTAAAAAGCTGAAAAGTAATCTTGTACGACTTACATACAAAGGCATTAAAGATAATTTTCAGCAAACGTGGAGACAGTATTATTACATCAAAAATCAAAAGGTTTTCATTGTTACGTTTGCCTGCGAGACCAGTAAATACAAATACTATCAGCCGTTTATCGAGAGCTATTTGAACAGCTTCACGCTTAAATAAAATCGGTGTTTCAGTACACGACACCTACGGGCTTTCCGTCCAGAAAAGCCCGTAGGTTTTGGAAAACAATGTCCATCAGTCGTTGGCGCGCCTCCAAAGATGCCCATGCAATGTGTGGAGAAAGTAGACAGTTGGGGGCTGTAAGTAACGGATTATCCCGCAAAGGCGGTTCTGTCGTTAAAACATCTAAATAAGCACCCGCAATCTGACCTTCGTGTAAAGCTTTAGCCAAGGCGTTTTCATCTACCAAACCTCCGCGCGACGTATTAATCAACAAAGCAGATTTTTTCATTTGACCCAAAAAATCAGCATTAACCAATTCTTTTGTTTCGGTAGTCAATGGCGAATGAAGCGAAATAATATCCGATTCTTGCAAGAAGTCAGAGCGCTCCAAAACTCTGTGGGCAAGTTGCTTTCCTCTATTTCGTTCGGATGCATACAAGACAACTTCCATCTCAAAAGCTGTTGCCAATTGGGCCACTTTTTGTCCGATTTCACCAAAACCAATGATACCAAGCGTTTTTCCAGCTAATTCCTGGAAAGGATGTTGATAATAACACCAATCAGGAGACTCTACCCAAGCAGTTGGCGAAGTATATTCACTCAATCTATTGGTAAAAGTAAGTATCTGAGCAAAAACATGTTGAGCAACAGATTTCGTGCTATACCCTTGTGCATTTGTCACGGTAATGCCTTGTTTTCGGGCGGCGGCAACATCAATGATATTATAGCCTGTTGCTGTCACACCAATGTATTTTAGCTGAGGCAATTGCGCTAGCATGTCAGCAGAAAAAGCACATTTATTGGTTAAAATGATGTTCGCATCTTTTACTCTTTCAAGAATTGCCTCGGGGGCGGTTCGGTCATACGCGATGAAATCTCCTAAGGCAGAAAATCGCTGCAAATCTATCTCTTGACCAATCGCGAAGGCGTCCAAATAAACAATTTTCATAAATAAAGAGAATAGGGTTGGTAAATGAATAGGTCAAAAATAAAGCAATGTGTGTAAATTGCGGCAGTTTTCACGAGAAATCACTTGGATTCTACGCAAAGAAATGCAAACCATTCAAACTCATTATTCTTTAAAATCAGCCAATACGTTTGGTTTTGATGTACCCACAGACTTTTACACGGAAGTTCAAACCTTGGAAGAGCTTCGCGCTGTTCTTTCGGATACAACTTGGAAGGACACCCCGAAACTTATTTTAGGAGGAGGAAGTAACGTGCTTCTGACCAAACCTTTTCCCGGATTAGTCATTAAAAATAATCTCAAAGGAATAGAAGTTATCCACAATGATGAGAAAAATGTGTGGATAAAGTCCGCAGGTGGGGAAAATTGGCATGAATTTGTTCAATATTGTGTGGAAAACCACTATGCAGGTGTGGAAAACCTTTCTTTGATTCCGGGAACAGTAGGCGCAGCTCCTATGCAAAATATTGGTGCGTACGGGGTAGAAATCAAAGATATTTTTGATTCTTTGGAAGCCCTTCATTTACCGACTGGCGAAATACATACTTTTTCTCTGGAGGATTGTCGCTTCGGATACCGAGAAAGTGTTTTCAAACACGAAGCGAAGGGCAAATACTTTATCACGAGTGTGACCTTTAAATTAGCGCTTGTTCCGGAGTTTCGCTTGGATTACGGCGCCATTCGAGAAACTTTGCAAGCAATGGGCGTTGAAACACCAACTCTTAGGGCCGTCAGTGATGCCGTATGTGCCATCAGACAAAGTAAATTACCCAATCCAGCAGAAATTGGCAATGCAGGTAGTTTTTTCAAAAACCCAGAAGTTCCGCAGGCTGTTTTAGAGAAAATACAAGCAAACTATCCAACAGTTCCGTTTTATCCACTTCCAAACGGTCAGGTGAAAATCCCAGCAGGTTGGCTCATTGAACAAGCCGGCTGGAAAGGCAAACGGATAGGTGCTATTGGTGTTCATGCCAAACAAGCCCTTGTTCTAGTGCATTATGGCGGTGGAAAAGGGCAAGAAATTGAAGCACTTGCCCGCGAAATTCAGCAAGATATTGCTGCCAAATTTGGTGTTTCTTTACAAACTGAAGTGAATTTTATATGACGATTACAGTCACTTGTTTTGGTATTACCAAAGAAATTATTGGTGAATTTTCATATACCATGACATTGCCAGACGGCGCCACAGTAGCGGATTTAAAACAACTACTGACTGAACAATTTCCGGCATTAAAACGGCTCACATCCTTGCGCATTGCCCGCAACGAAGTCTATGCAGAAGATACAGATGTTCTCCTTGCCACAGACGAAATTGTCCTCATTCCCCCAGTTTCGGGTGGTTAAAACAGATAGAAAATGGAAACCATTGATATTCGATTGGAACACGTACGCTTGGAAGAAGCCGCCGCACTGAACTTCGTAAAAACAGACTCAGCCGGCGGGATTGTTGAGTTTGTCGGGACGGTGCGCAACCAAACCAAAGGAAAAACCGTATTATTTCTTGACTTTGAGGCGTACGCGCCTATGGCAATCAAGGAAATGACAAAAATTGCGGAACAAGCAAAAAAACAATTCGCATTAGAAAAAATAGCCATACATCACCGCATCGGAAAACTAGAAATAGGAGAAACCGCCGTCGTAATTGCTGTGGCAGCTCCACACAGAAAAGCAGCATTTGACGCCTGCTCTTTTGCCATCGACACACTCAAAGAAACAGTACCTATCTGGAAAAAAGAATACTTTGAAGACGGCTCCGTTTGGGTTTCAGCAACGCCTTGAGGTGGTTATAAGGGAACCTAACACAAAACGTATTTTGACAAAAAATCAGTAAAGAAGAAATGAAAATAGCAAAAATTAAGTACATTTGATTATATAAATAATTGTCTGTCAAATAATTCATTCTTGAAACATAGCATTAGAAATACCCAAACGACTTGTTATGAAAACATACAACCTTCCTTCAAATCAAAGAAACGGGTGTTGATAGCCTTTTTTTAATTGCTTTGATCGTATATGCTGAATTTATCCATAGTTTAGGCGGGTCTAGGATTCTCACCTATCTACTTTACTTTGGTTATTTCATTATTTTTCTCAGAATGTATCGGCAGCAAGACAGAATTCCTCCCAATAAGAGAAAATTTATTTTGTCAGTTTTTTATCTTTTTCTTCATAGTCCTTTACATTGTATATGTAACTACTTCATGGAATGAAAAATTACCTGAAATTCCTTTCTGGTTGCGTTGATATTGCCTGCATACAATCAAATTAAAATCGTGTTACCAATGAAAACATTATTCTTTCAAAAAAAATCAACTAGACGGATATTCATCATTCTGTTGGTATCTGGGTTGATTATTTACGCTGAAATTATTAGCTATCTAGGATTTTCGAGAATACTCATCTACCTGCTTTATTTCTGTTATTCTCTACTATTTTTCAGAACCTATCAACGACAAGAAACATTGCCCATAAAGCAACGAAAGTCCAATCTAAAATACTTTTTTTACTTTTTTTTACTGGTTCTACTTTCGCTTTTTATGGCTGCTTATTGGGGGTACACCATGGTACCCGTTCCTGGTTAAAACAGGAGTGACCATAAAGTTGTACGAACTTTTCGAACCTATACGTTTCCACTTTATCCCAACTTCTTACAAATGAAAACAATCTACTTCCTTTTACTTATTGCTCTTTCAACAGCTACACTCGGGCAAAATCAGATGGTCAAGAATGGCGAGGGCAACGCGCTTATTTCTATTCGTTATACGGGCATTACGGGCAGTCCCTACTTGCAAGAAAACTTCACGCAAGCCGTGGTGGTTTCTTCGCGCAATGGCAAATCTTACACGTACAACCAGGCACGTTTCGACGCACACAAAAATCAACTCGAATACCTCGACGCAACCAATAAATTACTCAGTTTAGACTACAGCCAAATCACTGAATTTAAGCTAGATAACCGCTTTTTTAAAGCCAATTTTCCAGCCATCGACGACAATACATCACGTTTTTTTTACGAAATTCTATACGACGGAGCCACCAAACTCCTCAAAAGTACCAAAGCCAAAATTGTGACAGAAACGGTCTTCGGGAATGTCACTCAGGCATCTCGCTTTGAAACAGAAACAGCTTATTTTATTTTCTTGGAAAATAAAATAACAAAACTAAAAAAGAAAAAATCCAGTGTATTGGAAGCCCTCCCAAAGGCACAAAATGACATTGCCCAGTTCATAGAAGAAAACCATCTGAACGTCTCCAACGAGGCAGATTTAATCAAAATCGTTTCATTTTACGACCAAGAAATAAGTCCCAAAAATCAGTAACCGAAATTAGTTAGGATGCTATTTCTTCGGCAAGAATCCCAATAAATCCCATTACCAAAACATTAATTCTCCGTATTTCTCTCCAAAAAATAACCCAAATTTTGTAGCTTTAGGGCATATACCAAAAGGAAAGTTCTTGGCGTTTTATCAGAGCGTTGCAATACTATTTTATCCACCCGTTCGCTATGGAACCCAAAAACACCCCCAAAGACCGTAAAGTTGTAAAGAAAATGTTATCACTGTTTGGTGCAAAAAATAAACAACAGAAAGTAGAAACGTACGACACTTTCTGGAAACAATACCAGCAAACTATTGAAAAGTCCGACCTCATAAGTCGGGATTTGAGTTGGCTGAAGTTCAATGACCGTGTACTCGACCAAGTAAAAAAGAAGGATTTATCGCTCATGGAGCGGCTAAAATTCATGGCTATCACGGCTTCGAATTTAGACGAATTTTTTACCATCCGTGTTGGTAGTTTGTATAATTACCTGGATTACGGCAAACAGCGCATTGACTATTCTGGACTCAAAGAAACGGCTTTTAAAAAAGTTTTACTCACGTCTATTCGTAAATTTCGGGATGAGCGCAATGCGATTTTCAAAGAAGAGTTGTGGCCTTTATTTCGTGAGAATGGACTCGATTTGATTTCTTTTCAGGATCTTTCAGAGGAAGAAAAACAAGAAGTAACTGCCTATTTTGACCATACCATCTACCCAATGCTTACTCCGATGTTGTATGATCAAACCCATGCGTTTCCGATATTATTAGCCAAAAGTCTCATTTTTGCTGTCGTATCAGACAGTCATCCCTCCAACCCCTTACATCCTACAAACGCAGATACGAAGAAACTCTCGTTTGTACAAATTCCGTCCAATTTACCTCGTTTTTTCCCGATACGAAGGGACGATATTTGTGCTTTACTGCCCATCGAGGAAATTGTCCGACACCAAATTCACAAACTATATCGTAACATCGAAATTCTGTCAATCAACTTGTTCCGTATTGTTCGGAACGGTGACTTTACCCTTGAGGAAAGCGATGATATTGAAGCAGATTTTGTGGACGAAATCAAACAGAAAATCAAGAGCCGGCGCATCGGTCGAGTAGTGCGAATGGAAATCGAAAATGACTTTTCTCCTTGGGTCATGGATATCTTGAAAAACCGGTGGGAAATAGATGAATACAATATTTTCGGCAATAATCCACTCATCGATTATACTTGCCTTTGGCAGATTGTTGGTATGCCGGAGTTCCGAACAACAACCAAACAGCAAACGATTCTTCCTGTTGGCATGACGCGGGATAAGATGAACCATATTTTTGAAGCTATCGAAGAAAATGACATTCTACTTCACCACCCGTACAATAATTTTGAACCTGTTTTACAACTTCTTGAAACAGCGGCTGAGGACCCAAGAGTTCTCTCGATTAAACTAACTATTTACCGTTTAGCGAAAAACTCACGCGTAACAGCCGCCTTGCTCAAAGCAGCAGAAAATGGCAAACACGTTTCTGCCCTTTTCGAAATCAAGGCACGTTTTGACGAAGAGAACAACATCAAAGAAGCACAAAAGTTAGAAAAAGCAGGTTGTTTTGTTATTTATGGAATTGGTTGGTTTAAAACACATACCAAACTAATGCTCATTGTGCGCAGAGAAGGAAACCAAGTCGTTCAATATGCGCACATGGCAAGCGGAAACTACAACGAAGACACCTCCCGCCTATACACTGATATTGGTATCTTAACGACGAATCCGGACTATACCCGCGATATTTCTGAGTTTTTCAATGTCATCACCGGACACTCACAACCTCTTGGTTATAAGCACCTTATTACTTCACCAAGAGATATGCGAAACAAACTTATTTCGTTTATTCAGCGCGAAGCTGAGCATGCAAGACAAGGTTTACCGGCTGGGATTTGCATTAAAATCAATTCGTTAGAGGATAAATTGATTATTGAAGAACTATACAAAGCATCTCAGGCAGGCGTTCCAATTCAGCTTATAGTCCGTGGTATTTGTTGCTTACGTCCTGGAAGAAAAGGATTAAGTGAGAATATCCGGGTCTATTCGATTGTTGGTGAATATTTGGAACATGCACGTATTTTTAGCTTCCGGAATAATAATAATCCATTGGTGTATGGCGGTAGTGCTGACTTGATGGTGCGGAGTTTCGACAAGCGCATCGAATCTCTTTTTGAACTCATTGATCCAAAAGTAAAAAAGCAATTATTACAAATCTTGGATTTTAACTTGAGAGATAATGTCAATAATTACCTACTTCAAGAGAACGGAGACTACCAAAAAATAGAGAATGACGAACCTGCATTCAATATTCACCAAGTATTTTATACTGTACAAGACGTAGTAGAACCAGATTTAGATTTTATTTTCGGGACTTCTCAAAAATACGAGGAAGCCATTTCGGAATAAACAGCGATGAAACTGTTTAAAAATTAAAGTACATTTCATGTTCCCCTTGTGTGCTAGTAAATGTAATGAAAGAAAAAGGGGAGAAACCAGTTATTTTCTGGATTCTCCCCTTTTTCATGTATTGATCCTTTCATAAGGAAATACCCGCACTAACACCCGCACGAATACCATTTCCAGCTGTACTTTTTAATTTAATGGTAATAAAGTCAAATTTACCTTCGCTATATTGAGGGGTAATATAGGCACGTAGAAAAAAAATGCGCGCTTTATCCGGATTGTCAAAAATAAATTGTTGACGAACACCCGCCAAACCCCAAAAAGTAGATTTACTAGATGAGGCGGAAGCCGTGACGAACGTGTAACCTCCACCAAATTCTAAGAAGGTTTCGGCTCCAAATTTAGGAGGCATAGACAAACACTGATTAGTCAGGCGGTTCATTAATCGTTTCCGTAATTGATTTGCCGTTTGATTGTAGGTTATAGAGAGAGGAACCATCGCACTTCCTGGAATCGAAGCAGACGGAGTACCTAAAATATATCCAAAACTAGCACGAGCAGCCACGAAACTTTGCTTAAAACGTAGAAAGGCATTCTCATAACCAACAGAGAATCCACCTGAACTTGTTCCTGAGATTTCAGATACTAAAGCAGACTTATAAACTGTTCGATATTGACCTTGACCATGTAGCTGAATTGTGAATAGAAGCCCTCCAATGAAGACCAATCTAGGTATATTTTTCAAAATTAACACGAATTTAACTTTCTATTTCTTGCTTGCACGACTACAAAAAAAGCAATTGTTTCTGAAAGTTTACTGAAAATTCACTTATTTCACACCTTAATTTCGTAAACTCAACAAATTACATGGAAAGATTCACCGGAATTATTGGAATAATAGGAATTCTTGGCATTGCATTCTTATTATCCAATAACCGAAAAGCTATTAATTATCGTACGGTAGGGGTCGGATTAGCTCTCCAATTTGGACTCGCCGTGTTTATCTTAAAAACAGAAATTGGCCAGTCTATTTTTCAAACATTAGGCCTGATTATCAACAAAGTATTAGGCAAAGCGGAAAAAGGAGCTGAGTTCGTTTTTGGTCCTTTGTACAACAAAGATTTAATGGGAGAAGCCTTCGGAACTGGGAATACCTTTGTCTTTTTCTTTGATGTTACAGCTAAAATCCTCTTTGTTGCAGTATTGGTGAATATTTTTTACCACTTAGGTGTCATGCAACGTATTGTTGCCGTCCTTGCTAAAGGAATGAAGTGGCTCATGGGCATTTCAGGTGCTGAGGCTCTTTCAAATGTAGCAAGTGCTTTTGTGGGACAAGTGGAAGCGCAAATCATGATTAAACCGTATGTAAAAAACATGACGATGAGTGAGCTGATTGCTTCTATGACGGGTAGTTTTGCCTGTATCGCTGGGGGCGTCATGGCGGTCTATATTTCTCTAGGAGTTCCTGCTCCGTATCTACTAGCAGCAAGTCTCATGGCAGCTCCGGGTGCACTCGTTATTTCTAAAATCATCTGGCCTGAAACCGAGGTCTCTGAAACAATGGGAGAAGTGAAGCTAAACGCGGCAAAGTCGCATGTCAATTTACTTGACGCCATCGCTGCTGGTGCAAGTGAAGGACTAAAAATCTCCTTGAATGTCATGGCCATGCTTATCGGTTTTATCGGACTTATCTTTTTGATAGATGCGCTTCTTTGGCGTGTAGGATATTACGGCTGGGGACAAATGGATCTTAGCATGAATTACATGCTCGGCAAGGTTTTCAAATATTTTGCTTTAGCGATGGGAGTTCCGTCAGCGGATATTGAAGTGGCAGGTTCATTGATGGGAACCAAAATGGTTGTGAATGAATTTGTAGCTTACCTTGATTTGGTTAAAATCAAAGACCAGATTCATCCTAAAACATTGGTTATTACAAGCTTTGCCCTTTGTGGCTTTGCAAACTTCAGCTCTATTGCCATTCAGGTCGGTGGAATATCCGAATTAGCTCCTTCTCGTAGAAGTGATTTAGCAAAAATTGGTTTCAAGGCACTTATTGGTGGAACACTCGCGAGCTATATGTCGGCAACTATCGCGGGCTTATTGATTGGATAAAAAATTTATATCATAAAAAAGGGAGTATTCGACGAAAATACTCCCTTTTTTATGATTAAATGATTACTTCATCTATGTCAATACCAGCTATAACCATTGGTTCATACAATGCTTCTACGATCAGCTCAACGTGCTCATTTTCAAATTCCTCAGTATCCCATTCATTAAAATATTCTTGAATTTCATCGAATAGATTGCTTGAGTTTTGTTGTACTCGATCGATAATAAATGTCATGAAAGTCCGAACTTCATTTTCCATTTTTCGAATGACAGCATCACCAGGCCAATCTACATTTTGATCTTCCCAGACATCTAGTTTAAACCAATCTTTTTCCAAAAAAGCTTGAAATAACTCCAGTTTACGGTCTTTATCTAACTTTATTTCTTTCATTCCTTACACATTTATCTGTTTACAAAATTACCGAATTTCATTTGAACTGCTAAAGTCATTTCTTTATGAATATTTGCATTCAATTTCATTAGCATGAATCACTTTAGTTTCTAGATAGGCGTTAAAATTGTATGTTTTAATAAAGTGAATGAGATTGACATCTACAGTGTATAGGTGAGAAAAATCATTTTAAACATAACAAGGTCAACACAAGCAGTTTCTACGACTTGCTTACCATCATTCGTATCTACTTCATTTTTGGAGTATCTTCTCACTCACCATCTATACATTTGAAAACAGATAATATAAAAACTACTAAGTCTATCAGATAAATAACACACGCATTCCAACCATCTTTACCCTTCTTCGACTCTTAACACTACAATTCCATCTAAAGTATTTATTCGTATGATAAAAGAAGGTATCAAATTACTTTTATTCAGCGTTGTCTTACACACGCTTTCATCTTGTCAAAAAAATACATCCACAATTGAACCACAAGATTGTTGCAGCCAACAAGACTTGAGTATTCAATCATTGGGAATATTCGGGAATTGGCGATTTGTACGGTATGAAGGACAAAAGCCAAGCAAATATGTAATTTCTATGGAAATCAAAGACGAAGTCAACAGCCAAGGACTTTACCAACTTTCTGGAAAAAGTCAGGTCAACTTCTATTTTTCGAGTTTTACCTTAAATAAGCAAAAAGGTGAAATTAAATTAGAAGGAATTGGCGGCACAAAAATGGCTGGTCCTCAAGAAGACATGCAGGCTGAATATGAATACTGGCAAAAATTAGCTGCTGTTTCTTCGTTTCGTCTATCAGATGATTTGCAAACGCTTACTTTCTCGTTACCCGCTCCACAAACCGATAAACTTGTCTTTACACGTCTAAACAACAATAATTAATTACACATGAAAAAGCAATTTTTAAATTTAGGAATCGCCTTTACTTTGGCACTTGTCTCTGTACAATGTGGACAACTAAAAAACGTTGACCCTACCCCTTCTTCCATTTCTGTTCCTGAAAGTTTTTCTACCACAACGCGTGAGTTTTCGTTCGATTTTCTACAAGCTATTCATAAAGAAGAAGATCCCACAAAAAATTTCTTTGTCTCGCCTCTTAGCTTACATATTGCACTAGGGATGCTGCTAAATGGTGCCGACGGACAAACAAAAGAAGAAATAAAAACAGTTCTTGGTTTTACGAATGAAGACCTGGCACAAATCAATCTTATTTACAAAGAGTTGATTCAAAAATTACCTTCGCTCGATCCCAAAGTTACGAATACAACGGCTAACTCTGTTTGGCATGACAAGGATTTTACTGTAACTGCCTCGTTTCTAGAAACATTGAAATCAAGCTTTAACGCAGGTGTTTTTGCTGAAGATTTTAGTAATCAAGCTACCGTCGATAAAATAAATAAATGGGCAAGTGACAACACCAATGCAAAAATCAAAAAAGTAATCGCTGAAATTAGCCCCTCGCAGGTCATGTTTTTGATGAACGCCTTGTATTTCAAAGGAGATTGGAAATACCCTTTTGATAGCAAGCGTACCTACGATGCGACTTTCCAAGGGCTAACCAAACAAAAGGAAGTTTCTATGATGTCCCAACGTCAAGCTGTTCCTTACTTTCAGTCTTCTGATTATCAGGCATTTGAATTACCTTATGGAAGCGGAAATTATGTCATGACCGTTGTTCTTCCTAGTACAGAAACAGATATATCGACTGTTATCAAGAAGTTTAATCAAACGGAATGGGAAAAACTTCAAAATAGCCTTACTCCTTCTACCATCGAAATCGGTTTACCCAAATGGAATATGGAATATAGTATCAAACTGAATACTATTTTGAACCAACTTGGTATGCCAACTGCTTTTTCAAACCAAGCTGACCTATCAAAAATTGCTCCTCCAGCTGGTAGATTAAAAGTTGGATTTGTTAAACAAGATACGTTTTTAGCTGTAGATGAAAAAGGAACAGAAGCTGCTGCAGTAACGACTATTGGTATCGAGCTTACCTCTGTACCGAACTATCCAACCGTCATTTGTGATCGTCCTTTCTTCTTCTTTATCCATGAAAAATCATCAAAGACTATCCAGTTTATGGGTAAAATCGTCAACCTATGAGTAAGCGAATCATCGGATTTTTAGGAATTTTATTGGTTTTATGTATATCAGGCTGTTCGGATTCCCTTTTGGAACAGCCTGATTTAAGCGGAACCTGGGAGTTGAAGAAAATCGTATATGGATTTTCACAAGTCACAAATGATTCCCCTACAAAAGAAACCATTGTTATCTCTGCACGTCAGAGATTAATCAAAAGATACGAAAAAGAGGAACTTGTTGAAAAGTCTCGTCTGTCTTTTTCCACCCGTAACGATCGCCCTATTTTGGTTTTAGAAGATACACAAGAGTATCACTATTATCAGTTACTTGAAATAAATGGGAAAACGAATTTGATTTTATATCAAAAAACAGCCATGGGCTATGATATAGCAGACGGTTCAGATTACTATTACGAAAGAAAATAAAAAAGGGGTCGAATTTGAATTCGACCCCTTTTTTATTTAGCAGATGAATGGATTTGTAAGACTAAATCACATCTATTGCTGTTACATGTTATAGAAACGATTCAAATGCGTATTTAGTTTTATAGTTGAAAAATTATTTAATAGTTTTTCAAAAAAATAATTTCCCTAATTTTGAAAGAATAAAACCAACTTCTTGAACATGAAAAACAGACTCGCAGTCAGCTTTTAAAAAAATAAGTCTAGCGATTCCACACACAATTCTAAAAATCTTGAATAACTTGCCTATTCATGTCCGTGACAGTTAGTAATACAATGGATTCGACAGCAAACTTATGGGATAAAACGCGTGATTTTAGACGTACCCTCGTAGATATTTCAACTTTAAGTTACTTTGCACTTCCTACTATGAACAATGATTTTCTCTCCTCCTATCATCATTTATTCAAAGAACCTGCATTGAAAAATAGGTGGTTCAAACACCGCGACATCGTTCCACTGATTCAACGATTACCTTTTGAGAAAGCAGTTATTGGGCAGTCTTTTGAGAAACGGAGTATTCATAAAGTAACTCTTGGAGATGGTCCTATTAATGTTCTTCTTTGGTCACAAATGCATGGAGACGAACCCACAGCCACGATGGCTCTATTCGATATTTTTCGATTCTTTGAGTCAGATAATTCTATTTTTACCCAATTTCGGGAAACGATTCTTTCCAAACTTCGCCTTCATGTAGTTCCTATGCTCAACCCAGATGGTGCAGAGCGAATTTCTCGTCGGACTGCCTTGGAAATTGATATGAACAGAGATGCTTTGGCATTACAATGCCCTGAAAGCCGTCTTTTGAAGGAATTACAACAGACCATTCAACCGACATTTGCCTTCAATTTACACGACCAAGGAACCCGTTACAGCGCGGGAGCAACAGGAAAACAAGCAACTATTTCATTTCTTGCCACCGCTTACAATGAAGCACGTGAATGGAATGACGTTCGAACTCGTTCGATGCAAGTCATTTGCGGGATGAATGAAAAACTACAAGCACTCATTCCAGGTCATGTCGCAAAATATTCGGATGAATTTGAGCCACGTGCTTTTGGTGACAATATTCAAAAATGGGGAAGTAGCCTGATACTTATCGAATCTGGTGGATATAAAGACGACCGCGAGAAACAATTTATTCGTCAGCTCAATTTTGTTGCTATCTTAGAAGCACTTTTTTCCATAGCTACAAATCAATATACAAAGTACCAATTGAGTGATTACGAGAAGATTCCACAAAATGGTCGTTCTCTTTTCGATGTACTGCTTCGTAATGTTCAATTTGTTCAAAATGGACAATTGATTAAAAAGGATATTGGAATTAATCTTACAGAAAATTGGAAATCAACCCCTCCTTTCTACAAACTCAACGGTAGTATTCAGGATGTGGGAGATTTATCCACATTTTTTGGAATTAAAGAACCCGATGTATCGAATCTCACATTTAAGTCGTTGAAAGATTACCCCGCGTTGGCACAGAAATACAAAGGTCTCACGATGCCTTCTGCAACCAATATATATGGGAAACCTGCCAATTTCGTTCTAACCAGCGGTCAATCGATCAAATACCTTGTTATTAATGGCCAATTACTCGACTCGTTTTAATTTTCTTTTGTTTCTTATTTTTCTGTTGCTCTCTTCTGTCTCATTAGAAGTGTTCGGACAAATTAAAAACAGAACAATCTATGGGCAGGTGTTGGATAAAGACACAAAAAATCCGTTGGGCTCCATCACAGTTGTAAATAAACGAACGAAGCAGCGAACGACGACCAACGAAAAAGGTGACTTTTTTATTTGGGCTGCTGTTGGTGACTCGCTACTTTGTTCGTCTATTGGCTACGCAGACGGTGGTTGTTTGCTAGACGGAAACAATAATAAACCAACCATTTTGTTGAAACGAACGGCTATTCAACTAGATGAAGTCGTTGTTCGCGAAAAAAGAGCTGAAAACCTAAAGAAGGAAATAGATGCGTTTTTAGCGAATCCCTATGGTTCAAAGGAAATCAGACAAGAAATTATGCGGAGTATGTTGTCAACGAATACAACAACACCTGGTCTAGGGATTTCGATAGACGCGATTTACGATTTATTCAGTAAAGAAGGAAAAAGCAAACGCAAATTAGCAGATTTACAAATGGAGGATGCGCGCAAATACTATGCGACACTTCGATATAATCAAAATCTCGTTAAATTCATTACCAAACTTAATGGATTAGAATTAGAGGCTTTTATGCGCTTTTGTGTGTTACCTGAGGATTTTATTCTCGCTGCCTCTGACTACGAACTCACCCTTGAAATCAATAAATGCTTGCAGGAGTTTAAAAAATGACTTCATCCATCCGCTATAACTTTTATCCAACTATCCTGAATGAATACGTTCGTTATTTGAAAAATCCAAATTCGGAAACTTTTCGGCAGCTCATCAATCGGATTAATCGAGTACCTATTTTGGACGACACGTTACGGGAGAAATTTGCCAAAGGTATTTCGTTTGAAGCAGCCGTTCTAAAGAATAAACCGCATGATTTCACGCAACAATTGGTAGATAAAGCAAAAGAATTATTGCCCAATAAATGGAAATCACAGCAGCTCGTTGAATTAATCCACGGCCCAATTCGGTTTTATGGTTATTTAGACGTTATTGGCGACCAACGCGTCATTGACATCAAGACGACTCAGACATATCTACCGGGCAAACACGAAACGAATTTTCAGAATCTTTACGCGTACGCACTTCGAGAAAAGGGTATCAAAACGATGGAGTACATCATCTGTGATTTTCATCAAATTTATGTGGAAAGGTATGATGTGTCCACATACCCATTTTCTCATCTCCTAGAAAAAATGGAATCTTTCACTCAATTTATAGAAGAAAATAAAGGACAAATAACCGACGCAAAGATTCGAGTAGAAACAAAAAATTCTTCTCAAATGACCTTGTTCTAAAAAAAACAGACCGCGTAGAATGTTCTACGCAGTCTGTTTTTTTAATTCGTATGTATTTTTAAAAGAAGAAGCCAAAACGAAGAATGAGCGGGGAGTTGCGTCCTCCCAAACCTTGTGGACTAACAAAGCCATTTAAGGGATATCCTAAATTATACATCACAGAAATAAAACTTCCAGACTGCCCTCCTTGTCCTTGATAGAAACCCAAGCCAACCAAAGGCGCGCCTTCCCATTTTTTGGGCAAAGTAGGAACATTGGGAGCTGAAACGGGGTCGAAAGAATAGAACTGGTCTTCAGTTGCATTCATCCATTCGTATTCTGCATGTGCGAAAATAGACCGCCAAATAGGTTGACGAACAAAAATACGAGGCCCTACCGCAACATCAGCAGGCTGCCCGAAACCACCTTGATAAATGAGTGTTCCACCTAAACCAGCTACCGTTCCAAGTTTTGTTACTTCATACCCAACCATCGGGGAGACATCCACATAAAAAGAGCCAAAGAAACCTAGCCAGATATTTCCGCCTACGTGTAGTTTTTGTCTCCAAATGGGCAGTTCCTTTTCATTCGTTGGAGAAGATATTTTTTTCTCTACGAGGGGTTTCTCCTCTAACGGAATTTCTTGTGCAGACGAAGCGAGAGGAAAAGTCAAGAGAGAAACCGCGAACAAAAGCGGGTTAAGCCAAAACGGGCGTTTTTTCATTTACAGTAAAATTGGGTAATTCGATTTGGTCCAAAAGCTGTTCTTCCAGCATATTGGCCCATTCGTTTAAGTAAACGACTACATCCTCTTTGTAATTGCGGCGTAGGTGGCGTTTTTCGAGTGGCAGTCTTTCTAGAATAGTTGGATTAGAAAGATATTCCAACGCTTGGAGATCTTCTGTAGAGAAACCAAACGAGAGAAGTTCAAAAATGAGTAAATCCATTGGAAGCTGGCTACCTGGGCAATAGTCGTTGAGCTGTTCGCTCCAGTCGCCTTTTCCACGCATGGCGTATGCATGGATATCTGCCTTTGACAATTTGGTAATTTCCTGTGCCAAATTTCCACAATTACAGCTCCCCATATGCCCCCACATATAAGGAGAACCTTCATTCAGTCTTTTAGCTGTATTTCGCAATGCTTGAATAATTTTCAAATCTGCTCTTGCCATAGCTTTATATCAATTAATAGTTGAACTAATTTACGCTAAAAAAGCGGTTAAATATACACGATTCCAGTTTGGCAAGTAACATTTTGTTTTTTTAAAATGTTTATTTAATAAATATGATTGAAAAATAATCCAAAACCTCTTAACTCCACGTATATGAAAGAAATCAAATCATGCATTGGAAGATGTACGCTTAGTTTCACGTATGTCCACAGGAATTTTTTGAACCTCTAAACAACTAGTAACATTGGCAACAATTGCACTCAAGTACACAGAAGATGAGTTAGTTGCTTCGCTGAAAAGGAACGAAAAAAGAGCGTTTGACTATTTATACGACAATTATTCATCGGCATTATACGGGATCATCTACCGGATAGTCAATGATGAAATTCAGGCGGAAGATGTCATGCAGGAAGTTTTCTTGAAGATTTGGCGAAAGATTAACGACTACGACCCCAGCAGAGGTCGCCTTTTTACCTGGATGATGAATATTGCGCGAAATTCGTCGATAGATCATCTTAGAAAAGAAAAAGTAACACTTGACGACATCGATGAGTCTGTCAGTAAGTTAGATAAAATGGCGCATTTTCAGCCAGAAATCGCGACACTCGATTTGCGCGAACTGATGAAAAAGCTCAAACCAGAAAGGCAGATATTGCTGGATATGGTGTATTTGCAAGGTTACACACAAGAAGAAGCAGCTACCAAGCTGAATATTCCGTTGGGTACAGTTAAGTCGAGAATTAGAATTGCTTTGCAAGATTTGAAAAATTATTTCGCGATATGAATGTAAATGAATATATAAGTTCAGGTATTTTAGAGGAATACGTTTTAGGCGTAGTCTCAGACCAAGAACGTCGTGAAGTTCAGTGTCTTTCTAAAATTTACCCCGAAATCGAGTTAGAGCTCCGTAAACTAGAAGAGTCTATGGGAAGCTATCTTGGTTTGTATGCAAAAGAACCACCTGTGTCTTTGAAAAATAAAATCTTTGCACAGATGGATTTTTCCTCTCCTTTGGAGGAGAACAAAACAACAGAACAAACGCAATTCATTGCGCAAACCCCGGTATCTGTTGAACCAGAAGTTGAGAATGAAGTTCAGATTATTCAGTTCATCCCTGCTTGGTCAAAGGTTTCTGTTGCAGCATCTATCTTGCTTGCTATTGGTTTAGGTTGGGCGGTATTCAATATGAAGCAAATCATTGAGACCAACGGACAACTCAGCAATCAAGTGAGTATTTTAGAAAAAGTAACAGACCAAAACAGTGACTTGCTCGCGATGTACCAAAACCCACAAAATAAAGTGGTTCGGTTGGCGGGAGTAGAAAAATCACCTGAAAGTTCTGTCGTTGTTTTCTGGAACCAGCAAAATAACGAAGTAGCCCTTGTTGTGGATAATCTTCCCAAACCGGAAGCAGGCAAACAGTACCAACTCTGGACTATCGTAGATGGCAAACCAGTTGACATGGGAATGCTTGACCAAGAGTTTGGTAGTAAAATATTGCAGATGAAAGGAGCCGCCGGCAACGTGGCAGCCTTCGCAATCACCCTTGAAAAAGAAGGAGGAAGCCCCGTACCTACATTAGAACAAATGTATGTCGTGGGCAACGTTTAGAGGTAAAGTGAATAGACACCATCGTTTTTGACTTTGGTGTCTTTATTTTTTTTCTACCAATGTAAACGAATAAATCAGAACCACACTAAAACAAACCAAAGGCACGAAAAACGAAAGCCGAATGTTTGTCAATAAATCGGATAATTGTCCTTGCAGACCCGTCATGACAGCCCCCCCAACAATCGCCATGACAAATCCTGCACTCGCTAATTTTGTGTTTGTCTCCACCTTAGCCATACCGAGACCATAAATAGTTGGAAACATCAAGGACATACAACCAGAGACACAAACCAGTGCCCAAACGCCCAATTCTCCCGAACAGAAAATGGCAAATCCTGTGAGTATAATAGCCTTAACAGCTGCCCACTTTAAAAGAAAAAGTGCTTCGTAGAAATTCATCAAATAAGTAAAAATCAAACGCGCGACCAAAAATAGACCCAACGAGGCTAAATAATAATTGGCTGCCTCTGCCTCATCTATCTTCAGTTCTTCCATTACATACCGAATAGTAAACGACCAGACCGTTATTTGTCCGCCTACATAAAAGAATTGAGTTAATACCGCTTTTCTATACGGTTTATGCAAAATCAACTGATAGATACCTGAGGCAATCGAATGTGAATCTTTGGTATCTGACACTTCGGGCATCGGCGTGTAAAAAATAAGTAACCAAATGATTATCAAGACAATAGCAACGCCAACATAGGGAGTCATGACGGCTGCTAACTCGTCGGATTGCAATTGATGTAGCACTTCTTTGGACATTGTTTCACGTTGTTCTGCTGTGGCGGCATGTAATTCAGATAGAATCAAGAATTTACTCAAGGCTACGCCAATAATTGAACCAATGGGGTTAAAAGATTGAGCTAGATTGAGTCTTTTTACAGCTGTTTCACGACTTCCTAAGGTAAGAATAAACGGGTTCGTCGCGGTTTCTAAGATAGATAAACCACCTGCCAAGATGAATAATGCTCCCAGAAAATGGCTGTACACTTGTGTTTGACTTGCCGGATAAAAGAGAAGTGCGCCACCAATAAATAAGCCCAAACCCATCAAAATACTTGTCTTGTAACTAAACTTTTGTGCCAAAATAGAGGCTGGAATCGCCAAACAAAAGTAAGCTCCATAAAACGCATATTGGACAAAAGTAGTCTGAAAATCACCCATGCTCATAATACGTTTGAAAGCCGCAAGGAGCGTATCCGTCATGTTATTTGCTAAGCCCCAAAATAAAAAAAGAGAGGTCAATAGAATAAAAATCCAACGTTGGTTCGTAGTGTTAGTATGCATCGGGTTAAGGTAGATTAGGTTAAAAAAGAAACTACGAATTACTCATTTTTTATGATTTATTTCACTTTGTATCTTCATATATTTCTATTTTTTCTATGTATTCATCTATTTCTTTCCAATATTTACCGTCCTAATTATTGAATTTTTACCCGCTATTCATTTATGAAATATATCGCATCTATAGATCAAGGAACAACAAGCACCCGTTGTATTCTCTTTGATTATTCCGGAAAAATCATCTCTATTGACCAAAAAGAACACCAACAAATTTTCCCCAAAGCTGGCTGGGTGGAGCACAATCCCGAAGAAATTTGGAAGAATACGCAAGAAGTTGTGGCGAGAGCTCGAATCAACAAAGAAATATCCGTCAAAGACATTGCTGCTTGCGGTATTACCAACCAACGTGAAACGACTGTTTTATGGAATAAAAGAACCGGAAAACCCTACTACAACGCCATCGTTTGGCAAGATACACGCGTAGGAAAACGAGTTGAAGAACTAGAAAAAAGCCACGGCAGCCAATGGTTTCGCGAAAAAACAGGTCTTCCATTAGCTACCTATTTTAGTGGTTTAAAAATCCAATGGATTCTCGAAAACGTCCCTTCCGTTCAGGCAGATATTGAAAAAAATGAGGTTCTATTCGGAAATATGGATACGTTTATCGCTTGGCACTTGACGGGCGGGCCGCGTGGTGGTTTACATATTACGGATGTCACGAATGCCTCGCGGACTCAATTGATGAACTTACATTCGCTTGCGTGGGACGAGATTATCTTGGATTTATTACAAATTCCCGCTTCTATTCTTCCACAAATTGTGCCGAGCAGTCAAAAATACGGGCTCATTTCCTCTGAAATCATGGAGGGAGTTCCGCTTGCAGGTATTCTTGGTGACCAACAAGCGGCGCTCGTCGGGCAGACTTGCTTTACCCCAGGTGAAGCCAAAAATACATACGGAACAGGGTGTTTTATGCTCATGAATACGGGCACAAAATTGGTTCCTTCCACTCACGGATTGCTCACTACAGTTGCGTATCAATTTGAGGGACAACCAACGCATTATGCACTCGAAGGCTCTGTGGCAATTGCGGGTGCACTGGTTCAGTGGTTGCGCGATAATTTGGGTATCATCCAACAAAGCCATGAAATACAGCCACTTGCTGAAACCGTCGAAGATAACGGAGGGGCTTATTTTGTTCCTGCTTTCTCTGGCTTATATGCACCTTATTGGGACAGTACAGCGCGTGGTGTCATGACAGGTTTGACGCGCTACGTGAACAAAGGACATTTGGCGCGCGCTATTTTGGAAGCAACTGCCTACCAGACACGCGATGTCTTGGAAGCAATGGAAAAAGATGCACAAATAGCTATAAAATCGTTGCGCGTGGACGGTGGAATGACGGTGAATGACTTACTCATGCAATTTCAAGCCGATATGCTTGATGCGGAGGTAATCCGACCGATGATGATTGAAACAACGGCTCTGGGAGCTGCTTACGCCGCCGGTTTGGCTGTTGGCTACTGGAAAAGTCAAGAAGATTTGCTCGCAAATTGGGGAATTGATAAGACTTGGAAACCGAAGATGGCAGGAGCAACTCGTTCACAAAATTACCACGGTTGGTTGAAGGCCATCGAAAGAGCAAAAAAATGGGAAGATTGATGCATGTATCATGTATATAAAAATGCAGCAGAGAGTTTGTTCCAGTAAATCAACACTCTGCTGCATATAATTCGTCGTACTATATTGACAAAGCTAATTGCAGAAAATTTGACCTTTATTTTTACATCTGTTGGCATATTTTCGACTCAAAATCGCCTAATGGATACGCACAACGGGTTAGACTTACTCACTTCTTTTTTAAGTTGAAAATAAACCAGCGCAGCAGCAATACTTATGTGTGTAATTGGAATCTTATCATTTTCTATTGTTTGAGAAAAAGTATTCCTTTTGAAAAGCTGAAGACCACCCTCCATAAACCAATCAATGAGAACAATTAGCAAAAAAGTTGCTATCGTGCGGAAGTAAAATTCCTTTTTTTGAAGATATGTATGATTCAGTATTAATTTAGCTCTAATGCAAAGTAATTTTTTTTGAAATATCAAGTGAACGTTCTTAAATATAGCTGGAAATTTTATTCGAATATTTTATTTATTTCGAATATTTCGAATAAATTTGTATTGAAATTTAAATCAAAAAAACGTATGCAGTTATTAGATGAAATCAGAAGACCTTCAAAACATGAACAAAAAATAGCCTATGCGTCTTTAAGTGCGTTATCTCTTGACAAAGAGCCAATATTTTCTGATAAGGCAAAAATTGAGATAGAAGAAAACAACAATAAAGTTGAAATTCCAATTAGTGCATTAAGATTACTTGGGGATATACTTAAAGCCATGAATCAAGGAAAAATGGTTTCAATAGTTCCTGTGGAAACTGTAATAACAACTCAAAAAGCAGCTGAAATATTAGGTTGTTCAAGACCTTATTTAGTTAAATTATTGGAAGAGGGTAAAATTGCATTTACCAAAATAGGTAAACACAGAAGAATTTTACTTGAAGACATCTTGAATTATAAACAACTTATGAAAGAAGAACAAAAAAAGAACCTAATTGCCATTATGAACTTTGATGAAGAAATAGGATTGTATGATTCAAACTAGTAAACTCAAAGTAGTTTTAGATACAAATGTTATTTATCCCATTGTAATACGTGATATACTGTTCTGGTTCGCACACTATGAATTATATAGCCCCAAATGGAGTAATGATATCTTTGATGAGTGGAGGAATGTTATGGAAAGAAAAGGTATTTCTAAAATAGATGCTACAACAAGAGTACATAAAGCTAATTTAGCTTTTCCAGATGCACTCGTTCATAATTATCAAGAAATAGTAAGAGGTTTAAACTTACCTGACCCTAAAGATTGTCATGTTTTAGCTGCTGCCATTAAAATAAACGCTGCTATCATTGTTACAAATAATTTAAAAGATTTTCCTGAACATTATCTTAAAACCTTTGGTATAAAAGTGAAATCAGCTGATGAATTTCTTACGGACATTATTGACTTAAATCGTGAAGAAGCACTAATGGCATTTCGAGAAATGGTTACTTATAAAAAAAAACCAGAATTGAGTGAATTTCAGGTTATAGAATTACTTCGTAAAGGTGGGCTAAATAATACCGCTGACTACTTACATACGTTGCTATAAACCACTCTTTATTTAGTCACTAATTGCTTAAAGCCACAAATACTAATTCTCAAAATAACTTATAAATTGATATGCATTTGTAATGAATTACATTGTTGAACAATTTGTTAAAGTGTAGTATTTGTGCCAATAATTATACTTTCTTCGATATTTTGCCTAAAATTTATACTAATCTCTCCCTATAAATTCCATCCACTATTGTAAAATTTAGATTTTAGGACGTCTATTAATGCCCTGTTTTTTTAAGTTAATTTTTAAACACATAGCCTCCTCCATTCCTATTCCTCCAAAAAAATCAATTCACCAAGCTCCATTATTAATATCCTAAAACCAAAGTCAGAAAATCGATTATTGACATACTCCTATCTATGTTTCGTAACATACAAATCACTCCTCAAAAAAGCTTTCAGCACAAAAGCGCCATCCCTTTTTAGGATGACGCTTTCACTCATTTAATGACTATTTTGTTCAGCGAAACACCTCACAAAACCCCTGCCTGGTTTTCGATATACGCAGAAAGCAAGCGAATGCCGTATGCTGTTGCAGACTTCATTTTTCCGTAGGGTGAGTCACCAAAAGCTACTCCTGCGATGTCTAAATGTACCCAAGCCGGATGTTTTTCCGTGAATACCTCCAAAAATTTAGCTGCTGTGATTGCTCCGGCAATCGGCGCAGACGAGAGGTTTTTAATATCTGCTACGTCTGAATCCATCATCGGGGCATATTCATCCCACAAAGGCAAACGCCATACTTTTTCACCTGTTTGCATTCCAAATTCAGTTAAGGAAGCCGCCATTGCATCGTTTGAAGTCAACATAGCCGCAGCAGCATAACCCAAAGCCATGATACAATTACCCGTCAGAGTTGCCAAATCAATCAAAATATCCGGTTGGAAGGTACGGTTCAGATAAGTTAATCCATCTGCTAAAATCAAACGTCCTTCGGCATCTGTATTAATCACTTCTATGGTTTTACCTGAAAAAGAAGAGATAACATCACCAGGTTTCAATGCCAGTCCATCGACACAATTCTCTGTAACAGGAATTGCCGCAACGAGGTGAATCGGCACGTGGCGTTTCGCCATCAACTCGACAGTTCCCAGAACAGCCGCCGCTCCTCCCATATCTGACTTCATGTAGTTCATGTTGTCTCCTGGTTTGAGCGAAACTCCACCTGTATCAAACGTTACGCCTTTTCCGACTAGACCTATCGTTGGTTTATTTGCTTGTTTCTCTCCGTATTCGAGGACGATAAACAAAGGCGGATGTGCGACACTTCCTTTCCCTACTGCCAAAAGAGCATGTAAGCCGAGCGTTTCACAAGCAGCTGCGTCCAAAACTGTTGCTTTGTACTTGTATTTTTCAGCACTAGCAAGCGCCCAATTCGCTAATTTATCTGGCGTTTTGTGATTTGCCGGAGCATCCACCAAACGCAGCATTTCAAGTTGTGTCTCTGCCGTTTCAAATCCGCGTTTCATCTGTTTTTCCACAACATCTCCTTCTTTTTCCGTGATGAACTCAACCATGGGATTTACATAAAATCCAGCCGCTGCCAAGGTATCTGTTTTGTACAAACCAATGCGGTATTGCCCCAGACAAATACCGGTAGCCAAAGCTTCTATTTGTTCGCCTAGATAACAAATTTGAACAGATTGATTTAATTTTTGATGAAATTTGAAGAAAAAGTGCCGCGCTACTTGTAGCACGCGAAGAGACGTTGGGTTTTCGCCTAATCCAACCAAATAGACTTTTTTACCTTGAATAAATACCGGAAGAACTTCATCGGTTTGTCCTTTGAACTCTCGTTCCAATGTTGCAAAATCCAACGGGAAGGCAGTTGCTATTTTAGCTAGTTCGGCTGAAAGTGTGCTGGCTGAAAGAAAATATATATCTGCAATTCCTGTGAAAGAATCTGTGTTCTGACAACTCCATTTCATATTTTTTGTATCTGATTGATGCGTGAATAATTTAACTTTTCTCTGATTTTAAAGAACATGTTTTGGGGTATGAATGATTTCAAAATATTCATACTCCCTCTAAATCAGGGAGTATAGCTCCAATCCCGGGTCTTTCTGGAAAAATCACGGCTCCTTTTTCGACACGAACACCCGATGCAGGGTCATTGGCGATGAGCAAAGCGCCATCCATATCTACATAATCTAAGAGGGGCAATAGTTGCGCAATAGCCGAAATACCTACGCTGCTTTCTGTCATGCAGCCGCACATGGTTTTCATTCCAAAGTCTTTTGCTTGGGCTATCATACGCCGTGCAGGAGTGAGTCCACCACATTTGGCTAATTTGATATTTACGCCATGGAATTTCCCGACGCAAGCCAAAACATCTTGTTCCTGAATACAACTTTCGTCTGCAATAACGGGCAAAACAGACTTGGCAAAGACCTCCTCCATTTCTGCCATTTGGTTTGCAGGCAAGGGTTGTTCGATGAACTCAACACCCAATTTTTTTAATTCAGGTGCATATTCTATGGTTTGTTCGACAGTCCAGGAACAGTTGGCATCTACCCGAAAAACTGCATTGGAGTGCTTTCGGAGTGCTTCGACAATCGCTAAATCGTTTTCTGTACCCAATTTTATCTTATAAATAGGAAAATCAACCTCTTTCATTTTTTGTACCATTTGGTCGATTTCATCAATCCCGATGGTATAATTAGACAGCGGAACAGTATCTAGGCTCAATCCCCAGGACGCATATAACGGTTTGCCTTGTTTTTGAGCGAATAAATCATGTGCTGCAATGTCTAAGGCACATTGTGCAAAGCGATTTTCGTGCAAGAAAAGATCTAATTGCTGCCAAAGGTCTTCGGGCGACGTCCAAACTGCTGTTTCGATACGTTCGCGGTGCATTTCGAGTCGCCTCTCCGACACCCTCCAGCCCATCTGCTTGCAGCCGAACAAAAAAAGTATCTATACTAGACCGCGAACCGTGTGCAATCCGAAAAACAAAGGAATTATGGAGACGATAAATATGGGTTTTTAAGCGCATTATTTTCTCCGTTTAGGCAGGTTGTTCATTCAGTTTTTTTACTCCTTTATACAAAGGATAACTTATCACCAAGAAAATCAACGCATATTGGCTGCTCTTTAGGTCATTATATACGGCGCCTATTAGAAATAAAATAGACACGATCAGAAGAAACCAAGGAACAAACGGATACCCCCAAACTTTGTATGGACGAGGAAGTTCAGGTTCTTTTTTTCGAAGCATTAACAAAGAAGCAAACCCTGCGGCATAGCTCATTACAAAGAAAAATGTGGCGATGTCAGACAAAATCCCACAGGTATCTTTGCCACTCAAAATAAGCAAAACAGAACCCGCCGTAGTAAGTGGCATGGCTACTGATGGTGTACCTCCTGCATTGACGCGTTGGGCTTTGTTCCAGAAAAGTCCATCACGGCTCATCGAGTAAATAACACGGGGAGCAAACATGACTTGGGCGTTTACGATTCCGAAAATCGAAAGCATTAAGAAAAGCGTAACGACTTTGGAGGCCTGGTCTCCAAAAATGAGTAAAATAGCATCTGATGCAGCTAATTTCGAGTTTGCCAAAACATCCATGGGCAAGACATATAAAATGGCGGCATTGACTAATAGATAAATCAAGACGATGAGCACTAATCCACCAATCATAGATTTCGGTAAATTTTTAGCGGGGTCTGTATTTTCTTCGGCAAAATAGGCTGCTGTGTGCCAACCGTCGAATGTATAAAAAATTGCTTGAAGAGCTGTAATAACACCTACCAGAAGAGCAGGACGGAGAACAGTTTCTGTCGTGGTTGTCAGACTTGACGCTTGGATAGAACCACCATACGTAAAACAGATACCGACAAAAAGCAGAAGTCCAACCGCTTTTAGAAAAGACAGAATTTCTTGGGAGCGGCCACCGGATTTCGTACCAAACCAGTGAAAGACGGTCAGGGCAAGGAGAACGGCAATCGCAATATATTGAATGAAGGGTTCGGTAGAAGGAAATAGAAGCGCGAGATATTCACTCATGGTATAAGCGCCAAAACCCAATGCTGCGACCGTTCCAAACCAACTAGTAAAACCAGTGATAAAACCAAAATAATCACCAAAAGCCCGGCGAGCATAGATATACCAAGCGCCTGCTTTGGGCATCGCAATACCGAGTTCTAAGGCACATAATACGCCTAAAAAGGCATATAAACTAACACTTAGCCAGACAAGCATAATGAGCCATGGGTCGCCAAGTTGTGCTGCGATGGGACCTGGTTTGCGTAAAATTCCCGTTCCGATGGTTCCACCGATAGTGACGGCGATACCAAAGCTGACACCGAGAAGTTTGAGTAGTTGATTGTCGTTTTTTGTGCTCATGCGTACAGAGTAAGGTTGATTTTTGGTTTTTAGGATAAAGCAAAAATAACCAACCAAGCGGTTATATCTACTATTTGATGCATTTTTTCGTATATTATCATAGCTTAGAAAGTATAAAATAAAAAAGCTCCAACAAAAAATGCTGGAGCCCTCTGATTCATTATAGGTTATTAAGTATCTCGATGCAAATCTATGCAATATTGTTTTAAATTTGCAATAATAAACAGCAAATATTTGCACAAATTTGCAAAATATATCGCAAAAATATGCTAAAACACGAACGTCACAAACGAATATTAGACCAATTAAGTACAGACAAGAAAATCAATTTCGTAGAACTTGCCCAGCTGATGAATGTCTCTTACGATAGCATCCGCCGAGATGTTATTGAGCTCGAAGACAAGGGTTTTCTAAAAAAGGTGCATGGCGGCGCTGTTGCCAACTCCTACTTATCACGCTTAGCAGGAAACGGAAATTCTACTTCTAAAAATCAGGATTTTCAGACGATTTTCAAGAAAATTATACCCACTCTTGAAACTAGCCGAACTGTTCTTTTTGATGGAGGAACCACCAATTTCTATATCGCAGAGCACTTCCCAAAACATTTATCAACAACAGTCATTACGAACAATGTGCCACTCGCTATGATACTCAACGATCACCCAAAAGTAGAAGTCATTTTACTCGGAGGAACGTACTTCAAGCGATACCAAATTACGATGGGTTTTGACCTAATCCGCCAATTAAAGAATTTTAAAGTGGATACCTATTTCATGGGAACGAACGGTATTTCTGTAGAAAACGGCTTGACCATCCGACACCACGAAGAATCACTTCTAAAACAACACATGATGAGCATTGCTTCAGATGTTGTTTGCTGCTCCATCGACGAGAAAATCGGAAATGTAGAAACATACCGTATTTGTGAGATGAATCAAATTAGTACATTGGCAACAAATCTGAAACCCAACCATGAACTTTTACTCCCTTTCCACGGAAAAGTTCAACAGATTCTTTGAAATAAATCAGCCTTTTTGTGGTTAAAAA
>CAYNRA010000003.1:0-73622 GCA_964399465.1 uncultured Cytophagales bacterium
GGTTTTAGAATGCCATTTCTGTACAACCATAACCGGCATCAGGAGGTGAACTTAAATCTTGGCTACGTAAAATGGAACATCTCGCATCAAAAATACCGGGCAAATCTTGCCTTGCAAGCGGGCACGTATGTTCAAGACAATTACGCAGCGGAACCCGTTTTGCTACGTCCCTTGTTGGAAGCAAATGTAGGCGTTGCACTAGATAAAAAAGACAGATTTTGGTTCGATATGGGTATTTTTCCTTCACATATTGGCTTCGAAAGTGCCGTATCACCTGATAACTGGACAATGACGCGCTCCCTATTGGCTGAAAACTCACCTTATTTTCTGGCAGGTGCAAAATGGACGTATTCGCCCTCGCAAAAATGGCATTTTATGTTGGCTGCACTCAATGGCTGGCAACGAATCCAACGTCTGCCCAATCACCGTATTCCGGCACTTGGCACACAAATCGTGTACAAACCAAAAGAAGGAATCACCCTGAACTGGAGTACATTTATTGGTTCTGACGACCCAAATACACCAGCTAAAAAAAGATATTTTTCCAATCAATATGGCATTTTTTCTCTCACTCCCCAAAGCCGACTTATTGCAGGAATAGACGTGGGCGTTCAACAAAAAAGAGCGATAAAGCAGAGCGATTATTCCGTTTGGTATAGTCCGGTTGTTATCGCACAATATGACCTATCAAAAAACATGAAAATGGCTGGGCGTATCGAGTATTATCAAGACAGAGATGGCGTACTTATTTCTTCCGAAAACAACGGGGAATTTCGTACATGGGGCTATTCGCTCAACATGGATTATGCCCCTGCTGCCCCGCTTTTGGCGAGAGTTGAAGCTCGGTACTTGCCTCTTCATCAAGGTAATTCGAGTTTCTTTGTTGGCACCTCATTATCACTGAAGTTCGGTCAAATTTTTCATGAATAGACAACAAAAATGGCTTACAGTGTGGTTTTAAATACACTGTAAGCCGTCTTATAGAAAAAGAGATTGGATTATTTCAATGCTTTCAAGTCCGAGATAGTTTGCAATGGATGGGCAGATTGGAAGACAAAGCTACCAGCCACCAGCGCATCTGCACCTGCCTGAACCAATTTCCTACCCGTTTCCAGATTCACTCCTCCATCGATTTCGATGAGCGTTGCTAATCCTCGTTCATCAATCATTTTGCGTAAACGAGCAACTTTATCGTATGTCGTTTCGATGAATTTTTGACCACCAAAACCCGGATTTACAGACATTAATAAAACAACATCGCAGTAGGGCAAAACATCATCTAGTAATGACAAAGAAGTCGATGGATTCAAGACAACCCCTGCTTGGCAACCCAACTCTTTGATAAGCGCGAGTGTGCGGTGCAAATGTGTACAAGCCTCCACATGAATGGTAATGATGTCTGCGCCGGCTTTCCGAAAATCTGCCACGTATTTTTCGGGTTGAACAATCATCAAATGCACATCCAAGGGCTTGGTTGCATGTTTTTTGATGGCCTCCGTTACGGGTAAACCAAACGAAATATTGGGAACAAAGACCCCGTCCATGATATCGATGTGGAACCAGTCTGCTTCAGATTGGTTGATGAGTTCAGTGTCTCGCTGCAAATTGGCGAAATCAGCAGCCAACATGGAGGGAGAAATAATTGGTTTTTGCATGATGTTTCATCAAGAATGAGTGAAAAAACAAAGGTACGGATAGATTTGAAGGCAAGCCAACAGAATCTATCCGTACCACTTATTTTCTTGCTTTTTCTCAGTTTGTACCTACGTATCTTTCAAAAAATTCATAGATACGTAAAATTCGATCCATGCGCTGGCGAACATTCCCGGAGCGCGACAATTCGTGCGTTCCGCCGGGCATACGAACATATTCTACCTCTTTGTTCAAATATTTCAAACTTCTAAACATCATTTCCGACTGCGAAACGCCCGTCCGTAAATCGTTTTCTCCATGTTTGATTAACAAAGGTGTTTTTATTTTATCCACGAATGTATAAGGCGAATTCGCTTTCATTTTCGTAACAGCTTCGTCTTCCCAAGGCAATCCAAAATAATTGGGCGCTAGTCGCCAAGCATTCGCCTCTCCCATAAACGTAGCCAGTTCATACACGCCTCTTTGCGCAAAAGCAGCTTTGAAACGATGGTCGTGCGCGACAATCCAAGCTGTCAAATAACCCGCATACGAACCACCCGTGATGACTTGCCGCGCTGTGTCTGCCCAACTTTCTTTGGCTGCTGCCGATGCTGCCGCGAGTACATCTTCTTGCGGGCCAGTTCCCCAGTCTCTGTAATTCGCAAACTGGAACTCTTTTCCATACCCGCCCGAACCACGTGGATTCGGATAAACAACTCCGTAGCCTTGCGCACAGAAAAACTGAAATTCATGCCACATCGAAAATTCCCCAGGCCCCCACATCGCCGTAGGACCACCGTGTAATTGCAATAACAAAGGGTATTTTTTCCCCGATTCACGTTGCGCAGGTGGCATGATCCAATATTCTACCTCTTGGCCAAGTGAATTTTTATATGTGCGTTTTTCAGGATAGCTCAACGATTTTCCGGCTAACCAGACAGCGTTGTGTGTGGTCAATTGGCGCGCTTGTTTTACGGTCAAATCAGAAATATACAATTCCGAAGGGTTTTTCACTTCTGTTTTCGCAAAGACAACCTGATTTCCAGCCAAAGCAAAAGAAGTAATACCTGACTCAAAGTCTGTGATTCTATCTATTTTACCCGTTTTAGCCGTCCATTTAAACAACGGAACTCCACCATTCGATTGTGCTGTAAAATACAAAATCTGACTGTCAGCACTCCACTCCATATTAGAAGGTACGCGGTCAAAATTGATTACTTTCCGGTCTGAGCCATCTGTTTTAGCAATAACCAATTGACCAAAAGAAAGTAGATTTGGTGTATTCATAACCATCGCCAATGCTTTTCCGTCGGGCGATGGAGTCACACCGTAAAAACTTTTTCCGGCTTCTTCAATCAAAATGCGTTGCGCACCCGTCAGCGGATTTATTTCGATAATAACAGCTTCTTGTTCTCTGTCAGGATGTTGATCTTTGTCTTTTCCGGTAACGGCATAAATTTTTGTCCCGTCTGCACTCCACACAGCTTGACCAACAGACCAAAAACCGCTCGTCAAGGGCTTAGCGACGGCATTTTCCTTTACGTCAGCGATGAATAGATGCGAAAAACGAAGTTCTGGTTCTACGTCTGCCTCGCCATGAAAATTCAAGCGGTTGATTACTTTAGCTTTTTTATCTTCCACATCTTTGGCTAAGAAAGCCCGTATTTCTTCCAATGTTCCGTCCGGATTTGGTTTGACTGACTTGTTTGTACGTAGGAAATCATTGGACGCAAAACCTGGTTTTTCGAAAGACCAAGCTGGTACGCCAAGCCCTGGATTTAAAAGAGAATCTGAAAGTAAATCTTTCATAGAAATAGATACAGAAAAAATGATTTTTTTTCCGTCAGGAGAAAGTACAGGACTTGATGCCCCGTATTTACTTTTGGTTATCGGGAATGCCTCACCGCCATCGAGGGGCATTTGGAAAACTTGCGCTTTTTCTCCTTGCGCACGCACAAAAATCACCGATTTTCCGTCTGGGGTTACCGAAACTTGAGAGACACTCGAAGCGCCGCGCGTAAGGGCTTTGGGCGTTGGTGTGGGTGACAGCAAATCCACGGTAAATAAATGAGAGCGGTAGTCGTACTCAAAAGCAGCATCTGGGCGCGCTTCTATACTTTTGAGTAGGTAAAATGCCTGATTTTTTGCTGGGGAAACGAGTACATCTGTTACCTGCGTTACTTTTGTGAGGTCAGAGACCGTAATCTTTTGTGATACATTCTGCTGAGCCCACGCCCACGAACTTATCAACAAAAGGAAACCTATTTTTTTCATTTTATGCATGTTTAGTGAAGAATAATGGGGTTAAATATAGTGTTTTGCTTGACAAAATAGACGGCAAACAGCCCAATTTGTAGGTTAGATAGATACACAATACAAATTAGGCGATGCGTGCTTTTGGTAAACTTTATCAGAAAAGGTTTTGTTAGAGCGATAAATTGAAATAAAAAATGACAAAACCCCTTCAAATAGACATTGTATCTGATGTCGCTTGCCCTTGGTGTTATATTGGCAAAAAAAGGTTAGAAGCCGCGCTTCAACAATTACCAGAGAACAGCGTACAGATTACATGGCGTCCGTTTCAGTTAGATCCAACCATTCCGATGGAAGGCTTGGATAGAGACGTTTATTTTGAGAAGAAATTTGGAGAAAAAGCAAAAGTGGCTGGAATTTTCGACCAAGTAACACAGGCAGGTAAACAAGTAGGTATTTCCTTTGCCTTTGACCAAATGCCGAAGGTAATGAACACGCTTCCTTTGCATCAAATTTTACAAGTTGCGGGAGAAGAAAACGTCAAAGACGCATTAGAAGAGCGTTTTTTTCAAGCCTATTTTGAGAATGGCGAAGATTTATCTGATTTTGAAACAGTCGCGAAAATTTTGGAGGAATTCGGTTGGGACAGAGAGAAAACGGCTGCTTGTTGGCAAAATGAGGCACTGAAAAGCGTTGTTTTGAACGAGATAGAACAATACCAACGGGCGGGCGTTTCGGGGGTTCCGTTCTTTATTCTTGCCAATAAATACGGAATAAGTGGCGCACAGCCGCCAGAGGTTTTCGTTCAGGCGATACAGCAAGTGCTGGAAGAAACCAAAGCCATGCCCGACACCCCAGCCGAAGCGGCAAGCTGTGATCCTGCCAAAGGTTGTTGTTGATTTTCGGCAAGATTACGTCTTTGTACAAATACACAAACCAACCAAAATGAGTGGACAGCCCATTTATTTTGGTTGGTTTTTTATTTCTTTGATTATGTAAAAAACTGCTAGATTTGAAATTTAGAGAGGATGAATGTGTATAAGGAAGTTGGGTAAATAATTCGTTTATTTCTAACCGTTGTAGCTCATATTCTTTCTTTTTTAACATCTAGACATAGCCCATTAAACATGTATAAACAGGCGAAAACTATAACATTGTTTTTACCATCAAGACATAAAAAATCTACTTCAAAAAACTATTTGGTTAAACGCCAAGTCTAGACAAATAGAATTTGCAAAAATACAAAACTGTAAAATATTCTAGTTAAAGAGGTCATTCTTACGTGTTTTTGTCAATACCTGAGCAATTTCATAGGAAAGTTACTTGAAAGTACTTAATTTGCTTTATCTTATTTTGTATTGAACAATATAGATTTAACCTATTAAAATTTCAAATTCCTCTATTATTCAATCACTCTAAGTTCATTCTTTTTATTCTTAAACTACTTTATGTACAAAATCAAATTTCAGAACAAGCAGCAAGCTGCTTTCTTTTCCGAGTTACGTTCCCGCGTTGAATCCTATTTCGAAGAAAACAATCTTGAAAAAACTGGAGGCAATGCATTGGTTATCAAGGGATTGTTTATGCTAACTCTCTACTTCGTTCCGTTTGTATTTTTATTGACTACCCCCATGAGCGGTTGGGCGGCATGGTCTCTTACGTTTTTGATGGGTTTAGGCGTTGCTGGAGTAGGTATGTGCGTGATGCACGATGCCATCCACGGTTCTTTTTCTAAGCACAAATGGGTGAATAAATTATTCAGCGCAAGTATCTATTTCTTGGGTGGAAACGCTTACAATTGGGAGGTTCAACACAATAAATTGCACCATACATTTACCAACGTACATGAGGTAGATGAAGACATTACAGGTAAATTTTTACTTCGTCTTTCTTTTCAGGATAAATACAAGTCGATTCATCGATTTCAGCACATTTACGCGTTTTTTCTTTATAGTTTAATGACTATTTCATTTCTATGGAAGGATTTCAACGAAATTCGATTATTCAATAAAATGGCGAAAGAAGGTGTTGTAAAACCATTCCCGGCGAACGAATTACGCATTTTGTTTATCTCAAAAATCGGATATGTCTTATTCATTTTAGCTCTACCACTTCTCGTTACAGACTACAGCTTCGGGCAATGGTTTCTTGGTTTCATGACCATGCACGTAACCGCCGGTATGATTTTAAGCACGATTTTCCAGTTGGCACACGTCGTGGAAGGTGCTCATCAACCTTTCCCAGATGCGCACGGAACGATTGAAAATGCGTGGGCTGTTCACCAATTACAAACCACTTCCAATTTTGCGAGCAAAGGAAAAATCTTCTCTTGGTTTGTTGGCGGACTAGATTACCAAATCGAGCACCACTTATTCCCGTCTATCTCGCACGTACATTACAGACAACTTTCGCCTATCGTAGCCAAAACAGCCGAAGAATTTGGTCTCGTTTACAATGCAAAAGCTAATTTCTTTGATGCGCTGCAATCACATGTAAATATGTTGTATTCGATGGGGCATGAAGAAAAAAATCCAAGTCTGGCAGTACAAACAATTTAAGGTTTATCTTCGTTTAGCTTGTCTATTCTAGTTATCAATTGAATGAAAAAAATCGGTTTTATCACAGCATTACTAGGCACATCGCTATTCATTATGAACTTTCAAACAATCAAAAATCTATTTTCTGATAAAAAAGAAATAGCTTCTCGCACCGCTTCTACAACATCCAAAGGATCTTTTCATTCTTTCTCAGCGACAAGTTTGGATGGAAAGAAAATTGACTTTTCAGAATACAAAGGAAAAAAAGTTGTTGTTTTGAATGTTGCCTCCAAGTGTGGATATACACCACAATACGCTGACTGGCAGGCATTTCATGAGCAATATGGAGATAAAATAGTTGTACTAGGATTTCCTACCAACGACTTTATGAACCAAGAACCAGGGAGTGAAGAACAAATCGCTGCTTTTTGTCAGAAAAATTACGGTGTTACATTCCAGATGTTCAGTAAAGTAGATGTTATCAAAGGAAACAACCAACATCCACTCTATAAATGGCTAAGTAACAGTGACCTGAATGGCTGGAACGACAAAGCACCTACCTGGAATTTCTGCAAGTATGTCATTAATGAAGACGGAGAAGTAACACATTTCTTTGCGTCTGGAGTTCTACCCAAAGACCCGACTTTCCAAAAGGCCGTAGGTCTGTAAATACCAAAAAGAGAGCAAATCACGTATATTTGCTCTCTTTTTCTTTTATCCAAGAAATACAATTCATTTTCTTATTACCCAAACTACAAAAGGAACAACTATGGCATCACCATGGGTAGAAGCTGCGCGACCAAGAACCCTCCCACTTGCTCTTTCCTCTATTCTGATCGGAAGTTTTACCGCCTCTGCGGAAGGTTTTTTTAACCCTTGGATTTTCGGACTAGCCTGCTTGACAACTATTTTCCTTAAGGTACTTTCTAATTTTGCTAATGATTATGGCGATACCCAAAACGGTGCTGATTTAGCAGGACGCATCGGCCCGGCCAGAGCTGTTCAAACTGGGGTAATTACACCCCAACAGATGTTTCGTGCTATTATTTTATTTGCTACCCTTTCCCTATTCTCCGGTATCACCTTACTTTGGGTCGCTTTCGGTAGCTTTATATCTCCTGCTTTTTTACAATTCCTAGGACTTGGTATTTTGTGCATAGTGGCGGCGTATACCTATACAGCAGGTAAAAAACCGTATGGATATGCAGGTCTAGGTGATATTTCCGTATTTCTTTTTTTCGGATTAGTAGGTGGAGTTGGAAGCTATTATTTGTACAGCCAAACTTGGTCATTAACGAGTTTACTACCCGCACTTAGTAGCGGGTTCTTTGCAACAGGAGTACTAAATATCAATAATATTCGGGATATTGCTTCTGACACACGTGCAGGAAAAAAAACAATTCCTGCACGATTTGGCAAGAAAAAAGCATTGATTTATCACTGGTTTCTTTTAATTGGAGGAATGACAGCGCCCTTACTCTATGTCGCCATCCAACAAAAAAACACATACTGGTTCTTATTAAGCTATCCTCTGTTTATTCTAAATGGCTTTAAAGTTACCAAATTAGAAAACCCTGACCCTATGTTGAAGCAATTGGCATTATCAACCTTCTTTTTTACACTTCTTTTTGGGTTTAGCCTGCTTATTTAGCCGTAAAAAAGAAGAGTATAGGTCGAATATTCAAAAGAAGTATATGTAAATAAAACAAGATACTAGAAATAGTTAATTGAAAATTGTATTTTTGGCTGTCAAAGCTCAATACCTCGAATTACAAGGCATCTTCATATTCTCAAAAAGGGCAATTTATTTTGTCTTGTGGTTGAGTATTTATCTAAACATCCAACTAAATATTCTTTATTAAACAACTTTGTTTATGCGACAAACATTCCGAATTTTAGCCTTCGTATGTGCTGCTTTCATGGCACAAGCGCAACAAACCGCTGCTGATTACTTTGACCTAGGAGTAAACAAAAGCAAATCTGGTGATTACATTGGTGCATTAACAGCATTCAGTACGGCCATCACCATGAATCCTGAAAACGCTCAGTGTTATTACAACAGAGGGTTGACAAAACAAGTACTAAAAGACCACAGAGGTGCTATCCTCGATTTTGACCGTACTATTGACTTAAGTCCACAAAATTCGATGGCCTACTTATACAGAGGTGTAAGTAAAAGTGCACAAGATGATAATAGAGCTGCATTACAAGATTATAACAGAGCAATTGAATTAGCTGACAATGATTTTCAAGCTTACTTACAACGCGGATTTACTCGTATTAAATTACAAGACTACCGCCGAGCTATCCAAGACTTTACAAAAGTAATTGAGTTAAATAGTGACGATGCAGCTAAATACCAAGCCTACTATTCACGTGGATATTGCAAAGCAGCACTTGAAGATTATCAAGGAAGTATTGTTGATTACACACGTTCTGCTGAAATAAACCCAAAACGTTCACAAACATTTGCTTCTCGTGGTTTTAGCCGTTTAAAAATCCAAGATTTCATGGGCGCTATCAAAGATTTTGACGAGGCTATCAAGTTGAGTCCAGAAGAAACAGAGCTTTTTGCGAACAGAGGATTTGCCAAAACAAAAGTGGACGATTTCAAAGGAGCGATTTTAGACTATGACAAAGCAATTACCTTAGATCCAATGAACGTACAAGCTCTTTACGGTCGTGGTTTTTGTTACTCACGTTTAGGTGTACAGAAAAATGCAATTGCTGATTTATCTAAGTCAATCGAAATTAACAATACCAATATAAATGCAAAAATCGAATATTTGGGTTCGATGAGTAAGAAAACACTCGATGATTTGCGTAATAAAGTTCAAGAAAATAGTAAAATCAATGAATTCTCTGAAGAGCGTTCTGAGGCATTTTATAGCCGTGGACTGGCAAAATTCAAAAGTGGTGACACCAAAGGCGCAATTTTGGACTTAAATACATCGATTGAATTAAACCCGACGTATGCAGAAGCTCATTTCTTAAGAGGTATCGTACGTTCATCGATTGGTTTACAAAAAGAAGCTCTACTTGACTGTACAAATACTATCAAAATCAATCCTAAGTATGGAGAGGCATTCTATGTACGTGGAATCATCAAATATGCTTTGGGAGATGTTAACTCAGGATGTTACGATTTAAGCCGTGCTGGTGAATTAGGCTACTCTGCTTCATACGGAGTTATCCGTGATTTCTGTAATTAACCCATTTTATACTCAGTAAAAAAGCGAGGACTCTCCCCTCGCTTTTTTATTTATTTCACTTTCCAAGGCATAAGTCGTTCGTACAAAGCATGAGCTGGAAGTCCCATTACCGTGTAAAAAGAGCCTTGAATTGCCTGGACACACACCATTCCAAAGAAGTCTTGAATCCCATATGCACCTGCTTTATCATAAGGCTTACAAGTCTCGATATAGTAATCAATCTCCTCTTCCGTTAACTTTTTAATCGTAACAGACGCTTTATCAGAAAAAGAAATGAGCTCTTGGTTCGTGCGAATACAAACTCCCGTAATGACATCATGCACCCGACCACTTAAAAGCCAAAGCATTCTTTCTGCATCAGCCTTGTCTTGTGGTTTATTTAGAATATGACCATCAGCTATAACAACTGTATCAGCTGTAATGACCAGAGAGTCAGCAGATAATTCACCGAAAGCAAGTGCTTTTTGTCTTGCTAAATATGGTGCTACCTCCTCTGAAGGCATCGCTTCAGGGAAACATTCATCTATTTCTTTTACCTGAACTGTAAACTCAAACCCAGCTTTTTCGAGTATTTCTCTGCGTCTTGGAGAATTAGATGCCAAAATTAATTGATGCGTTAATTTCATTTTTTTTTCGTGAACTTGAACAAATTAGACAAAATAGCCGTTTATAAAATAACTAATGTAAATAATGTACAAACATACATCTAGTACAACTCCAAAAATATGGAATTAGCAAAAGAAATCAAGCAGACAAAACCGTTTCGTAACGAAACTCAGCAAGCCGTGGTGAATATCATGTACACCAACAATTGGCTATGTACGAAACAGAACAAGATACTAAAAAAATACGGTATTAGTTTACAACAATACAATGTTTTGCGCATCTTGAAGGGGCACAACCCCGAGCCAATTATGATTAACGGTATCATTGAGCGCATGTTAGACAAAATGTCAAATGCCTCCCGTTTGGTAGATAAGCTTGTTCAAAAAGGCTATGCAGATAGAAGCTACAACGAACAAGACAGACGTGCTTGTGACGTTTTCATTTCTGAGAAGGGAAAAGTTGTCTTGGAAAAACTCAACCAAGAAATGGCTGAAATGGAAGATGCCATCAGTGGACTTACTGAAGAAGAGGCGGCATTATTGAACTCATTAATAGATAGATTCAGAAACACACAACAATAAATACATATTTTTTAACTTCTAAATTTAATCCCAATGAAAAAAGTAACATTTCTTTTCATCGCTTTCTTTGCAGTAGCTATTTCAGCATTTGCAAATCCTGTAAAACCAGCAGCACAAACAGTGGCTGTTGACAACCAAAAAAGTACCTTTAAATGGGTAGCAAAAAAATTCACAGGAGAACACTATGGTACAATTAATATCAAAAGTGGCTCATTCGTTGTAGATGGTGGTAAATTAGTAGGTGGTTCTTTTGAAATTGATATGAAGAGCATCGTATGTGATGATATCAAAGATGCAGAATACAATGGTAAGTTAGTTGGTCACTT
This sequence comes from uncultured Cytophagales bacterium, assembly GCA_964399465.1. Taxonomy (GTDB): domain Bacteria; phylum Bacteroidota; class Bacteroidia; order Cytophagales; family Spirosomataceae; genus CAYNRA01. The sequence continues at coordinate 11,148 of CAYNRA010000003.1, forward strand.
AAAGTCTGATGATTTCTTCTCTGTTGATAAAAATCCAGTTTCTAAATTTGTTATCACAAAAGCAACTGTGAAAGCAGGTAACAAATATACGATTACAGGTAACTTGACTATCAAAGGAAAAACGAAAGCGATTACTTTCCCTGCATACGTAAACGTAGTAGATGGTAAAGTAGCTGCTCAAGCGACTTTCAATGTAGACCGTTCTGACTTTGACGTTAAATTTGGTTCAGCTTCCTTCTTCGACGGTTTAGGAGACAAAGTAATTTACGATGACTTCAACGTTTCGTTGAACTTAGTAACGAAGTAATTGATTTAACTTTCAACAAAAAGAGCTCATATCGGACGGTATGGGCTCTTTTTGTTAACCGGATTTTCCAACAAAAGATGGGGTTCTCTCGTTACATTTTCTAGATTCTCATCTACAACGCCTTAAAAATACGAACGATGAACCCACTTTGGTACTCCAAAAAACAGATCACCTATTTTGTCCTACTCATCTCTTTTTTCATTGTTAGCTCTTGCTCAACTACGGATATTACACCAGATGAGACACCCAAAAGTTACTTAATTTCTGCCGATATCAAGGCAGAAATAACCACAGAGCAAATCCGACAAACCATCAACCAAAGTTTTGGGCCACAAGGCAGCCTTTTTTCTTTGCTGGTTCGATCTGGTATCAAGCAAATCAAGATAAGTTATCAAACAACAAATACCGACGGTAAACCAATCACAGCTTCTGGTGCTTTACTTATTCCTACGAACCTACTTGTTGCTGCTCCATTAGCAAGCATCCAACATGGAACCCTTTTTGACGAAACAGATGCTCCCTCCTATTTCAAAGAAGGCACAGAAATCTCGATCGGGAATTTACTCGCGGGAACAGGAACTATTATTTGTATGCCTGATTACATTGGGTATGGCGACTCTAAAAATGTTCCCCACCCATACGAACACCGGAAAGGACTTGCAGAGCCTGGACTTGATTTCCTACGCGCTGTTAAAGAGTATTTGGAGAAAGAAAACATCAACTGGAATAAAAAATTATTACTTGCTGGCTATTCTCAGGGAGGTTACGCGACATTGGCTATGCAAAAGTTAGTGGAAGAGACTGCAAGTGCCGAGTTCAATTTAGTAGCTTCTAGTTGTGGAGCTGGTGCGTATAACAAAACATTGTCTATGCAAACGATAGCTACACAACCCTCTGTCGGCGAAATAAATCATAACCGATCATACATTTGGGTCATACAGACGTACGACCGAATTTATGGATTGAACCGCCCAATTTCAAATTATTTCAAGAGTCCTTTCGCTGAACTAATTGCACAAAATGGTTTCCGGGCACAAATTGCAGTCTCGTTTAACCAAATTCTACAAGAAAGCTTAATCAAAGGCATTCAAGATAAAACAGATACTGCTTTATTAAATGCCTTTGCAGACAATGATTTGATGAATTGGGCACCTAAAACGGTTACACAATTTTACCACGGAACCGCAGATGAATACGTTCCTTTTTTTAATAGTGAAACAACCGTCGCAGAGATGAAAAAGCGTGGAGCTACGCAGGTAACATTGATTCCAATTCAAGGAGGAACACATGGAACGGCTATTTCAACTTTCTTAACAGGTACTTTTAGTTTGTTTAGTACATACGGTTTGTGAGCGTAATTTTGATTATAGGTTTAATAGATAGATATTTGCGAACCTTTTTAGCTCAATTTCATCCAAACCAATGAAAAAATTCTACCTTTTATTCTGTGTATTCCCATTTTGTGCAGTTGGCCAAGCTCCTCAATTTGAAGCTTCAGCCTTATTTCTACTGAACGACTCAGATACACAGCCATATACATTTAGTACTGGGGTGATACACAAAGAACCAACACAACGCGATTTATTCTCTGTCATATCGTTCCCTTTAGGAAAACCTCAAAAGCAGGAAATTAAAAGTATTTCTGTACCTAACTCTGCTATTCGAGTAGGAAAAAGTATGGCAGTTCATACAGACCTGCGCCTTGGATATGTTTTGGAACACAGAGGAGCAATCCCCAAAAATATAACCCAAGTGAGTGTCTCCCCCACAATGGAGGATCTGGAGAAAGGAGAATTTATGACTATTGTTGATTTTACAGATCTGGAAGTCCCTAAGGCATTATTTAAAATGCCTATTGCTGCAAATCCAACAAGTATCTCTATTTCATCTGATTATCAGCATCTTGCTATAAGTTCTACAACAGAAGAGCGAGAAATTGAAGTTTTAGAATTGGATGAGTCAGGAAAACCCAATCGAATTATCTCAAAGCCCGTCAATTTACCTTCAGGAAGAATTATAGATTTACAATGGCATCCTAGTGGAGACTACTTGACATTTATCAATGAAACAACACGGACATTGGGTATTTTACGGGCAGTAAAAGACGGGCCAACCAAACGGCTTGTTCGACTCGAATTTGTTGATCAAACGATCGCAATCGGTAAAAAACCATCTATTGGCAAATTTACTCCAGATGGAAATTACTTTCTAGTACTAGATGCCAAAAAATCAAAAGCTGATTATAGAGTTCGTGAAACTGGTGAAATCTATGTAGTGAAGTTAGCTTCAGAGCCAGGAGAAGCACATTACCTTTTGTCAAGAAGCGAAGTCGGAGAAAATCCCCAAGATTTTTCTATCTCTTCGGATGGAAAAAAAATAGTTGTTTGCAATGCAGAGAGTACTTTTTTTGAAACCCAACTCACAGAGGCGAACAAATCTAGTCTATCCCTTCTCAGTCTGAATCCACAAGGTCTCGTTAAAAAAGTGAAGGATTTTACGATAGAAGGACTACTCCCTATGGCTGTAGTTTTTGATAAAGAGGGGAAAAACCTAGCTGTAAGTACCCATGAATTAGGTTCATATGGGCTAAAAGTTGGGAGTATTGAATTCTGGAAATACCAAGAGTTATCAGGAAAACCTACCCTTATCAAACAGCCAGCTCATTTTTTTACTCCCCGTGGTACACATACAATGTATGTTTTTCATTAATTTAAAAATTTTAAACCAATGCTTGAAACGACTGAATCTGTTGTAAGTTTAAAGAAAAAACACTTGAAACAGCAGGCCGTCAGGACGGTTTATGCGCAGGGCTCCATTACTATTTCTTCTTTAGCTCGAATTTTACGCATTAGTATTCCCTCTGCAACAACTATTGTGCAAGAACTCATAACAGAGCAATGGGTACAAGAGATTGGTGCTCAGAATTCTAAATTTGGGCGAAAACCTATTTTATTTGATTTGAATGGAGAAAAGCAGTCTATTCTTGTCATCGATATTGGCATACATCAAACCTCGATTCATCGAGTGGATTTACGGAACCGAATTGAGAAAATAATTCATTTTCCCCTTGCAATCAATGACTCCGAATTTGTAGCTAAACTTTCGCTTGAACTCAAAAAAGCAACTGTATTTTTACAGCCAATTTGGGGGGTTTGTTTGACAAGCCCAGGGTTAATTGCTAATGAAACACAGGAAAATCAAACCTATTTAAACCATCAAATTTCTGGTAATTCTTTAACAAAAAAAATTCAAGAGTTAAGCGGGAAACCCACCTTTATCATCAATGATACCAAAGCATCTCTTCTTGGGGAAACCCATTTCGGCTTAGCAAAAAATAAGCGAAATGTCATGCTTCTCAATTTAGATTGGGGAATTGGCTTAGGTATTTTATCCAATGGGGAAATCATGCAAGGTACGGATGGATTTGCTGGAGAAATTGGGCATATCCAAGTAGTTCCTGGCGGACGGTTATGCCATTGTGGTAAAATTGGTTGTCTTGAAACGGTTGCCTCGGTTGCATCCCTGCTAGGAAGAGCTCAAGAGGGACTTAAAATAGATGCGCCAACTGTTCTCCGGAAAAATCAAGAATTAACTATTGAGGCAATCATCGAAGCCGCAAATCAAGGAGATGAATTTTCCATTGAGTTGATTTACGAATTAGGTAGAGAATTAGGCAAAGGTCTCTCCATAGCTATCCACTTATTAAATCCTGAATTAATTATTATTGATGGTTTATTAACAAATACAGGAGCAAATTTGACTACAGCGATTGAACAGTCTATCAATAAATTTTGTCTTCGTGACTTCAAAAAAGCGTTGCGAGTACTTATATCTCCAATGGGAGAAACAGCTAAGCTTGTAGGAGCGAAACAATTTGTATTTGATCAATTGATACAAACAGAATTTCAAGATACAATGAATTAGACATCGAATTGCTTAGTTTTTTGCCATTCGTGCTCAAGAAACAGGATATAATCAGTAGTTTTGTCAAACTTTTTGAATTCATGCATACCTTCAGTACAAAACATCTTTTAGGCATTAAATCTCTCCTCCCAGAAGACATTCACCTGCTGCTAGAAACAGCCAAAGAATTTAAGGAGGTCATCAACAGACCTATAAAGAAAGTACCCTCACTACGGGATATTACCATTGCAAATGTTTTTTTTGAGAACTCCACTCGTACTCGTCTATCCTTCGAATTAGCTGAAAAGCGGCTTTCTGCAGACACCATAAACTTTTCAGCTTCAGGAAGTTCTGTAAAAAAAGGAGAAACTCTTTTAGATACGGTAAACAACATCTTATCTATGAAAGTAGATATGATTGTCATGCGACATAGCAGCCCAGGTGCACCCCATTTTTTGTCTAAACACATAGATGCCTCGATTGTAAATGCTGGAGATGGTACACATGAACATCCCACACAAGCACTTTTGGATGCGTTTTCAATGCAAGAGAAAATAGGTGATTTACAAGGAAAGAAAATACTTATCGTCGGAGATATTCTTCACTCACGGGTAGCCTTATCCAATATATTTTGTTTGCAAAAATTAGGAGCTGAGGTACGTGTTTGTGGCCCTAGTACACTCATTCCTAAATACTTACCGACTCTTGGCGTGCAAATAATGCCGCATTTACAAGAAGCTTTGCAATGGTGTGATGTCGCCAATGTTTTACGTATACAATTGGAGCGCCAGCAAATTAAATATTTCCCTTCTCTGCGTGAATACACAGAACACTTCGGGATTAATCGGGAAATGCTTGATAGGTTAGACAAAGAAATTGTTTTGATGCACCCCGGTCCAATCAACCGAGGAGTTGAGTTGAGCAGCGATGCAGCGGACTCTCCACACTCCATCATTTTAGAACAAGTAGAAAACGGTGTGGCAGTACGTATGGCGGTTCTGTATCTTTTGGCACAATCAAGATAGAAGTAAATAGCATTTAACTTTCTTTTCGTATGGATTTTAGTTCTTTTGACCAAGTAGTGGCACATCTCAAAGCTGCATTTCCTCAGCAAGCATTCCTCGGTGAAATACCTAACGTACAACAGCCCTACTTGTCTGTTTCACCTGCTTTTTTATTGGATGTTTGCCAATTCCTCCATACAAATAATGCATGTTATTTCGACTTTCTACAGTCCATCACCTTAGTAGACAACGGAACAGAAAAAGGGACAATTGAGGCATTTTACCATTTGGCTTCTTTGCCATATGAGAAAAATTTTACACTTCATTGTGAAATTCCGCGTGAAATCGGTAGAGCGCAACTCCCCTCTGTTTCGTCTATCTGGCGAACTGCCGATTGGCACGAACGCGAAGCATACGATTTTTATGGCGTTCACTTTAATAAACATCCAGACCTCCGCCGAATTCTCCTACCCGCCGACTGGGAAGGATTCCCGATGCGAAAAGACTATCTAGCACAAGAAAACTACCACGCCATTCAAGTAAAATGGCAAAAAGAACCATGACACGCATTGGCCTAATCTCAGATACGCACAGTTATTTAGACCCATCTGTATTTCATCACTTTCAAACTTGTGACGAGATTTGGCATGCAGGGGATATCGGGAACGAAGAAATTTTACAGCAACTTTCCGATTTTAAGCCTACCCGCGCCGTCTACGGAAATATTGATTCAAATGAGCTCCGTTGGTCTTTGCCTGAAAATGCTATTTTTGAGCTAGAAGGTTTTCGGATTCTCATCACACACATTGCAGGAAAACCTTCTCATTACACGACACGTGTCAAAAAATTAGTAACAGAACATACGCCCAACCTCCTCATTTGTGGACACTCCCATATTCTACGTGTCATCAAAGACCCAAGCTATCCAGATTTGCTCTATATCAATCCTGGTGCAGCTGGTCGTGTGGGCTTTCATTCTATCCGAACATTGATACGATTTGAATTAAATCAGAAAAAAATCCATAACTTAGAGGTAATCAACTTAGTTAATTGAGGTGACAAGTCGCTTTATTCCGTGTTTTGTCCCGTATTCAAACGCTCAATCCCTGATGAGGCAACACAAATTTACGCTCATTTTTCTCTACGTAATCTTACTTCTACCTTTTCAATTATATAGTCAAGTCATTGAAAATCAACGGCTTGAAATACCTCTTTCTGAACAATACATACAAGAGTTTGATGTGTTTCCGTTGGATGAATCCGGCGCGTTATTAGCCAACCTACGGACGAATAGTTACGGACGAAATACGCAAGTACAGTTTACAAAGTTAGATACTGTTTTTCGAATTCAATGGAGTAAACTTTTTACTCCTCCAACTTTGTATGAACTAAAAAAGACTTATCTACAAAAAAAACAAGCCCTTTGGCAAGTATATCGAAAAATTGACAGTCAAGAAATCCTTCTTTTAAGACTCGATTTGGCAACGCATGATATGTTTTTTTTGGAGACAAAATTACTGACACGCATGGATATTGAGTACTTCAGTGTCGTACAAAATAAAGTATTATTGAGTGGGACATTCAACGACCGTCCTGTTGTAGAACTCATTACGATTTTCGATAAAAATGCCAAAATTTTACCCGATTTATATGCTAACAATTACCGAATCAGTACGTTGGAGGTAGATGAAGAAACGGGAACTACATTTGTACTACTCAGAGATGAACGGCGCTGTACTTTTTTACTAAAATCGTACGATTACGAAGGTCGATTGATTAGCTCCAAACAAATTGGAGAAGACGGAAAAGTGCCTATTACCGGAAAACTGCTCGTTTTACCAGATAATCGAAAACTCATCGTGGGTAATTATTCCGAACGATGTACCTCCTACTCGGTGGGTTTTTACTTACATGATTTGGAAGAGAATAAAACCAATTACGTTGATTTCACGCATTTATCTAATTTCTTTAGCTATTTGCCTGAGAAAAAGCAGCAGCGAATCAAGCAACGTATCGATGCTAAAAAGGAAAAAGGAATTGACGTAAAAATCAGACACCGAATACTTGTTCATGATATTATACAGCAAGGAAATGAGTGGGTTATGCTAGCAGAAGTATATTATCCTGAATACAAAACACCCAATGGGTACGGAGTTCAGTTTATTAAAACGTATCGTGTCGGAAAAGAATACTACAATAATTTCAAGTACTCACATGCCATCATCTGCGGTTTCACAGCGGATGGTAAACTGCTTTGGAATAACAGTGTAGGCCTAGGAAATATGGAAAGTAGTGAGCTTTCTATGAAAGTACAAGCAACCAATACCGCAACAAACGGATTACTGGTTGCCTTTCCTAAAAACAAGGCAATCCAAACACTATTATTGAACGAACAACACACTTGGGAGAATCTAACGTCTATTCAACGGGAACAAGAAACAACAAAAGGAAGAATTATCGACGAATTTCAAGTTGATTTAACTTCTTGGTATACCAATAATTTTCTGACGCATGGCTTAATCACGGTAAGAAATCCCGAAACATTAACCGTGAAAGAATACTATTATTTGCACCGATTGACCTACACACCAAACAAAGAAAAAGAAGAAAATACAAGCAACCAATAATCAAACAGATACCATAGAAGACCCCATATTGTTCTGATGTTCCAAAGACCAACTTCCAGTATAAGAAGTTTCCAGCCACATAGTGCCTATGCGTCTAAAAATCATGACTTGAAGCCCCATTTTTTGCCAAAACAACTCAACAATTTCATTTACAGCCATGGAGGGCCGAATATGTACCGTTTCTGGATTTTTATGTTTACTCAGCTCATGCAGATTTTTCATTGGCCAAAGTGACATAGCTTCTTGTCCTTGACAATAAATCTCTAAACGGAGATACGGAAAGTTTTCAGAGATAACTCTCATTAAATCAGAAACTTTCATGTGTGGTTCAATGGTAAGCATAGGTGTACATTTGGATAGATGAATAGCAGACTATGTATCTACAAAAGTTGAATATTTGGAAGTATGTACCTATGACAAGCGTCAGTTTTATAAGATTTTAAGGGTTAAGGTTGGGAAAGTATGACGAAAATCATAAATTCAAGCACACAAACCCTCTAATTTGTCCAATGATACATCAGAAACATTTATCTAAAAAGACCGCTCCCGTTGATCAAATGACGATAGATATGAATAATCAAGTGGAGGCAATCTTTGCTTTCGCTACGGAAGGTATTTTAATTACCAATGATCGCGGTGTTATTGTGCGCACAAATCCGAGCGTTGAGCGGATGTTCGGCTATGAAAGTGGGGAATTAATTGGTGAAAAAATCGAGTTACTCATTCCGTCCCGGTACCATGAGAAGCACGTAAAGCACCGGAATACTTATCTTCCGCATCCTCAACCACGTTCCATGGGATTAGGTTTTGATTTATTCGGCAGCCGGAAAGATGGAACGGAGTTTCCTGTAGAGGTAAGTTTAAGTCCATACGAATCCAGTACTGGAAAATTCGTAATTGGCTTTATTATTGATATTACCATTCGGAAAGAAGCTGAAAATCAGCTCATTAGTTATAAATCAAAACTTGAAAAAGAAGTAGAAGAGCGCACCTTAATCTTAAAAGAAGCCATACGGAAATTAGAAAAAACAAAAACAGAATTGGATCTTTCGCTCGTTCGGGAACGCGAGTTAAATTCCATGAAATCACGTTTTATTTCTATTGCCTCCCATGAGTTCCGAACGCCACTAGCCACCGTACTTTCTTCCATGTCTTTGGTGGAAAAATACGCGGATTTACAAATGACAGACCAAAGGAACAAACATATACAGCGAATCAAGCAATCTGTTAAACATTTGACAGAAATTCTGAACGACATGTTAACTGTCAATAAAGTAGAAGAAGGTAAAGTATTGATTACAAAGAATACGCATGTATTGCAAGATATTTTATCGAGTTGCCTAGTACAAGTTTCAGGGATTTTAAAGAAAAATCAACACATACTTACAGAAACTGCCCCTGATGCGCCAAAAGAAATATATGTGGACGAAAAAATTTTAAAGCATATTTTGATGAATTTAATGAGTAATGCCATCAAATTTTCGTCAGAAAACCAAGATATTTTTTTACGTGTCCGCTTCCTACAAAAGAAGTGGCTTTTCGAGATAACAGACCAGGGTATTGGTATTCCGGATGCAGACCAACCCGAAATATTCAATCGTTTTTTTAGGTCTAGTAATGCATCCAATATTCAAGGAACAGGTTTGGGACTTAACATAGTTTACCAATATGTGCAGTTATTAGAAGGAAAGATTACCTTCACGAGCCAAGAAAACCAAGGAACTTCCTTTTTTGTACAAATACCGAATGAATGACAGATGAAAAAAATATTATTGATAGAAGACAACGTAGAAATACGTGAAAATACCAGTGAAATTTTGATGCTCGACGGCTACGATGTCACCGTCGCGGAAAACGGGAAAGAAGGCGTCACCAAAGCGATTGCTGAAAAGCCAGACTTGATCATCTGTGACATCATGATGCCTGTTTTGGATGGATATGGCGTCTTGCATTTGCTCACAAAAAATCCAGAAACAGCAGATATTCCCTTTATTTTTTTGACAGCCAAGGCCGAGCGAACAGATTTTCGAAAAGGCATGGATATGGGAGCTGATGACTACATTACGAAACCATTTGATGACGTAGAATTATTAAATGCGGTAGAGAGCCGTCTTCGTAAAGTGGAAGTTTTAAACCAAAAATACCAGAAATCACTGGAAGGACTCGATAATATGGTACGAGACGCTGGTGGAGACCAGGAATTGCGCTTATTGAACGAACGCAGAGAAATACGTACATTCAAGAAAAAAGCAGAAATTTACAGAGAGGGTGCCTTTCCTTTTTATCTTTTTTTTGTCATCAAAGGAAAAGTAAAAACGTATAAAACAAACGATGACGGCAAAGAACTAATCACTCAATTATATCAAGCAGGTGATTACTTCGGACATGTTCATTTATTACAAGAAACCGCCTACCAAGATACGGCGGCGGCACTTGAAGAAACAGAAATCTGTTTGATTCCGAAAGACGATTTCTTCTCGCTTCTCTTTCAAAATAGACAAGTTGCCAAGAAGTTCATTCAACTATTATCAGCGGAAATCGATACGACAGAAAATCAACTTTTGCATCTGGCGTATAATTCTGTTCGGAAACGAATGGCAGAATCATTACTCCGTTATTTCTCACATACAGAACTGACAGAGAGAGACTTACGTGATGGAATACGGGTTGGCAGGGAGGATTTAGCCAATTTGGCAGGTACTTCGCTCGAAACGGCAATTCGGACACTTTCTGACTTCAAGGATGAAAAGTTAATTGACATCACCTCTGGAAGGATTAAAATTTTATCAGAAGAGGGACTGCGGAGATTGCGTAATTGATCTAACAAAGTGTATAGAAAAAAGAGAGCGATAGAAATGAGTATTTCCCGAAATATTCTAACTTTACATTTCATTTTTTCAACCTTACCCCCTTTTTAAACGCATGAAAGTCAATCGTCGTCATTTCCTACGCAATGCCGGGTTCGCTGTAGCTACGCCTTTGGTACTTCAACAACTTGTAGCCTGTTCGTCGGGTGGATCATCTACAGAAACAGTTGCCAAAACCATCGGTGATTTTGGAATACAGCTTTGGACAGTCAAAGAAGAAATGGCAAAAGACGCCAAAGGAACATTAAAAGCATTAGCAGACTACGGATTCAAGCAAATTGAGAGTTTTCAAGGAGCAAATGGTATTTTTTGGGGCATGACACCCGCAGACTTCAAATCATATACCACGGACTTAGGATTGAGCATCGTCAGCTCACATGTAAATCCAGAATTTGCCTTAAAACCTGAACTACTTGATGAGTTCAAAAAGTTGGTGGAAGATGCCAAATCGGTGGGTATCACGCATTTACTCAATCCATATTTAGGATTTTTAACAAAGCTCGATGAATTTAAAAAAGCGACGGAGCAATTCAATGTATTGGGCGCTATTTGTGCAGACGCAGGTATGCGTTATGGGTACCATAACCACCATTATAGCTTCACGGAGATGGAAGGGGCGTTCCCACAAGACATCATGATGCAAGGCTCCGATGCAGATAAAGTAGATTTCGAAATGGATATTTACTGGGTTCATGCCGCCAAACAAGACCCAATTGCTTGGTTAAACAAATACAAAGAGCGTTTTAAACTGGTGCATATCAAAGACATGTATGCCGCAGAAAAAATCACAGAAATACAGAAAAATGAGCCTGTCAATCCAGCATTTCCTGTGAATGCGTCGTGTTTAATTGGACAAGGCACTATTCCATTCGCAGATATTTTGAAGGTAGCAAAAAACAACGGCGTACAACGGTTTATCGTAGAACAGGAACGATTTGATGGCACTACCCCGCTGGAATCAGCCAAAGCCAACGCCACTTATTTAAAAGCATTTACGCTTGCTTAATTTTTTTGAGCGTCTGTCTAAAACTAGACAGACGCTTTTATTTACCCTTTCCCCAACCCGATGAAAAAAATCATTACGAATCTGACATTTTGGGTTTTAACAGCTATTCTTACAGGCGCACTACTTGGTCATTTTTATCCGCATGCAGCACAAGCCTGCAAACCCTTGGGTACTTATTTCATTGATATTGTCAAATTATTTATCAATCCTATCATTTTTCTCACTATTTCACTCGGTATAAGCGGAATGGGTGATTTAAAAAAAGTAGGAAAAGTAGGTGGAAAAGCCCTCCTCTATTTTGAAGTCGTTACCACATTCGCCTTACTTATTGGACTTGTGGCTGCGTATGTTATTCAACCAGGAGTAGGGGTTTCTACTGCTCAAATGGGTGATACATCTGCAGTTTCAGATTATCAAAAAGGGGCAGAACGCTTCTCATGGCTTCAGTTTTTCTTGGACAATCTAACCATTCAAGTACTTGTTTTTTCTATCCTTTTCGGGATCATTTTAGGTAAATTGAAAGCAAAAATCAACCTTATTCGAGGTCTCACCTTTGCTTCCAAATATGTTTTCAAAGCGTTGCATTTGGTTATGTATCTCGCACCTATTGGCGCTTTCGGTGGAATGGCATTCACGATTGGGAAATATGGAATCTACACCCTTGTTCCTCTTGCTAAACTCATGCTTACAGTGTATGCGACGATGGCCATCTTTATTTTCGTCGTTCTTCATTTTATCCTAAAATATTATCAACTCAGTATTTTTACTTTTTTACGCTATATCAAAGAAGAATTATTGATTGTTTTGGGTACGTCTTCCTCAGAAGCGGGATTGCCCTCTTTGATGGCAAAACTCGAAAGAATGGGCTGTTCTAAGCCAGTTGTTGGGCTTGTCGTTCCGGCTGGCTATTCATTTAACTTAGACGGTACAACCATTTATTTATCGATGGCTACACTCTTCTTAGCGCAAGTATATGGCGTAGAACTTGGAATCGAACAATTGATTACCGTAATCGGGATTCTCATGGTGACTTCAAAAGGAGCGGCGGGCGTAACCGGCAGTGGTTTTGTCGTATTGGCTTCTACCCTATCTGCGCTGCAAGTAATTCCTATCGAGGGATTGGCTTTGCTTTTGGGAGTGGATAGATTCATGTCTGAGGCACGTGCTATAACCAATTTTATCGGCAATGGCGTAGCAACCGTCTGGATAGCCAATCATGAAAAAGAATTTGACCGAACCCGTTGGGAACAATTTGAGACATCAGAAAGCTAAAATCAGGACTTATGCACTTACAGCCCTAGCAAATTCAAACATCGTAGTGAGGCATTCCACATATAATTCAGTTTGATTTTGTAACCTTTTTATTTTGTCGTTACCTTCGCAAATATAAAACTTCATCTATTTTCCTTATGAGTAAAAACGAAACCCTAAAAGACGAAGCTCTTCATTACCACGCCAAGGGGCGCCCTGGCAAGATTGAGGTCATTCCATCCAAAGAATATGCAAATCAACGCGACTTATCATTGGCCTACTCTCCAGGTGTCGCAGAACCTTGTTTAGCCATTCAGGCAAATCCAGAAGATGTATATAAATACACAGCAAAAGGGAATTTAGTAGCCGTTATTTCCAACGGAACGGCGGTACTTGGTCTTGGCGATATTGGCCCAGAAGCAAGTAAGCCTGTCATGGAAGGAAAAGGTCTTTTATTCAAAATTTATGCAGATATTGACTGTTTTGATATTGAATTAGACACAAAAAATGTGGACGAATTTGTTCGTACTGTTAAAATTCTTGAACCTACTTTTGGCGGAGTCAATTTGGAGGATATTTCAGCTCCTGAGTGTTTTGAAATCGAGGAAAGACTAAAGAAAGAACTCAATATTCCGGTCATGCACGATGACCAACACGGAACAGCGATTATCAGTGCTGCCGCACTTTTGAATGCCATTGAATTGGTTGAAAAAGACATCAGTCAGGTCAAAATCATCATTAATGGTGCAGGTGCATCAGCTATTTCTTGTACACGTTTGTACAATTCTTTGGGCGCAGACAAGAAGAATATTTTCATGTTTGACAGCAAAGGATTGATCCATCCAAGTAGAACAAATCTCGATGGAAAGAAGATTGAGTTTGCAAACGATGCTTTGCCCGCAGAAACCACATTAGCAGAAGCATTGGTTGGGGCAGATGTTTTCGTTGGGTTATCCAAGGGAAATATCTTAAACCAAGATATGGTCAAGTCAATGGCACCCGATTGTATCGTCTTTGCCATGGCTAACCCAACACCAGAAATTAGCTATGAAGAAGCTATTGCAGCACGTGAAGATATTATCATGGCGACAGGCCGTTCGGATTATCCAAACCAAGTGAACAACGTTCTTGGTTTCCCGTATATTTTCAGAGGTGCGCTTGATGTACGTTCTAAAGTCATCAATGAAGAGATGAAGTTGGCAGCTGTTCGTGCCTTAGCCGAATTAGCTAAAAAACCAGTTCCAGATATTGTGAATCTTGCTTATGGAGAAGCCAATCTTGTCTATGGTCGCAATTACATTATCCCAAAACCCGTTGACCCACGTCTTCTTACAACGGTTGCACCTGCTGTAGCGCGCGCTGCTATGGAAACCAACGTGGCAAAAAGTCCTATTAAAGACTGGGATGCCTACGAATTGCAACTGTCAAAACGTCTTGGACTAGATAATACCTTGACACGGGTTGTCATTACCAAAGCAAAGAAAAATCCGAAACGCGTCGTATTTGCAGATGCTGAAAATATCTCTGTTTTGAAAGCCGCCCAGGTGGTTGTAGAAGAAGGCATTGCGAAACCTATCTTATTAGGAAATCTATCGCGTATTCAAGCTTTATTAGAAGAAAACCAAATCGACCTAGCGGGTATTCCTATCATTGACCCAATGAACCCCGTCAATGAAGAGGAAAAAGCGCGATTGGATCAGTATGGTAAATTACTCTTTGATAAACGCAAAAGAAAAGGATTCACGCTTGTTGAGGCACACGACATCATGCGTAGAAGAAATTACTACGGTTCAATGATGGTAGAAACAGGCTATGCAGATGCCATGATTGGTGGTTTAACACGTAGTTATCCAGATACGATTCGCCCTGCTTTGCAAATCATCGGTCGCCAAGAAGGAATCAAGAAAGTATCTGCCATGTATATTTTGATGAGCCGTTTTGGTCCGCTTTTCTTAGCAGATACAACCATTAACTTTGACCCAAGCGTAGAAGAAGTCGTTGAAATTACGGAACTGGCTGCAAAAGAAGTGGAGAAATTCAATATCAAACCACGTATTGCCCTCTTGACGTACTCCAACTTCGGGTCTGTAGCGGATGGACCCGCTGCCATAAAAATGAGAAAAGCGGTGGAAATTCTGAAAGATAAACACCCAAATATGGTCGTAGATGGAGAAATGCAAGCTCACTTGGCATTTGATACCGAACTTTTGAAGCAAAATCATCCATTCAGTGACTTAGCCGAAGGTCGTGCCAACACGCTTATTTTCCCGAATCTTTCGTCATCCAATATTGCCTATAACCTAGTAAAAGAGGTGGCAGGTATCGAAAAAATTGGGCCAATTGTTATGGGATTGAAAAAACCAGTCCACGTATTGCAGTTGGGTGCTTCCGTGCGTGAGATTGTTGATATGGTGGCTATTGCCGTAACAGACGCACAAAATAATTCCTAATTTTTCCAATATAGTCGACTATCTTTCCAGTTTCTTTGCTCGGAAAGATAGTCTTCTTGTTTTTACTCTATGAAGAACAGCATCATCAAGAAACAAACCATTCAAAGTACGGTTTTTGCGTATGCAGGTGTATTGGTAGGTACTATAACACAGGCATTTCTTATCCCGAACTTTCTTACCACAGAGCAAAACGGGCTATTGGCACTACTGCTTTCTTGGATGTATGTTTTTTGTCAGATTGCTAGTTTGGGCTTCAATTCAGCAGGAACCAAATATTTTTCTTTTTTTCGAAGCCCCGAAGAAAACCACCGAGGTTTTCTCTTTTACGGCTTGCTCATCAATGGCATAGGACTTCTGATTGGTACAGTTTTTTTTATACTAGGTAAACCCTACTTAATTCATACAGAGGCAAGTGGAACAAACCAATTATTGGATACATACTATTTTTATCTCCTTCCTATTGCGTTTGCTACCGTTCTTTTCAACCTTTTTGATAACTACGCCAGAGGATTGTACGATTCCGTTCACGGTGTTTTTTACAGCCAATTTTTACAACGTCTTTTCTTTCTTCTGAGCTTACTTACCTTGGTTTTTGGTTGGTTTTCTTTTGACCAATTTATGCCACTCTGGGTATTAGCCATGAGTTTGCCAACTGCCTTTATGCTATTTCGCGCTATTCGGCTAGGTAATTTCTCCTTCCTTCCCAACGCTACTTTTTTCAAAGGCCCACATGCCGCCGGATTCGTACAATTCGCAGGGTTTAGTATTCTGACCGGTCTTTCCTCTATGATTATTATCCACCTAGATAAAATCATGATTCATAAATATTTAGGACTAAGCGAAACAGGTATTTATAACACGGCTTTTCTCTTTGCCTCCGTGATGGGGATGTCGTATAACAGCGTCTTGAAAGCCTCCTCCGCGATTGTTGTGGATGCACTTGCCGAAGAAAACTACGCCAAAATCCAAACCATTTATCAAAAAAGTAGCATCAATCTTCTCTTATTTGGTGCGGCTGTTTTACTCCTCGTTTGGGTGAATGTAGACGAACTTTTTTCGTTCATAAAACCAGAATACGCTGCCGGAAAATGGGCACTTTTACTCATTGGGATAGGGAAATTGGTTGATTTGGGCAATGGAATAAACGGACTTATTTTGTCCAATTCAAAGAAATACCGCTACGATTCCCTTTTGGTCATCAGTTTTGTCGGTATTCTGTATGTATTAAATGAATGGATGATTCCCTCTTTTGGGATAGACGGTGCTGCCTATGCCGCACTCATCGCTTTGGTATATTACAATTTTGTTCGTACTTTTTTGGTTTGGTACTTCTTCCGGATACATCCCTTCGGAAAAGAACAACTCATCTTACTTCTTCTTTTCACTTTGCTCGTTTATATGGGTCAGCAATTGCCGACCCTTTCTTGGCCATTTTTAGAATCTATTTTCCAAATGACTTTTCAGTCCACTTTTGTAGGAAGTTTATTCTTAGTAGGTGTTTATCTATCCCGCGTATCCCCAGAAGTAAATCAACTTATCGAGGTTCCTTTCACCTATCTTCGTCGGCTCTTCAATCCTTAACTTGTTGAATTACAGCCTGGTATGTTTGCATAAATTGGGTGAATTCATCTTCCAAGACAGTTATTTTCGCTTCAAAATCCATTAAGTTCCCTTCTTTCGCAGGGACTTCAATGTCTTTTGCCACTTCATGAATCCGCATCAAACCGATTGTCCCTGAATTGCCTTTTAACGTATGCAATTCACGCTGAATTTGTACGACATCCCCTAAGTTATACGCTTGTTTGGTCGTTTGAATCTGTTCGGTTGCCTCTGTTATAAAATCCTCATACACACTTACCAAGGTCTCTTCTCCAACCATCTCAAACAACCCTTTTACAACTTCCATATCAAATGCCTCGATGCTTTCGGGCAATGTATAGGACGAAGAAGTTGTTCCGCTGTCTGTGTTTGCACTTTCATTAATTTCCGCTTGTTTCTCGCGTGTTCTAAGCATAATTTCTCGTACCTTTTGCAAAAGACTTTGTGCCCGAATAGGCTTCGGAATATAGTCATCCATACCTAAACTTAGAAAACGTTCGCGGTCATGTTGCATCGAATACGCCGTCATGGCTACAACGGTTGGAAGTTTCTTACCATGTATCTCTCGCAGCCGTTGTGTCGTTTCTATTCCATCCATTTCCGGCATTTGTATATCCATTAATATCAAATCAAACGTAGCATCTTGCCCAACTTTCTGGATTGCCTGCTGGCCACTTTCAGCCGTAGTAACTAGGCAATTCGCTTTCAACAGAATTTCTGACGCTACTTTTCGATTAATCATGTTATCATCCACCAAAAGGATACGAGGCTGATAATCAATAAAATAATCTGAAAACTTCACCTCTTTTGTATGAATATTTTCACTGATAGGAACAATAGACGTCGTTTTTATTTCCAAGGTAAACCAGAAGCAACTTCCTTTTCCTTCTTCTGAAACCACTCCCATATCTCCGTTCATTTGACGACACAACTCTCTTGAAATGGCAAGTCCGAGACCCGTCCCACCAAAAGATTTTTTGGTAGAATTATCCACTTGCTGAAACGAAGCAAACAACAATGCTTGATTTTGAGGAGAAATCCCGATTCCTGTATCAATAACCTCTACCTTTATCGTCGCTTTTTTCCCTTTTTGAGCGATTTTTCGCACATCAATTCGAACAGAACCATACTCCGTGAATTTCAACGCGTTGGACGTTAAATTGGAAAATATTTGTAGCAAACGTGTTGAATCACCTACCCAATACGGTGGCACATCGTCAGCTACCCAATACGCCAATTCATTCCCTTTTTCCTGCGCGCGTTGTCTGAATAAAGTAACCAACCTATCCAACATCTCCGTCAAAATAAAAGGTGCAAGATGCAATTCCATTTTTCCAGCTTCTATTTTAGATAGATCTAAAATATCGTTTAAAATGGTCAAAAGCGTTTCAGACGACTTTTTAATCGTTTCCACATATTCCTTCTGCTTGCTTTCAAGCGGCGTTTCGTTGAGGACGTCAATCATTCCGATAATGCCGTTCATCGGTGTACGAATTTCGTGGCTCATATTGGCTAAAAATCGCTCTTTAACCTTCAACGAATGTTCGGCTTGCTCCTTGGCAACAATTAAATCCTCCGCATTTTTCTTCAATTCAGAAATATCACGTGCGACCCCTTCAACCTCCAACGGAATCCCTTTGGCGTCTTTAATCATCCGGATATTCAACATGAACTGACGTAATTCACCGTTTTTCCGCTTTACGTTTACTTCAAAATTTGTGATGCTTCCGGACTTCAACAGCGACTTAATGTCTTTTGAACTATCGACAGCGTTATCAAAAAATTTATCTACCTTATTGCCCATCACTTCTTGCACAGAATACCCTGTGTGTGTAAGAACCGAAGGGGAAATCATGGTGATATTACCCGCCAAGTCTGTTCTATAGTAAATATCAATGAATGATTCGATGATATTTCTGAACTTCTCTTCGCTTTTTTGAAGTGAGAGTAGTGCTTTTTTTTGTGTAGTAATATTACGCGCAATGCCAGAAACCTCCTCTATCTCTCCACTATCTGACGATAAAATAGGATTCAAATAAAATTCATACCATTCATTCCCTCCATCTACCTCTCCCCAGTTCATTTCAAAATATTGAGGCTGACCCGCCAAAGCTAGATTGTATTTTTCACGCAATACAGGGCGGTCTTCAGGCGCAATCAATTTCCATCCAACTTTCTCTAATGAACTATTAATCTTCGGATTAAGGCCCAATTTTTGTTGAATAAGTGCTTCGTAATTTTTATTGAACGAGCTCAAGAGTTTCTTTTTGTTGGCTGTCCAAATGATGTGCGAACTACTATCGAATATGGCATTCAAACGTGCTGTTTGCCGCATTAAATCTGCCTCATTTTGCTTCCTTAACAGTGCCAAAGCCACTTGACCAGATACAAACTCCAATAACTCTAAATCACGATTACTGAACTTATTTGCGTCGCTGTAGGATTTAATCCCGATAACACCCGTTGTTTTCCCATTGACCATCAGGGGCGCACAAACCATGATTTCCGGCAGTACATTCCCATACAGAAACACTCGTTGGTTTTCTACGAGCGACTGTATGTCTGATTTGGTCAGGAATAAGGGTTTATTCTGTACAATAGAGTACTCTTCAATGCCATTACCCATTTTGCGACGCATGTAATTCTCCTCCGTTTCGTAGTGTTCATCCACGTGATACGGAAAATAAATGGTTCCTTCTTCGGGTTCATAGACAGCGACGAAGAAGTTATTGGCATATAAATTTTTCTGTAATTCCAGATGAACTTGATGCAAAAATTCATTCAAATCCTTTGAGCTCAGATTCGTTTGGGCGATGGAATAATATAAATTTTGGGCTTTTTCTGCCCGGTGTCTCTGTGAAATATCCCGGAATAAACAGCGGAAAGCCACAGGCTGCTCGTTTTCAAATCGGCAGTTTACATCGCCAGACAAATACACGCGTTTGCCGTCTTTGTTCTTGACAATAATTTCCAGGTCATGAAAATGAACGCCGGTCGCGACACGTTCAAGAGAAATTTTTGTTTTTTCACTATTTTGTGGATGCACAATATCCCAGAAAGAAAGAACCGATAATTCTGCTTCTGAAAAACCCATTATTTCTTGAAAAGCCCGATTGACGTAGAGAAATTTTCCATCAGGCGTAAGAAGGAGAATCATTTCAGAGGTATTGTCCACCAAATCTTGTAACTGGTGAATGCTTTGGTTCTGGCTCAAATAATCCACGCGCTGAAGTAGATACGCGTTTTCAGCCTCAAGTTCCTCTCTTGATTTTACAGGAGTCATAGGTAAACAGTTCGTCGGTAGAAAGTTCAAATTCGTTTACAAGCTACTAAAAAACGAGAGGAATAAACAGACTGAATGGAAAAGAAATGAGAAAAATCCTAGTTGTGGAACATGAAATAGGAATAAATAAGGTAATTTTGGATTTCATTTCGTTTCAATATCGGTTCATTATGCAACAAGTCAAAGCAAAAAAACATCTCGGTCAACATTTTCTCAAAGACTTGAAAGCCGCCGAGCGAATTGTCTCCTTGCTTTCTTTGCATGGTGGGTACAAAAAAGTACTCGAAATTGGTCCTGGTATGGGTGTTCTGACTCAATTCATGATGCCCAATGAAGCGTATGAAACGTCTGTGATTGAGATTGACAAAGAATCGGTAGAATATCTCAAAAATCACTATCCAGATTTAGAAAACCGGATTTTTTCAGCTGACTTCCTCCAATCTGATTTACCAGCGATGCTTCAGCTTGCGGAAAATGAAAAAGTAGCCATCATAGGTAACTTTCCTTACAATATTTCTACCCAAATATTTTTTCATATACTCGACTACAAAGATACCGTTCCAGAAGTCGTTTGTATGTTGCAAAAAGAAGTTGCCGAACGCATAGCTTCACCAGAAGGAAATAAAGACTACGGAATTTTAAGTGTTTTATTACAAGCCTATTACGACATCGAATATGTATTCACAGTGTTACCAGGCGCGTTCAACCCTCCTCCGAAAGTCGATTCAGGAATTATCCGCTTGCGAAGAAACCAACGGGAAAAATTACCGTGCAACGAAAAGTTATTCAAGCAAATCGTGAAAGTAGGCTTTGGGCAACGAAGGAAAATGCTACGGAATCCCTTGAAATCACTCAACGTGACTTTAGAGCACCCATTCATGCAAAAACGTGCTGAACAACTCTCCGTAGAAGATTTTTTCTTATTGACAAATCTTGTTGAAGAGGAGCGTATCGCCAAACAATCGAACTAAGTCAAATCTTTTCAATATGGCAAATTTTGAACTCAGTAAAGAGTATTTACTAACTATTGAGGAAGCCATTGACAAGCGCGATGAGGCATTCCTACAAAAAGAATTAGAAGATTTATTTCCAGCCGATATTGCCACTATTTTGTACGAAATAGACGGTGAAAAAGCGCATTATTTACTTCAATTAGTAGATACAGAGCTTGGTGCTGATATTTTATCCAATATTGACTCAGACGACCGCAAAAAGTTCATTCGTGAACAATTTACGGTGGAAGAAATCGCGAAATACGTCAATTTATTTGATTCCGATGATGCCGTTGACTTACTCAATGAGCAACCCATTGAAATCCGTGAACAAGTCATTGCCTTGCTTGAAGACCGCGAACAAGCGCGATTCATCATTGATTTAATGCACTACCCCGAAGATGTAGCAGGCGGTTTGATGCAAAAAGAGCTGGTAAAAGTCACAACGCTCCAGACAGTCAGTGAATGCGTGGAAGTCATCCGCAAACAAGCGGAGCAAGTAGATAAAGTATATGCCGTTTATGTCGTCGATGAAATGGAAAAGCTGCAAGGAATCGTTTCACTGAAGCAAATTGTTCTAGCACGGAAAAATACAAAAATTGAGAATATCTGTGAACGCGATATTGTATTCGTAGAAACAACAAAACCGGCCACAGAAATTGCTGAAATCATGCAGCGTTACGATTTAGAAGCCATTCCGGTGGTGAATACGCTCGGCAGACTTTTGGGACGTATCACCATTGACGACGTTGTCGATTTCATCACAGACAAAGCAGAGGAAGATATCCAAGTTATGTCCGGGATTACCGGCGAAGCGGAAGAAGACGACAGTGTTTGGGTTTTAGCAAAAGCGCGTCTTCCATGGTTGATTATCGGGGTTATCGGGAGTTTATTAGCAGCAACTGTCATCAAATCCTTTGAAGATGGATTATCAAAAATCACTGCATTGGCATTGTTCATTCCCATCATGGGGTCAACGGGTGGGAATGTAGGAATTCAAACTTCCTCTTTGATTGTACAAAGCTTAGCAGAAAAAGCAGGATTGGAAATCAGTTTGGGAAAACGTCTTGCCAAAATCATCACGGTCGCCTTACTCAATGGCTTTGTCATTGGCGCGTTGGCGGGTTTGTATGTTTATCTTATTGGTGAGCCAAGCCTATTTTGGGTAGTTTGTGCTTCCTTACTATCTGTGGTTATTTTGGCGTCATTTATGGGAACCATCACGCCTTTGATTTTGAATCATTTCGGGATTAACCCAGCTATGGCATCCGGCCCGTTTATCACAACTGCAAACGATTTGGTCGGGATTGGCACTTATTTTGGCATTGCACATCTATTACTTCATATTTAATTTAAGCATGATTGCAGTTATCCAACGTGTCTCGTCGGCACAAGTAGTGGTTGACGAACAAGTAACAGGAAAGATTGATAGAGGTTTTTTGGTTCTTCTTGGTATTACGCACAACGATACCGACGAGGATTTAAGCTGGTTGATGCAAAAAATCATAGGTTTGCGTGTTTTTTCAGATGCAGATGGAAAAATGAACTTGAACCTACAGGCAGTGGATGGGAATATCTTGCTGGTTAGTCAGTTTACGTTATTTGCTTCTACGAAAAAGGGGAATCGTCCTTCATTCACAGAGGCGGCACCTCCATCTGTTGCGATTCCTTTTTACGAGAAAGCCATTGCTTGGTTATCTCAGGAGTTGGGAAAAGATGTTCAGACAGGTATTTTCGGGGCTGATATGCAAGTGACGTTGGTCAATGACGGCCCAGTCACGATTTGCATAGACACGAAAGATAGAAAGTAAAGTGACAGACTGAGGTTTACCCATATCTAATCCCTAAAGGGATAATAAAAAGGTCGGTTCCAATTACTTAGAACCGACCTTTTTATTTATAATTCTTAATTATCTACTCATATACATATTTCTCTCCGAGTAAACTTTCAAGAAGAAATCATCTGTCAAATCATCAATAAAATAAATTCCTTCTCCCGTTGACTTCATTTCAGGCCCTAGTTCTTTATTTACATTCGGGAATTTATTAAACGAAAATACAGGGATTTTAATCGCGTATCCTTCTTTTACTGGATTAAAATCAAAGTCAGCTACTTTCGCACCTAGCATTACTTTGGTCGCGTAATTTACATACGGCTCTTGGTATGCTTTGCAGATGAAAGGAACTGTCCGTGAAGCTCTTGGATTCGCCTCAATGACATATACCTTTTCGTCTTTAATCGCGAACTGAATATTAATCAATCCCTTGGTATCCAATGCAATAGCAATCTTTTTCGTATATTCTTCGATTTGTGCAATCACATTTTCACTCAAATCAAAGGCAGGTAAAACCGCATACGAGTCACCCGAATGAATACCAGCGGGTTCAATATGCTCCATGATTCCAATAATATATGCATCCGTACCATCACAAATAGCATCTGCCTCTGCTTCAATTGCATTCTCCAAGAAGTGATCCAACAAAATCTTATTGTCCGGAATATCCGTCAAGATTTTTACTACATGTTGTTCCAATTCTTGCTCATTGATGACGATTTTCATACTCTGCCCACCCAAAACATAGCTTGGACGTACCAAAAGTGGGAATCCGAGTGACTTGGAAACTTCTACTGCTTGATCTGCCGTACGAACTGTCGAAAACAAAGGATACGGAATTTCTAGCTCTCTCAATTTCTCTGAGAATCGTCCTCTGTCTTCCGCTAAATCAAGTGCTTCGTAGGAAGTACCAATGATTTTAACTCCAAACTTAGTCAATTTTTCAGCCATTTTCAGCGCCGTCTGACCTCCTAATTGCACGATCACTCCTTCTGGTTTTTCGTGCAAAATGATGTCATATACATGCTCCCAAAAAACGGGTTCAAAATATAATTTATCCGCAATATCTGGGTCAGTAGAAACTGTTTCAGGATTACAGTTAATCATAATGGTCTCATAACCACTCTCTTTTGCTGCTAATACGCCGTGTACACACGAGTAGTCAAACTCTATTCCTTGCCCAATCCTGTTCGGACCAGAACCCAATACCACGATTTTCTTCTTATCTGAAACTACCGACTCGTTATCAGGATTTGCTTGATTTACATTGAAGGTCGAGTAATAGTAAGGTGTTTTTGCTTCAAATTCTGCCGAACATGTGTCCACACATTTGTAAGCTCTCTTGATACCCAGTTCATGTCTTTTTTGGAAGACCTCACTTTCTAGACAATGCAACAAATGCGCAATTTGTCGGTCAGCATATCCTTTTTGTTTTGCCGTTACCAACAAATCAGCAGGTAGTGTATCTAGTTTATAACTTTCAATATTTTTTTCTAGATGGATTAATTCTTCAATTTGGCGAAGGAACCAGCTATCAATCTTGGTTAACTTTTGAATCGTATTGAATGATAAACCGGCTTTAAAAGCATCATATACATGGAAAAGTCTATCCCAAGATGGGTTTGCTAGACTTTGCTTTAATCTGTCCTGGTCTTTTTCCTCTTTTCCGTCAGCTCCAAGTCCGTTTCGACCAATTTCAAGAGATTGACATGCTTTCTGAAGTGCTTCTTGGAAGTTTCTACCAATACCCATTGTTTCACCAACAGATTTCATCTGAAGCCCCAGACGTTTGTCAGAACCAGGGAATTTATCAAAATTCCATCTTGGTACTTTCACGATTACATAATCAATCGCAGGTTCAAAAAATGCTGAAGTGCTGCCCGTGATAGGGTTTATCAACTCATCTAAGTTGTAGCCAATCGCCATTTTAGCAGCAATTTTAGCAATCGGATAACCCGTCGCTTTAGATGCTAAAGCAGAAGATCTACTTACACGAGGATTGATCTCGATGGCGATGATCTCATCTGTTGCAGGATTTAACGAAAACTGCACATTACAACCACCCGCAAATTGACCAATTCCGTTCATCATGGCAATAGCCATATCCCGCATTTTTTGGTAAATAGTATCGGGCAACGTCATGGCTGGTGCTACCGTGATAGAGTCTCCTGTATGAACACCCATCGGGTCAAAGTTTTCAATCGTACAAATAATGACGATGTTTCCTTTGTTATCTCTCAAAAGCTCAAGCTCGTATTCTTTCCATCCTAAGATAGATTGCTCAACCAAAACTTCATGCACTGGAGATGCGTGTAAACCACTGTTGAGCGCTTTATCAAATTCTTCTGGCGTATTCACAAACCCACCACCAGTTCCACCTAATGTAAATGAGGGTCTAATGACAAGCGGGAAGCCAATTTCTTGTGCAATTTCTTTGCCTTCTAAAAACGATTTCGCTGTTCTTCCTTTACATACTCCGATGCCTAGTTCCAGCATTTTCAGCCTGAACTTCTCACGGTCTTCTGTGGTTTCAATCGCTTTAATATCTACACCTATAATTTCTACGTCAAACTTTTTCCAGATACCCGCTTTATCACAATCGATAGCAAGATTGAGAGCCGTTTGCCCACCCATTGTAGGTAGAACCGCATCAATCGGCCTTCCCATATCTCGGTGTTTCTGTAATATTTCAACAATGGATTTTTTTTCCAGGGGTTTCAAATACACAAAATCCGCATTCATCGGATCTGTCATAATGGTTGCTGGATTGGAATTAATCAAGGAGACTTCTATTCCTTCTTCTCGAAGAGAACGAGCGGCTTGTGAGCCAGAATAGTCGAATTCACACGCTTGACCGATAATTATAGGCCCAGAGCCAATAATTAATACTGATTTGAGATTGGAATTTTTAGGCATTTTTTCGTGAAGGGGTTTCGATTTTCACATCGAAGAACAAAGTTAATCGAGATTTTCTTTTTTTGACCAATCAGCTATAAAAAATCCTATTTATCCTCTATATTACCCAATTTTGCGCTAATTTTTAGTTTGGATGTGGTTCAACCAAGATGACTTGCTCTTTATCCAAAATGACAGCACCATCTGGTAATCCTTTGACTTTTCGTACGTATTTTTTAGGCGTGTAAATGACTGATGCCAACTTCTCTGTTCGTAACTTTGAATAATACGCTGCAATACTTGCTGCTTTTTCAATCACTGATACGGGTATTTTCTTTCCAGCTTGGTGTTTTATCAGCACATGTGAGCCTTGTGCATCTCTCGCATGTAACCATAAATCCTCCCTAAATGAATATTTCTGGATCAATAAATCGTTATTCTTTGCATTTTTTCCTACCAAAATATCAAACCCTTCAAAGTGATATTTCTTGAATAATTCAGCGACTTCGGGTTTAAGATTTGCAGCTTGTACCATGCCTTCCTTTTTCACAAAAGCACGTAATTCACGAACTGTCTCTATATCTTGTATTGTAGCTAATTGCCCTTTTAACTGCTCTAATAAACGTTCTTTGTATGCGATATTTTCTTCGATTTTCTCTATCTCAACACGTTCGTTCTTTGCCTTTCGATAGTAGTTTTCCGCATTTTTTTGAGGACTCAACTCTTTCTTTAGCTTAATCTTAATATTTTTATCTCTATAAAAATCAATCAACTCAACCTCTGTAATTCCTGTTTCAATTTGGTGTAAATTCGCCATTAAAATATGTCCAATCTCCTCCAAACTTGTTGCGTCATGTAATGTTTCTAAGCGTAAATAACTTTGTTCTATATACTGACTTGCCTGCTTTATTTCCCTTTCTAATTTTCGAATCCATTCATTCTTCTCTTTATCCAGCGTAAATGTTCTTTGATATAAAGAAATAAACGCATTTGTTGCTTCGATAGCCGATTTACACGTTTGCAGAATTTCACCAAACGGCATCAATGTCAAATGTACCATCCCGGTTGACAAACGAGTTACATAGAAAAGTGGTGTATTTTCCAATTGATTTCTCAACTCATCTACAACCATCCACTTTTCATCCATCTTTGTTAATTCAGAAAAATGCTTTACTTCTTCCAAATAGATTTGTCCTTCCTTTCCAAAAGTGGGAAATAGTTTTTTGTACTCCCCTTTTAAATCTTCAAAAGCGACATGCGTTTGCTCAATTTTTTTAGGTAATTCTTCAATACGAATTGAAAAATCTGTTTTTAAATGGCTATTAAATACGTAAATCGGTTCGTTTGCTTGAAAGTGAATGATGTTAGGTCTGTTTCCATGAAATTTAATTAACACGCTATGGGCTTCTTCAATCTCCACTACGAGCGAGCGTTCGTTCTCCAAACAGCTAATGGATAGTACTTGTTTATGAATCAATTCAGACATTAAATCAACCGAATTTCTCTTTGCTCTCTCAAAATTAGGAACAACCTGAATACCTGAAAAAACTGGACTAACCATAATTTTCAGAAATACTTCATCTGAAAACCCTCCAAAACCTATGATTAATTCATCTTTCTCCTGAGAAAAAATACATGTAATCTTTTTAGATACAATGACTTCTGTAAGCTCTTGTGCTAGTTTTTTTAAAAAATAATAATTTACATGCATGTTTTACTGTCCTCTTTTTAAACTAATTTCCTCCATACAAACCCCTTCTTTCAAGGAATGTTTGGACAGGAGAATTTCTTGTAGTTGAAACGTACTGATTAAATAATCAATTAATACACAAGCAACAACAATCATTTTAGCTCTGCCAGGTATCATTCCTGGCACAATTAACCGTTCTTCCAATCCTTTCTGCAATAAGTCAAAATATATTTCTTGAAACGATGCTATAGATAGAAGGTCTTTCTGTGTTTCTTCTTTCTTCAATTGATTCCGAATATCAACCAGTGATTCAAATGAACCTGCTGAACCAATCAATACAGTCGGGGCATACTGATGACACGCGTTTGCTAAGGCTAAAAGTTCAGTACGTAGATAATCTTGTATGCGAGGAATCATCGTGGGTGGTAACGGGTCATTTTTCATAAACATGTCCATTAATCGGAGACCTCCAATTTCAAAACTCCTCTGCCAAAGAACTTTATCTTGGTTTGCGATAATAAATTCAACACTTCCACCACCAATATCCACAATCAAACTCGGAGAAGCTACCTTTACGTACGAGGACACACCTGTATAAATGTATTCTGCCTCTTTCATCCCGTCTATAATTTCGATAGTGATATCCGTTTCTTCCTTCACTAATCGACAAAAGTCAGCTTGGTTGAATGCCTCCCTAAGCGCACTTGTTCCAATAGCCCGTATTTCATTTGGATAAATTCCTTCATTCTCACAAATGGATTTGAACTCCCTCAAAGCGAGTATTCCTCTCTCCATGGCTTCATTCGTCAGCATTTTCTGCTTGAAACTTCCCTCACCAATTCTACATGCAATAGCCCTTCTTCCTAAATCAACTAGCTTATCATGTTCATAGGTAAACATATAAAGCTGGAAAGTATTAGAACCTAAATCTATAATTGCGCCCTTCATAGAAAAATCGTTGTTATTATACAAAAAATGGGAAGCTGTCTGTTGACGGCTTCCCACAATACAAAAGTAGAAGGAAAAGAATTAATCTTCTTTTGTCTCTTCTGTAGCTTCCACATCTGTCGAAGTTTCTTCAGTTGTGTCTGCTTTTTTCTTACCTCTTCTGCTTCTTCTTGTTGTTGCTTTTTCCTCTTCAACAACTGCAACAGCTGTGGAAGCGTTAAAGTCAACTAACTCGATAAGTGCAACTTCTGCACCATCGCCAAGACGAGTTCCTAATTTGATGATACGTGTATAACCACCGTTTCTTTCAGCTACTTTCTCAGCTACTTCACCGAACAAAGTTGTAATCGCTTCTTTGTCTTGCAAATAAGAGAATACCGTTCTTCTGTTGTGTGTAGTATCTGATTTACCTTTTGTAATCAAAGGTTCTACGTATTTTCTTAACTCTTTCGCTTTAGCAAGTGTCGTTTCGATACGCTTTACTTTGATTAAAGAAACCGCCATGTTAGCAAGCATTGCTTCGCGGTGTGACTTGGTTCTACCCAAGTGATTGATTTTCTTACCGTGTCTCATTGTAGTAAATTTCGTAAGTAACGGTTAAACAAGGTTTCAGCAGCAAATTGCCTTATTCACCTATTACGATTAAAAAAATATAAAAAGCTGCTATATTTATTCTTCGTCTAGACGGTATTTAATAACGTCCATTCCGAATTGTAGATTCTTTTCAGCAACGAGTTGTTCCAACTCTGTTAATGATTTTTTACCAAAGTTTCTAAACTTCATCATATCTGCAACCTCCAAACGTACTAAGTCACCTAAAGTACGGATATCAGCCGACTTAAGACAGTTGTAAGCTCTTACGGATAGATCTAGATCTTGAAGAGACGTTTTCAGAAGTTTTCTCATGTGTAAGAATTCTTCATCAACCATATTTTCCTCTTCGTCTTTCTTGGTATCGAACACCATATTCTCATCTGTGAACTTCAAGAAGTGTTGGATTAAAATATGTGCTGACTCTTGAAGTGCTCTTTCCGGGTGAATTGAACCATCCGTTCTGATTTCAAGCAACAGGCGCTCATAATCGGTTCTTTGTTCTACACGCGTATTTTCAACAGTGAATTTCACGTTTTTAATCGGTGTATAGATTGAATCGACAGATATAAAACCAATAGGAAGGTCAGAGTGTTTATGTTCTTCAGATTGTACATAACCTCTTCCTTTATCCACAATAATTTCAAACTCAATCTCTTTCTTATCGTCTAAACGAGCCAAAATAAGATCGGGATTTAGAATTTCAAAACTTTGTGTATATTTTGAAATATCACCCGCTTTCAAAACACTTTGGTTTTTTACACGAACAGTGATTTTGTTATCTATGTACTCGGAAACCTTCTTGAAACGAACTTGCTTCATATTCAAGATAATTTCAGTAACGTCATCAACAACTCCCTCGATCGAAGAGAATTCATGAAGAACTCCAGGGAATCTCACAGCAGTAATTGCATATCCTTCTAATGAAGACAGCAAAATACGGCGTAGAGCATTACCAATGGTCACACCATAGCCTCTCTCAAGTGGTTTGAACTCAAAGAAACCATGGAAGTCGTCTGCTTTTTCCATGACGACTTTATCGGGCATTTGAAATGCTAAAATTGACATACTGTAGTATATATTTTCGTTAACGAAAGGAAAATGGGACTATCCCAAAAAACAATGCAAAGCCATCACCGATTTTGTCGGAGATGGCAACGCATTGTAGGACATATTACTTGTTGTACAATTCGACAACAGCCTGATCATTGAAGTTCTCAGGTACCGCATCTCTCTCAGGATAGCTTACAAAAGTTCCAGCTAACTCAGCAGAATTCCACTCAAGCCAATTGAATCTTTTTGTGCTATTCATTGATACACTCTCAGTAATTGCTTCTAGTGCTTTTGACTTCTCACGAACACCTACTACTTGGCCTGGTTTTACGAAAGTGGAAGGTACATTTACCACCTCACCATCAAGAACAATGTGTTTGTGTGAAACAAGCTGACGTGCAGCACGACGAGTAGGAGCAATTCCTAGACGGTAAACAACATTATCCAATCTTGCTTCACAAAGTTGAATAAGGTTTGTACCTGTTTGACCAGGTCTTACAGTTGCCAGATGGTATGTGCGAGCAAATTGACGCTCTAAGATACCATATGTATATTTCATTTTTTGCTTTTCTTGCAATTGAAGCGCATATTCAGATTTTTTGCTTCTACGACCACGACCGTGTTGGCCAGGTGCATAGTTTTTCTTCTGAAGTGCTTTTGAAGGCCCCATAACGGGCTCTCCGAATCGTCTAGATATTTTAGACTTTGGACCTGTGTAACGTGCCATATAAAATTTAGTAAATTGTAGTGAGTAGCCCCATAGTCCAAACTACCACTAATAAATAGTTAAAATTAAACTCTTCTTCTTTTAGGAGGACGACAACCATTGTGAGGCAATGGAGTAACATCAGTGATAGATAATACGTCGATACCAAGACCTTGTATTGTACGAATAGCTGATTCACGACCTGCACCAGGGCCTTTAACAAAAACTTCTGCTTTACGCATTCCTGCATCATATGCTACTTGACCACAGTTTTGAGCTGCAGTTTGAGCCGCGTATGGAGTGTTCTTTTTAGAACCACGGAAACCCATTTTACCAGCAGATGCCCAAGATATAACTTGACCTGAACTGTTCGTAACAGAAATAATAATATTGTTGAAACTAGCTTTGATGTGTACTTGTCCCAATGCTTCGACAACTACAACACGCTTTTTAGCTTTGTCTTTTCTTTTAGCTTGTGCCATTGATAATAAAATTATATTGAAAGGCGAAACGAAATACTCGCTTCCTGATCTACATTAAATTACTTAGTTGCTTTCTTCTTGTTAGCAATCGTCTTACGTTTTCCTTTACGTGTACGAGAGTTATTCTTTGTACGTTGACCTCTTAAAGGCAAACCTTTTCTGTGACGAAGACCTCTATAACAACCAATATCCATAAGACGTTTGATACTTAGCTGAACCTCTGATTTCAAAGCTCCTTCTACTGTAAATTCAGCGGAAATGATGGCACGAATCGCATTAGCTTCATCATCTGACCATTCTCCTGCCTTCTTGTGTACAGAAATATTTGCCTTATTTAAAATCTGAGTAGCGGAGCTACGTCCGATACCGTAAATGTAAGTAAGAGAGATTTCTCCTCTTTTCTTGTCTGGAATATCTACACCTGCAATCCTCATAAAATTAACCTTGTCTTTGTTTAAACTTTGGATTTTTCTTGTTGATTATATAAATCTTACCGTTTCTACGGATAATTTTGCAATCAACGCTTCGCTTTTTAACTGATGCCCTAACTTTCATAATAACTTATTTTTAAACTACATAAAACGATGTTAATAACTCATTTATAGCGGTAAACAATTCTCGCTTTCGTCAAGTCATAAGGAGACATTTCCAACTTAACTTTGTCTCCAGGTAGAATACGAATATAGTGCATTCTCATTTTACCAGAGATATGTGCAATTACTTCGTGCTTATTTTCTAACTCAACACGGAACATCGCATTAGAAAGAGCTTCAGTGATTACTCCATCAACCTGAATATTTGCCTGTTTTGCCATAAATGCTATGCGATCAAATAATTTTTCTTTTTTAATACTGCTTCAATATCTGCAAAGGTAGTCAAAATTTCTGAACCATCCTTTGTAATCAGTACAGTATGCTCAAAATGAGCTGCTAATGACCGATCTTCTGTTCTGATAGTCCAATTATCTGACTCTTGAATCACATTTCTCTTACCTAATGTCACCATTGGTTCAATAGCAATGACCATACCTGCTTGCAATCTTGTACCGTTACCTCTCTTCCCAAAGTTAGGCACTTCAGGTGCTTCGTGTAAAGACTTACCTACACCATGACCCACAAGTTCTCTCACGATTCCATAACCAAGTGACTCGCAATGGTTTTGAATTGCAAAACTTACATCGCCCATTCTTGCCCCTTTTTTGATTGCTTCTATTCCTAAATAAAGAGAATTTTTAGTTTCTCTTAATAGTTGGATTGCTTCCTCAGAAATAGCTCCAATGCCATAAGTGTAAGCACTATCTGCATGAAACCCATTCTTAAAAACGCCACAATCAATGGAAACTATGTCTCCCTCTTGTACTTCCCGATTACTTGGAATTCCATGTACGACAACTTCATTTACTGAAATACAAAGTGTTGCAGGAAAGCCGTTATATCCCTTGAAAGATGGTAAGCCTCCGTTGTCTCGGATATACTGCTCAGCAATCTTATCAAGCGATTTTGTCGAAATTCCAGGTTCTAAAACCTTAGCTACTTCAGCATGTGCCTTAGCCAATATAGAACCATTTTGCTTAATTATCTCAGCTTGTTCGTCAGTCTTGAGGATTATTGTACGTTTGTTTCCCATGATTGATAATTACCCAGCAACAACCGAGGATTGACGACCTTGTAGTCTACCTGATTCCATCAGTCCTTCATATCTTCTCATCAAAAGATAACTTTCAATTTGTTGCAACGTATCTAGAACAACACCAACTAATATGAGAAGGGAGGTTCCGCCAAAGAAAGATGCAAATATTTGTGTCATTCCAAAAAGGCTTGCAATCGCGGGGAAAATAGCAACAAGTGCTAATAATACACCACCTGGTAAGGTAATACGATCCAATATAGCTGCTACAAAATCAGATGTAGGCTGACCTGGCTTAATACCTGGAACGAAGCCACCACCTCGCTTCATGTCATCCGCTATTTGGTTGGGATTGATTGAAATTGCTGTATAAAAGAATGTAAATGCAATAATCAGAAAAGCATATAATAAATTATACTGCCAAGAAGTTATGTCACTAAATGTTTGAGCTATGCTTTGAGCAGTGTCACTCTTCTCAGCAAATAGTGATGCTACCGTTGAAGGCACAAACATCAATGCTTGACCAAAAATAATTGGCATTACACCTGAGATATTGAGTTTCAAAGGAAGATACTGTCTTTGTCCAGTAACCGCTTTGTTGCCTACAATTTGTTTTGCATACTGGACTGGAATTCTTCTCACAGCCTGTGTAATCGCAACAGCAAATAGTACAACAAGGAACAATGCTACTAATTCAATGACAAAGAACAAAAAGCCACCACTAGCGCCTCTTGCCTGAGCTTCACCTATTATTGCACCAGGGAAACGAGAAACGATACCAATCATGATTAACATTGAAATTCCATTTCCAACTCCTTTCTCTGTCATTCTTTCTCCAAGCCACATACTCATCATTGTACCAGCAACTAACATGATTACTGATGAAAAGTAATACAGACCTTGGTTTACCATGATAGCTTCAGTAGGTATCGTAGTTTTCAAGTAGGTAAAACCCTGAGTGATAGTTACAGCAATTGTCAACCATCTAGTAATTTGATTTAGTTTTTTTCTACCTGACTCTCCTTCTTTTTGGAGTTTACTAAAGTAGGGAAGCGCTAGACCAAGTAACTGAATTGCAATAGAAGCAGAAATATATGGCATGATTCCTAATGCCATGATGGATGCATTACTGAAAGCACCACCCACCAAAGTATCAAGTAAGCCTAATAACCCGTTTGAACTAGTCAAGTCTTGTAGCTTTTCAGGATCTGTTCCTGGGAGAACTACAAATGAGCCAATTCGAAATACGATGATTATTAATACAGTATTGAGAATTCTATTTCTTAATTCTTCAATTGACCATATATTTTTTAGGGTTGATAGCAGTTTATTCATTTTCAGAACAGTATTCTAAAGGTAAAGGGTCTTTCGACCCATTAATTCTTATTCAGCTGAAAAGTTGGAGTGTACAATAGCAGTACCACCTTGCTTTTCGATTGCTTCTTTTGCTGAAGCAGAAAAAGCGTGAGCCGTTACTTGTAAATTGGCTCCAACTTCACCTCTACCTAGTATTTTAACAAGACCAGACTTATTAATCAAACCGTTTTCTCTCATTACTTCAAGAGTGATTACAGTAGAACCAATAGAATCAGCCAATGCTTGTACAGTATCTAAGTTGATAGCTTTGTATTCAACACGATTAATGTTGTTGAAACCAAACTTAGGCACACGTCTTTGAAGTGGCATTTGACCCCCTTCAAAACCTCTTTTCTGACTATAACCAGAACGAGATTTCGCCCCTTTATGACCTCTTTTCGCAGTACCGCCACCGCCTGAACCCTGGCCTCTACCTAGTCTTGTGTTTGTTCTTACTGAACCTTTTGCTGGACTTAATGAACTTAAATTCATTTGAGAAAATATATTTAATGTGATACGCAGTCGTTAGACCACTCGGCTTTGCCTATTATATTTCTTCTACAACAATCAAGTGTTGTACTTTTCTAATCATACCCGCAATCGGAGCATTGACTTCTTTCACTACTGATTTATTGATTTTACCTAAACCAAGAGCCTGAATAGTCAGCTTTTGATTTTTAGGACGATCAATAGTGCTTTTTACTTGCGTTATTTTAACAGTTGCCATAATATTATGATCAGCCGATGCTGATGATTATCCGTTAAATACTTTTGTTAATGACACATTACGCTGCTTAGCTACGTCGTGTGGTGACTTCATTTTCGAAAGAGCATCTAAAGTTGCCTTAACCACGTTGTGCGGATTTGAAGACCCTTTAGATTTCGCTAATACGTTATGAATACCAGCCGCTTCCAAGACCGCACGCATTGCACCACCCGCGATTACTCCAGTACCTGGAGCTGCTGGGCGAACAAATACATAACCTCCTGAAAACTTACCGTGCATTTCATGCGGTACAGTGTCATTAATTACAGGTACGTGAACTAAGTTTTTCTTCGCATCTTCGATAGCTTTTGCAATTGCATCTGTTACCTCATTCGCTTTACCTAGACCTTGTCCTACTACTCCTTTTCCGTCGCCTACTACTACAATTGCTGAGAAACTGAATCTTCTACCACCTTTCACTACTTTAGCTACACGGTTGATAGCGACTACTTTCTCTTTAAGCTCCGATTCGTTTACTTTTGTTGCTTTATTCATCACTTAATCATTCAAATAATTAGAATACTAAACCAGCTTCTCTTGCACCCTCTGCCAATGCCTTCACATTACCGTGGTATAGATACCCATTTCTGTCAAATACACACTGTGAAATACCGTTTGCTACAGCTTTCTCAGCGATTTTACTACCGACTTGCTTTGAGTTCTCCACTTTCACACCCTTCAAACCTAATTCGATAGACGAAGCAGCGGCAAGGGTTTTTCCAGTTAAATCATCAACTAACTGGGCATAGATAGCTGTATTTGAACGATATACAGTCAATCTTGGACGTACAGCTGTACCTTTGATTCTACGCCGAATACGCCATTTTATCTTTTGTCTTCTTTGAACTTTACTTTGTGCCATTTCCTTTTAAATTAAATTAATCGAAATTTATTTTATTTCTTACCAGCAGTTTTACCAGCTTTTCTACGTACAATCTCGCCAACAAAACGAATACCTTTACCTTTGTAAGGCTCTGTTTTACGAAGTGACTTGATTTTCGAAGAAACTAATCCGATTAATTGTTTGTCGATTCCTTCTAAGATGATGATTGGGTTTTTACCTTTCTCCATCTTTGTCTCAACTTTCAATTCACTAGGAACTACAAAGTAAATGTTGTGTGAATATCCCAATGACAAATCAATGATATTTCCATTGTTAGTCGCTTTGTAACCCACACCCACTAATTCCATTTCTTTCTTATACCCCTCGCTTACACCAACAACCATGTTACTGATTAATGAACGATACAAGCCGTGCAATGCTTTATGACGCTTTTGCTCTGTAGGTCTTTCTACTCGAACGATAGAATCTTCTACAATTACTTTAATGTCTGCATCTACTTTCTGAGTCAAAGTACCCTTTGCTCCTTTCACAGTTACAACATTGCCTTGATCTACAGTGAGTGTAACACCGGCAGGCATATTGATTATTTTTTTACCAATTCTTGACATAAATAGATTTGTTTAAGGCTCATCATTTTCGCAATGAGCGGTCAACTTTTATTAATATATATAACAAAGTACCTCTCCACCTACGTTGAGTGCTTTGGCTTCTTTGTCAGTTATTACTCCTTTAGAAGTTGAAAGAATCGCAATCCCTAGACCGTTCAAAACTCTTGGAATTGAATCCACACCTGAATACTTTCTTAAACCAGGCTTAGAAGCACGTGTTAGATTAACAATTGCAGACTGCTTGGTTAATGGATTGTATTTTAGTGCAATTTTGATTGTCCCTTGTGGACCTTCCTCAACGAATTTATAACTTTGGATGTATCCTTTGTCATAAAGGACTTTCGTTATTTCTTTTTTAATGTTGGATGCAGGAATTTCAACAATTCTGTGACGCGCTTTGATTGCGTTACGTAATCTTGTGAGGTAATCTGCTATTGGATCCGTTGTTACCATTTGAAATATTAATTATTTTGAAGAAACCGTTAAGCAGTATCGAAGCGACTTACTTAACGGGTTGCAAAATTAGTAAAATAATTTTATAAAAAAAATTACCAAGATGACTTGGTTACACCAGGGATAAGGCCATTTCCTGCCATCTCACGGAACGTAACCCGGTTGATACCGAACTTTCTCATGTATCCTTTCGGACGACCTGTTAATTTACATCTGTTGTGTAATCTAACTGCCGAAGAGTTTTTTGGTAGTGCATCTAGGCCTTTCCAATCTCCTGCTTCTTTAAGAGCAGCTCTTTTGGTAGCATATTTAGCAACTAATCTTTCTCTTTTTCTCTCTCTAGCTTTGATTGATTCTTTAGCCATTTCTGTATGTCTTAAGTCGTAAGAAGATAATTATTTTTTGTTCGAAGCAAAAGGCATACCCATTGCTTTTAATAATTCGTAACTTTCTGCATCTGTTGGCGCATTTGTCACAAAAGTTACGTCCATACCTTGGATTTTATTGATTTTATCAATAGAAATCTCAGGGAAGATGATTTGCTCTTTGATACCAAATGTATAGTTTCCTCTTCCGTCAAAGCCTTTATCGCTGATACCTTGGAAGTCACGTACACGTGGTAAAGCAACCGCAATTAGACGATCCAAAAACTCATACATGATTTCACCTCTTAGTGTTACTTTCGCACCAATCGGCATACCTTCTCTTAACTTAAAGTTAGAAACGGCTTTTTTAGCAATTGTAGGGACTGCTTTTTGACCCGTGATGAGTGTAAGTTCATCTACACTATTGTCAACAAGTTTTTTGTCACCTGTTGCTGCTCCAACACCACGATTAACAACGATTTTAAGTAGTTTAGGAACCTGCATGGCAGATTTGTAGCTAAACTTTTCTTGAAGAGACGGAACTACTTCCTTTTTGTACTTTTCTTTAAGACGTGCCATAACTTAGAGTGGATTTCCGACCCACACCTCCGTTTAAAATTAAATAATTAGATAAATTTGCCAGTAGCTTTTGAAAAACGTTGCAGTTTTCCTGCCTCGTTGAGCTTACGACCTGTACGTGTAGCTTTTCCAGTTGCTGGATCAACAAGTTTCACGTTACTAATGTGAATTGTACCCTCCATTTCCTTGATTTCTCCTTGAGGATTTTGAGCACTTGGCTTCACATGTTTCTTAATCATGTTTGCGCCTTCTACAATTACACGTTGTTTGTCAACGAAGACCTTGGTGATTTTACCACGCTTGCCTTTTGCATTTCCTGCAATTACTTCCACTAAGTCACCAGAGCGGACGTGTAATTTTGGTTGCTTATTGAATTTTCTTTCCATTGGAATTTCTTAATCTTAAAGATATCTGATCTATTAACTTATCTCAAAGAACCTCAGGGGCAAGTGAGACAATTTTCATAAACTGCTTTTCACGTAATTCACGAGCGACTGGCCCGAAGATACGTGTACCACGAGGTTCATCTTGATTATTCAAAAGAACGACTGCGTTATCTTCAAAGCGAATATAAGAACCATCTTTGCGTCTTACTTCTTTCTTTGTTCTAACTACAACTGCTTTTGAAACTGTGCCTTTCTTCATATTTGACGAAGAAAGAGCTTGCTTTACTGTGACAACTACTTTGTCACCGATAGATGCATAGCGCTTTCCTGTACCACCCAAAACACGGATGACAAGGACTTCTTTTGCACCACTATTATCCGCTACACTAGCTCTAGATTCTTGCTGTAACATTTTTGAATAATTTTGTATGAATTCATTAGTTCAACACTAACTCATCAAACGGATGATCTTAATTACTTAGCTTTTTCGATAATTTCAACCAATCTCCAACGCTTGCTTTTACTAAGCGGACGGGTTTCCATCACTTTTACTGTATCACCAATTCCTGCTTCATTATTTTCATCATGAAACATAATTTTCTTGGTCTTAAGCATGAACTTTCCATACTTCGGGTGCTTCACCTTACGTACTACTTTGATAACGCCTGATTTTTCCATAGCGTTACTCGTGACGACACCTACACGTTCTTTTCTTACATTTCTTTCCATCTGGAATATTTCTTTAATCGACGTAATTAAAAACTAATTGTTACTTGCTGTTTAACTCAGTAAGCAATCTAGCTATTTCCTTACGAGACTGTGTAATCCGGTTCGGGTTTTCAATAGGTGTAATTGCGTGAGCAAACTTCAATTTTTGTAATC
Source organism: uncultured Cytophagales bacterium (assembly GCA_964399465.1). Lineage (GTDB taxonomy): Bacteria > Bacteroidota > Bacteroidia > Cytophagales > Spirosomataceae > CAYNRA01. The sequence goes on from CAYNRA010000003.1 coordinate 50,502, forward strand.
TTTCTCTTTCGGCTACGAGTTGCTCGTTTAATTGTTCTACCGAAAGTGACTTTAAATCTGTCTTTTTCATTCTATTTAATCTTTCTTATAAGTATAGAAATGACACCAAGCAACTTATGCTTGGTAATCTCTTCGAACAATAAACTTGGTTTTAACTGGTAACTTTTGAGCAGCTAAACGAAGTGCCTCTTTGGCTAATTCCAAAGATACGCCGCTAGCTTCAAACAAGATTGTACCTGGATAAATATTGGCAACCCAATACTCAGGAGCACCCTTACCTTTACCCATACGAACCTCAAGAGGTTTTTTGGTAATTGGATTATCAGGGAAAATACGGATCCAAACTTGGCCTTCACGTTTCATTGCACGTGTAACCCCGATACGGGCAGCTTCGATTTGGCGAGAAGTAATCCGGCCTGGCTCAAGTGACTTAATTGCGAAAGAACCAAACGCAATCTCATGACCTCTTGATGCAATACCCTTTATTCTACCTTTTTGTGACTTACGAAACTTAGTTCTTCTTGGTTGTAACATAACAGTAATGTATTTTAGAGGGAAACCCTCAACCAAGATAAGCGACTAGCTTACCTTTTGTTATTGTTGTTAGAATTGTTATTACTACGTTTACGTTTCTTGTTGCGGTCATCGCCTGATGAGCGATCGTTGCGATTGAAACTTCCACGTTTGCTTTCAGATTTTTCAGCTGCAGCTACTTCACCGCTCGGAGTTAAATCTCTGCGACCATATACTTCACCTTTAAAAATCCAAACTTTGATTCCAATGATACCATACACTGTCAACGACTCCGAAATTGCATAGTCGATGTCTGCACGTAATGTATGAAGTGGAATTCTACCCTCTTTGTACATCTCAGTTCTAGCCATTTCAGCTCCACCAAGACGACCAGAAAGCTTTACTTTAATTCCTTGAGCACCTGCACGAACGGCTGTTTGGATTGCCTGTTTCATTGCACGTCTGTAAGAAACACGAGCACGAAGTTGTTGTGCGATTGTCTCACCCACTAACTTAGCGTCAATCTCAGGACGTTTGATCTCAAAAATGTTGATTTGTACGTCTTTCCCTGTAAGTTTCTTTAATTCTTCACGAATTTTATCTACTTCACTTCCACCTTTTCCGATAACAACACCTGGGCGGGCAGTATGGATTGTAAGTGTAATTCTTTTAAGAGTACGCTCAATTACGATACGAGATACAGAACCTTTCGGGATTCTGGCTCCCAAATATTTACGAATTTTATCGTCTTCTACAAGTTTCTCAGCGAAATTCTTTCCACCATACCAGCTAGATTCCCATCCTCTGATATAGCCAAGTCTAAGACCTATAGGATTTACTTTTTGTCCCATTTTGTAACTATATTAATGATTACAGTGATTATTATTCAGCTGGTGCTGTTTCAATATTTTCAGTTGCCGCACCTGCTTTACTATCCACAATGATAGTTAAATGGTGAGAACGCTTACGTACGCGGTAGGCACGTCCCTGAGGAGCGGGTCTCAAACGCTTTAACATACGGCCACCATCTACAAAGATGCTTTTCACGTATAAGTTAGCTTCCTCTACTTTCTGGTCTTCATTTAAGTTTTGCCAGTTAGCAATAGCAGACATCAATACCTTCTTCATTACCGGTGCTGCTGCTTGGCTTTGGAAACTCAAAATACCTAAAGCTTGTCCTACTTGCTTACCTCTGATTAAGTCAGCTACTAACCGTACTTTACGAGGCGACGTAGGGTAATCGTTTAATCTTGCTTTTGCTTCCATTTCAATTAATGATTATCATCAAAATCTGTAAAACACAGATTCAATATTATCTTTTACCTTTATCCTTTTTGTTTACGTGACCTCTGAAGTTACGTGTTGGTGCAAACTCACCTAATTTATGTCCAACCATGTTGTCTGTTACATACACAGGAATAAACTTGTTACCATTGTGTACAGCAAACGTATGACCGATAAAGTCAGGTGAAATCATAGAGCGTCTTGACCAAGTCTTAATCACTGTTTTTTTACCTGATCCATTCATCGCTTCCACCTTGTTCTCAAGGCGAAAATCAATATAAGGTCCTTTTTTTAACGAACGAGCCATTTATAAATCGTTTATTTTGTTCTACGTGAAATTATCAAGCGATTAGAATATTTGTTCTTGTTTCTAGTCTTTTTACCTTTCGCCAAAAGACCTTTTCTCGAACGAGGATGACCCCCTGAGGATCTACCTTCACCACCACCCATCGGGTGATCAACTGGGTTCATTGCAACCCCACGAACTCTAGGTGAAATACCTAACCAACGACTACGACCAGCCTTACCAAGTGTAACGTTCATGTGATCAGGGTTTGAAACCGAACCCACCGTTGCTACACATTTAGCAAGTACCAATCTCATTTCACCAGAAGGCATTTTCAACGTTACATATTTCCCGTCTTTCGCTAATAGCTGTGCATACGTTCCAGCACTTCTAGCCATCTGAGCACCTTTTCCAGGGTGTAACTCGATGTTGTGCACAATTGTACCCAATGGAATATTAGATAAAGGGAGTGAGTTTCCAATCTCTGGTGCTACGCTTTCACCTGCAATTAGCTTTTGACCTACGGATAAGCCTTGAGGTGCAAGAATGTATCTTTTCTCACCATCTGTATATTGTACCAAAGCGATACGAGCTGAACGGTTTGGGTCATACTCAATTGTAAGTACTTCACAAGCGATTTCTCTTTTATCTCTTTTGAAATCAATAATACGGTATCTTCTTTTGTGACCACCACCGATATATCTCGCCGTACGGTGTCCCTCATTGTTACGACCACCTGTACGTTTGATGGTTGTAGTCAAACTTTTCTCTGGCTTACTTGCTGTAATATCCGAGAAGTCTGGCGCTATTCTATGACGTTGACCAGGGGTTGTCGGTTTTAATTTTTTTACTGCCATTTGTGTTCAATTTGCAGTTGCGACGAGCGCAACTATACTTGTAAATTTATAATGTTTAATTATAATTCAGCATAAAAGTCAATTAGTTCACCCGCTTTGAGAGTGACAAATGCCTTTTTAATTGTTGCAGTACGACCAGAAGTCATTTTAGTTTTGGTCATGCGTGATTTTGTCTTTCCGATTTGACGGATAGTATTCACTTCTGCAACTGAAACGCCGTACATCTTTTCGACTGCCTTAGCAATCTGGATTTTATTCGCGTTTACATCTACTTCGAACGCATACTTGCCTTGTGTATTCAAGCCTTGCGTTTTTTCAGTGATGATTGGTTTTTTTAATACGCTCATGATTAATTACTTTAGTTCGTTTGTCGATTTACATTAGCTAAGGATAGACTCAATCACTGGAAGTGCGCTTTCAGATATAATCACTTTTTCAGCGTTTACGATCTCATACGTACTCACCTGTGCAGCTGTTGTTACCTTTGTCTTTGGAATATTTCTACTTGACAAATAAACAGTTTCATTGAATTCTGGTGTCAATAAAATAGTCTTAACTCCGCTCAATGATAAATTACCAAGGAACCCGATGTATGACTTTGTTTTAGCTACATCAAAAGTGAAATCTTCTACTACTAAAATATTTCCTTCTGCGGCACGAACTGAAAGTGCTGATTTACGAGCTAACTCTTTCACTTTTTTGTTCAACTTGAAGCTATAATCTCTTGGAGTTGGACCGAATACACGACCACCACCCACGAAAATAGGAGCTTTACGTGAGCCGTGACGAGCGCCACCTGACCCTTTTTGCTTCAAAATTTTCTTTGTTGAGCGATTCACTTCAGCTCTTTGTTTCGCTTTGTGTGTACCTTGGCGTTGATTAGCCAAGTACTGCTTAACATCTAACCAAATCACATGGTTGTTAGGCTCGATACCGAAGATATCGGCGTGTAAAGTGACTGTTCTACCAGTATCTTTACCATTTTTGTCTACAACTTTTACTTCCATCTTATTATTCCCTATTTTTCGATGTCGTTAGGGACGACCTTGTTAAAAATTACTTATGAAGTGTGATAACCGAGTTTTTAGGGCCCGGAACTGAACCACTGATAACGAGAAGGTTTTGCTCAGGAAGAACCTTAAGAACTTTCAAGTTTTGAACTGTGATTCTCTTGTTACCCATACGACCACCCATTTTCAAACCTTTGAATACACGTGCTGGATAAGAACATGCACCGATTGAACCAGGGTGACGAAGTCTGTTATGCTGACCGTGCGTTGATTGACCAACACCACCGAATCCGTGGCGTTTTACAACCCCTTGAAAACCACGACCTTTTGAGTTACCACTTGCATCTACAAACTCACCTTCAGCAAATACATCTTCAATACGAATAACATCACCTAGATTGAAAGACTTATCGAACTCTTTGAACTCGACTAACTTCCGCTTTGGCGTTGTATTTGCTTTCTTAAAATGACCTTGAAGTGCTTTCGTTGTGTTTTTTTCTTTCTTTTCGCCGAAGCCTAACTGAATTGCTTCGTAGCCATCCTTGTCAGCTGTACGAACTTGAGTAACTACACATGGACCTGCTTCTACAAGCGTGCACGCGATTGCCTGACCGTTTTCGTAGATGGTGGTCATACCGATTTTCTTACCAATAATTCCAGACATTGTCTTTATTAAAATTTGTTTCGCTATGAAAATATACGCCTAATTGGGCCGCAAAATTCGTAAAAATTCCGCAGTAATCCAATCGAATGGCAAAAAAACTATTTACTACAAACCAGCGGTTGGGCACGCACCCAACTTGAACATTTGATGAAAACCGCGTGGGTAAGGTGTGAATATTTAGTGAGGATACACCTTGTTGCCTTTCGTCAATTCCTGCAATAACATACAAGCGAATAAGTGACTGTATGATGAAAACGCTTTGGACTCACAGTCAAGCTCAGATTGGTTTCGTAAGATAAACGACTTCATCTGAACAATTTGGAGGTAGTTCGTTCTATTTGGAACGCAAAGATATAACTTTTTTTAATAAAAAAAAATTATACTCTTTCTTAAAAAAAGGGGTTGATTCTATAATCAACCCCTTGCTTCAGTTAGTTTCAACTTTCTCTATTAATATTTGTATATTTTTTTAGCAATTACACCTTGTTCCGTTTTTATGCTGATCGTATATGAACCCGGCTTGAGAGACTGAAGATTCATCTTTTCCATCTGGTTTCTCCATTCTGCTGAGAAAACAACCCGCCCAATTTCATTCGTGATTTCAACTTTTGCTCCACTTAGGTCAATACCCGTTTGATTATCCAAAAACAATACGTCTGTGGTTGGATTTGGAAAAACCCGCATAAAATCAGGAGATAATTGGGCTTGTGCACTTAAAATAGGAATAATGAGCGTATTGGCAAATGCCGAACCACCAAATGGATTGACAGCCTGAATTCGATACTGATACGTAACACCTTGAGAAACGTTGACATCTTGATAGGCAAGAGTATTTCTTGATAAAGATGCTATTCTTTCAAAGGATGCTCCATTATTTGACGACCTATAAATATCAAAACTAGACTCACGAATTGAATTATCCAACCACGACAATCTCACAGACTTTGATGCCTGTTCGTAAGTGCCGCGGAAGTGATAGGGTGCATTCGGTGCTTTGGTATAGGATACATCCATTCTCACCATATTTGTTTCTGATGACTTCCCAAATTTATTGAATGCCTGTATAGTATAATACCAACTTACGCCTTCATCATATGGAAAGTGAAAGAAGTTCATTTTATTTGGTGCTACTTTTGCAATTTCAGTTAATGCTGATGGTGAATTCCCCGCACGTATAATGAACCCTTCTTCATCGTTTGAATTATCTCGCCATCCTAGATTAAAATATCTATCACCCACATTATTAAACGTTTCGGAAGTCACCAAATTGGTAGGGGCTGACGGAGGTCCCAACAAGGTAGCATACACAAAACCAGAACCCGATTCACCCGCATCATTCACAGCAAATACGATAAAACCATAATCTACTTTCGGCAATAAATTTGTCAATAACACTGAATTAGAGTCGCGATTGATTTCAATTTCATTTTGTAGTCGGTTTAAAGCATACACCCTCACAATATTTTTCTTTCTCGTATTGGTATTGAATGTAAAGTCTTCATTTATACTATTCACCCAATTGAGACGTACTTCTTTGTCGGAGAGTACAACAACTTTAAGGTTTTCAGGGCGATTGGGGGTGACTAATTTTCTGGTTTGAATGGTAATGACATTGGATATCGCACTTCCACTAATATTTTGTGACTTTATTCTATATTGATATGTTGTTCCATCCATTAAACCAGGGTCAAAAGTGGATGTTACATTCTTATCTACTGTCTTGGATACCACCCAGGTAAGCCCATTATCAGCTGAACGTTCAATTACAAAACGATCCTCATTATTCGAGTTATCTTTCCAACGAAGAATCACCACATATAATTGAACCTCTACTGCAGTTAACTCGGAGGGAGCCTTGGGTGGTTCTGGTCTTGATACGATAAATACTGTGTTAGAAAAGGGAGACGGCCCAGCAGTATTTATTGATACCATTTTAAAAAGGTAATCGACATTTCCGATAATTCCTTTCGCTAGGTATCGACCTTTTGACGTAGTATTCGGAGGTAGGTCAGCAAAGATTTTCCACGTTTTTCCTTGATCTAATGAATACTGAATTTCATACTGATTTTCATAGGTATCTGGGTCATCCCAAAGGATTTCTAGCTCATCAAACCTCGATGTATAATTCACTACGAGATTTTTGGGGCCTTCGAGTTGTGGAAAAAGGAACACCGGCGAGGTTAATGCACTAAAAGAAGAATACAATGTATCTGTTGGTGTATTTGCAGTATTAATTATAAAAGATCTTATTCTAGCGATATATGATTTTGTAGGCTCTAACCCACTAATTTCAGAACTTGAGTTAGTATTTGCGGGGTAGTACATTCGATAAAACCATGTTGCACCATTATCTTTTGATAATTGCAATTCAAACCCTGACTCATTACTTGTATTATCATTCCAAGTGTACTCAAGTACGACCTTACCAAAAATTTGTCTTCCTACAAGACTCGGTGGTGTAGCAATATCATCACTTAACTTGATACTATCGGATAGATTTGAATAAACAGAAAACACAGTATCAGATGGTGTTTTATTTGTATTTATCACAAATGATCTAATTCTAAATCGATAGGTACTATCAATCGAAAGACCAGAAACCGTAGTCGTAGTCGTATTCGCTGAAATTGCGTTGCCAGCCCTTTTAAATGTATTACTTCCATTTGTAGAGACCTCAACTAAAAAACCCTTTTCAGCTCCAGAGTTATCTGCCCAATTTAAACGGACTTGGGTAGTTGTAGACTGAACAACACCGAGTGATGTCGGTCTTTCAGGTTTTGCAAAACCAGAAGTACCTACCAATTCTGTAAATACTGTCGGTGAACCTGAGCCAATAAATAACTTATACTCATACCCTCTACCTTCGAGTAGTCCTGTATGAAGAAATGTTGTGTCGTTCAAATTAGTTTTGGTAGTTAGAATCGAAAATGAGTCAGATGTACCTATATTTCTAAACCTAACTTGATAAGTAGTAACCGAACCAATCTGTTTATTCCATTGAAGGAAAATACTGCTCGTTGTACTATCTTTTGCTATAAAAGTACCCTGCGCTTGTGCACTGAACACTGAGATAAAGACAAAAAAGATAATTAGTAATCTTTTACCCATTGAGGTTTTAATTTAATTGTTAGAAAAACGCGTAAATATACAAAAATATAAATTTACAAAATTAGAGAGATTTACCCGCCATTTCGCCTGAATTTTCAAGTTTTAATACACCCCTAGGACAAACCGCTGAACATATGCCACATCCTACACACGAAGCCCTCACGATGTCTTGTCCTTTTTGTGCATATGCCCGTACATCAATTCCTTGTTCACAATACGTAGAACAATTTCCGCATGAAATACACTGCCCACCATTTGTTGTAATTCTATATCTAGATTTAAATCGTTGGATAATACCCATATAAGCGGCTAATGGACACCCAAAACGACACCAAACCCGATTACCCATCAAAGGGTAAAATCCAGTCCCGATTACTCCTGAAAAAATAGAACCGACCAAAAAGCCATAATAATACTTCATATTTTCAACAGAAATAAAGCCGGCAATTATAGAACTACCCGTTATATAGCTATATAATACTCCAGCGGTCATTAATGTTACAAATACAAGAATAAAATAAATAAAATACCTCTCGACTTTCCATGCTTTTATTGATTTATCTGATAGCTGCCGAAACGGGTCACCCAGTGTTTCTGCTAATCCTCCACAACCACAAACCCAAGAGCAATACCATCTTTTTCCATACATATAAGTAAGTATGGGAACACCTATAACAAATAGTGCAATTCCCCATACGAATAGGAAAATTCCAAAAGTCCCCCCTTGTATTTTTTGGTCAATACGATAATCAAAAAAGAACGAATAATCCAAAGGCCACATATTCTTCAAATCAGCGGACGGTAACTGAAACTTACTCAATAACTCTGGTAAAAGAAATGCGATACACAACTGAAAAAAAATCACAGAAGATGTCCGCACCAATTGATATCTATTATCTCTGTACTTTAAAATCATCCGAATCCCCATCACGACGACCGCAACTGTGTAAAGAAAGCCGTACAAAAACCATTGACTTGCCTTTCCTCCATTGAGAATAAGACTCAATGCATCTAATCCTAAGATCCAATTCGTTAGAAAATGAGGAAAAAAGTAAAGTATAATATAAAAAGTAATCAAAAAGCTACCAATTCCAATCCCTAACCATTTCTGGGAAGTAGCAGGATGCCGAAAAATATTTGTATTTCGCCGACTCGATGTCATTTCCTTTACCTCCGTATAAAATAAAAGTAACGCACCAAGCACAATGGGCAAAAAGCATAAATACCACTGCGCCATAGGATTATCTTTCCAAAAACCCTGGGCAGAAGCCTTACCCAATTCAAGTTCATACTTGGTATAAATTTTCTTATCCCAAGACTGCGTTGCATCAAACCCTGTATTGATTTCGGTTATTGCTTGCCGAATTCTAGTTGAAAAGCTAAAAATTTCTCCATATTCGCGTCCAATCATATCTTTAAGAAGCGGTCTCAATAACAGCTGATGCTCTTTGGATACATTCTCAATAAAAATGGATTCGGTTAACACGAATCGATTACCAAACAGAACACTCACCCAAATAGTAAATCCAGTTACAATCAATGCGATGCTTGTATTTTTCATTTTACCCTTCTTTTTTCTTGAATAATTGCCAAATTCTTTTCTTTTTTTCGGGAAGTGTTAACCCCGTTTTTTCAACAAACAACCTACGTATATCTTTCTCGTATCTTCTAAAAAACTCCGGATCAAAATTAGCCTGATCCAACTCACTAAGCGCGTAAGTCACCGACTTCCCTTGCTTTATCCATTTTTCCCAGACAATTTGGCGCATCCGAATACCGAAACTATGACAACCAACCAGCGTCAAATCGTCCTCTCGATATACGATTCGCACACTCTTGTTTTCCTTTGGGTGTATCCACAAAAATGAATGAGTCCCTTCTTCTTCGTGAGAAGGGACTCGTCCATATATTTGATATTCGATATCAAAAAATTTTGCAGAGTTAAAGAATATTCCTGGTGAGTATTTTTGGCATTGTGGATTCAAGACATTTTCTGCCACTACTTCTCCCATTTTACGTCCTGTGTACCAAATTTGTTCAATAGCTCTCCGGTATTGGTCTGGATGACGTAATTGCACACAATCTCCAGCGGCAAAAACATTTGGCCAAGATGTTTCAAGGTATTCATTCACTACGATTCCTCTTTCAATATTCAAATCTGTTCCTTTTAACCAAGAAACATTAGGTTGTACCCCAATAGTCACACCTAAAAAGTCAGCCTTCAGCTTCTCCCCTCCCTTCAACGTAATCGCGCCAATTTTTCCTGAATTCTCTTGGGGATGTATTTCAGCTATTTCTTCATTGAATAGTAGTTTTAATCCATGTGATTCCAAATGTCTCGTAATCATTTCCGATTCTTCCATAGGCAAAACATTACGCCAAAAACTATCCTCCCGAACGATCATAGTCACTTTTTTCTCTCTGGATAACAACATTTCAGCCAGCTCTACCCCTATCAATCCACCACCTACAATAACAGCTTCTTCTATGACTGATGTCCTTGCTTCCAATGCTTCTAAATCCTGAAAACTATACAATCCCTGAATACCTTTCAAATTTTCATTTTTGAGCCCTAATTGAATGGGTTTAGAACCTACTGCTAAGATTAATTTTGTATAGGATATCCATTGATTTGATTGACTCAAAAAAATGCATTGTTCCTCTTTATCAATACTAGTTACCCAATCCTGAATAAGTTCAATGCTATTTTTGGGCCAAAAATCATCTTCGTACGGCTTTGTATGTTCATATTTCATTTGCCCCATATAAATATACATGAGAGCAGTCCTAGAAAAAAAATGGGGGGTTTCCCCTGAAATGACGATTATTTTTTCTTGACTTTTTTTACGTATGTGACGCGCAGCAGTAATTCCGCTTATCCCATTTCCAATGATTACAATTGCCATCTGTGTAGCCTAAATAAGTGTAAACTAAATACGAATAAAATGAACGAATAGCCTATAAACAAAAAGCTCACTCCATTGCAATCTTGGAGCGAGCCTTTACTACTCGATTTGAAAATCATTTTTCAACCAAATGAATTTCAGCTAACATACATCTAGCTGACCCACCACCGCATTTCTCAATCATATCTAAATCAAAATGCATGATTTCTGCGTAATCGTCTAATTCGTCAATTTGTGCTTTTGAAAGAGACTGATATGCTCTAGTCGACATAACAAGCATTCTGTGTCCATTCTTTTTGCTAATTAGGAGCATATTTCCGGCAAAATTAGCCATTTGTTCCAATGAAATTGGAATAATATGCTTGCCACTTTTCTCTAAGATATCCCTTACTTGAAGACGTTCATCTGGATTTGTAATGGCATCTAAACAAACCACTGCAAACGTATTTCCGATACACATCATCACGTTTGTATGGTAAATCGGCAAGTTATTTTGGTCGTGTGCGTGAAACTTAACAATTTTGTACCCATTCATTTGTTTTGCCCAAGCGGCTAAAACATCTTCGTTTGTACGGGAAGATAAACATGCATAGGCAATTCTGTGCATTCTGTCGAGTACAAGACTACCTGTTCCTTCCAAAAATTTTTCTTCTCCTTCAAAATGACTAAAATCAAGGACAACATCTACCTGAAAATCCTTTTGAAGTGCATGAATAATATCCATTCGCCTCTCCGCACGTCTGTTTTCAGCCTGCATTGGGTACAACACTACTTTTCCACTGTGGTGAAAAGAAACCCAATTATTAGGAAAAATACTATCTGGCGAGTACGAATCAGCTACATCATCAAAAACAATGACGTTTACTCCAGCAGATTTGAGGCGATTAGCCATTTCGTCAAACTCACGAAGCGCGTCCGCTTGTGTTAAACTTGGCTGCAATTCGTGTGCAGAAGCATCTTGAAAAGCATTAGACGAAGCAGTTTCTTCATTAAATTTAAACTGTACAGGTCTAATCATCAATAAGTTATAAGTAGCTTGTGCTTGTATCATATCAATTATACGTTTTATTGTGGATTAAAGTTGTGAACGAAGTAAAGGTAAACTCATGCAATGAGAACCACCCCGAGCACGAGATAACTCTGCGGAAGGTAAGAGTATAATGGTATTTTCCAGTGTATCAGGTGATAGGTTTCCTAACTCAAACTGAACCAATAACTCTTTTACAGCTATTGTTTGAAATCCTGCTTGACGAAAAGCCTCGGAAGTATGGTCATTCCGATCATAACCTACAGCGACACCTTCTTTCAGAACGAGCAAATTACAAGAATCTGTCCATTGCTCTCGTGCACCATAAGGAAATACATTATTCCCAGAGTAAACGAACTGAACCGGCTCTTCAGACTTCAGATCTTTTTCTGATATATATCGCAGCAAATCTTCTAAATTATCGAAGTTTCTGTATTTTACCTCTCCATCTTCTTTATAAAACTGTTTGATTAACAACTCTTCATGAATAGGTCTTTGTCCTAGTTCATCCCAAATAAAATCTTTTTTAGCTTGCTCATTTGTTCTCCCTAGAGAGCCAAGCAATACCCAAACATTGCGCTTAATTTGAGTAAAAATTGTATCAATGTGCATATAATCCCTTTTTGCAGGAATTTTGACCAAGGTTACTTTTTGTACAATATCCTTCTGAAAAAGCTTTCTAATAACCTGTCTAGCAGCTTCTACAGAAGTACGCTCACTAATTCCAATCAATAAATGTGAAGGAGCGACCATCATGACATCACCGCCTTCTAGTGTGTCTATTCTACTTTCTTGTTCTTCTTCTGGCAATAAAAAATGTTCTTCATCCTCCTCTATTTCAATGATTTTTCCTTTTAATTCTTCAAATAGTGGATGATTGAAGAAAATATACTTGGCTAATAAAGACTCCCGTGAACGAGCAATTCGCGCAGGTTTGTTTAGGAGAATGTGATCATTGATTACAATACCGATATCTCGTGTAAAAATTAAATTAGGTACTGGTGGAAAGAACATCTCCCCGTTTTCAGCAATGCCTGTGATGAGCAATTTCGCTAAACTTATAGGGGATAACTGTAGAAAATTCTGGGTTTCACCGTAGCTACATTCTTCGATAGCACCTACGGCAGCTACAAGTTGAACCTTTACTTCTGGTATTGATAGTATATCTACCAAGAGTTTCTCAAATTCGATAACTTTATCTGAAGCAAAATAAGCTTCGTGCGAAGGTTTGAAGAACGATCTCGAGATATCTTTATCTATTTCCTCGAGTTTGCCTACCACTTTCTCAGGATCTAAAAAGTAGAGAAGTAGTTTAACATAGTAATCATACTCTTCTCTTCTCATCGTATCAAGGTGAACAATATCTTCAAAAAGCCAATCTTGCGCTTTTGAAGGGACAACCTTTCCTAACCCACTATCTGGACTGTGAATAATGAGTCTTTTAAGTCTAGCGACTTCGGTTGATACAAATATATTTTTGTTTTCTGTTTTTGTAGAAAAATCGTTTTTGGAAATCATAACATGTATTGAGTTTTAAAGTAAAAAATCTGGTACAGATTTTCACTTTACATAAACCCAAATTGAGCCATGTAGTACAAAAGTCGAAGTAAGTGTATTGTGAAGTGATTATCCATTAGATAAATCATACTTTTATACTTGCAAAAATATAATTTTATCTTAGAAATACAACAGTAGGTCTATAATCTTACAGTTTTAGTTACGTGATAGGAAGCCCTTCAATCGTAATTCGAGCTCTTTGGCATACACCTCCGATTGGAGGGTTGAGTTTTGAGACAGATACGGTTATTATGCCGATTTTTGTTTTTTCTCTTACTTTTTTAATAATTTCTTGTGCAACGTGCTCTAGTAATTTATGTTTCTCCTGCATCACTCCGGCTACACAAGCATAAAGCATTTCATAGTTAATGGTTGATAGAAGTTCATCTGTTTCTGCAGGCATGTGTAAATCTGTATCAATTCGAATATCTACCTCATATCTGTTTCCGATTTTTTGCTCTTCTTCATAGTAACCATGATAGGCAAAAAAAGACATACCTTCAAGTGCAACACTTCCCATTTACTTATGATTAATTCAAAAATATATTAGAGATTATCGAAGAAAGATCCAGCTTGGTCATTTCGTCTAGAGTCATTTAAAATATCTCCCAAACGTATCGTTTGGCCATTATTATCTCTACTCTTTCCGTTCTGCTTCCCGTCTTGAATCATAGAAGAGCGAAGAGATTGAATAATGCTATTTGTTCTATCTTCATAATCTACAGTTTCATCTAGTCCATTCCCCTTGTTTACCGCTACTACTTTGGGATTTTCTGGTTCTTTGACAGTCCCAACAAAGATAGGATCCACAAGCGATACTATTTTAGGGTCAGCGTGAACATCAGGGGATGGGATACCTTGCGACTTACCTTCTGCGTCAGAATTATTTGGTAAATGAGAGTTAGAATACGGTTTTTCTTCTTTGTTTGAAGAAGCACCTTTAGCATATAAAAGTGCTATCTGAATCCAATCCGTTACATTAAAAGTTTCCGTTTTATGTCCTTGTTGCACAAGCACTTCATGCACTTTATATGGAGGTAAACACGACAATGCTCTAAACGTTGTAATGCCGGCTTTCATTAAACTATCGCTTATCTCTTTTGTGATTCCATTTATCAACATAAAATCGTCACGTACTGGAACTTCGGAGGGAGGCACCTCAGGTGGATACGTACTATTCACTTGATTTGTTGTTAAATCTGAACTACTTTCATTGGATGAGCTATCATCAATATCTATCTGTCCAAGGTTTGGTTGACTATCGACTGAACCTGTATAGGAAACGCTAGGAGTAACATTTTGTAGTTCGTGAAACTCACTATTTTGGGGTTCTTGTGTCGTTCCAGAATAAGTACCAACAGAAGGAGTTTCTACCTCAACTTTTCCCGTGTTCAAAAACTCTTGGTTTGGTAGTTCGGAAATGAACTGATCTACTTTTTCGAACTTTTCTTGGAGAACTTTGGGATTAAAATTACCTTCAAAAACGACGACATTATCTAATGTTGCATTTGCTAGACTTTTTAGCTCAACGATGAGGTGATTTCTATGATTTTCTAATGTTTTGAAATCTCGCTCAAGATGCTTCATTTCTTTTAAGGTAGAATCTCGGAGAGAGAAAACTTCAGCATTACTTTCTGTACGAATTCTTTCAGCTTCAGCGTATGCTTCTGCTAAAATTTGTTCTGCTTTCGCAGCAGCATCTTGCAAATTTTTATCTGCTTGATATGTTGCTTGCTCAAGCATATTCTTAGCAGTATCTTCTGCAGTTTTGAGCGCTTTAAATAAAGTACTTTGAATGTCTCTAAACTTGTTTGCTTCCTTTTCAGCAATTTCTAGCTGCATACGAAGCATCTTACTCTCGTCTACAATTCTCTCCCATTCAGAAGAAAGATTGGACAAGAATGCGTCAACTTGCTCAGGCAAATACCCTCGGAAAGTTTTTTCAAACTGTTGTTTTCGTATCTCAAGCGGAGTGATTTTCATAATTCGCTGAAAATTTATATATTTAAAGGACAATTGGTAAACAAATGTATTAATTATCCTTGTTTTGACCAATAAACCCTACATTTCTATAAAAAATACCTTATTTAAAGTCTAGAGAAATCAATTTTCCAATACGAAACTGTCCGATCGTCACTGGCTGTCAAGAGTACCCCTTCTTTTTGCCACATTACTTTATTTACAGATGTTCCGTGCCCAGCGTGTCTGCCTCTATCAATCACTTTTACCAATTCATACGTTTGCGTATCCCATATTTTAACTGATTTATCAAGACTCCCAGAGGCCAACCATTTTCCATCCATACTTACATCCAAGCTATTGATTGTATACAGATGTGCAGGAACACGAGTTATCAAATGTCCTTTTTCTTTGTCAAGTTCCCAGTATATCAATTGCGCGTCTCTCCCACCAGAGACCAATTGATTGCCAAATTTCAAACATTGGAGAGAAAAGACAGAATTTGTATGCCCTTCCAAAGTATACATTAGCTTCCCAGAGGTTGACTCCAAAACATAAATAAAATTATCTGAAGAGCCGACTAGCAACCTATTTTCAACTTCCTGAACTGCCAGAGTACGAATACTTTTAGAACTTATTTTCTGTTGCTTAACCAACTTACCTGTGAATCGGTCTAGCCAAGTTAGGCATCCAGAACTATCCCCGACCAAAATACGATTATCCACACCTTTGATATCAAACAGAGCTACATTCCCTAATGAGACTCGATGTAACTCTGTTCTGGTACTTAGATCTATCAAATGTACCCCGTCAAAGTTATGCCCAATCCATAGGTAATTCGTACGCGAATCATAGAATATAGAATAAATGGAGTTTTTTACTTTTGCTACAGGTATTCCTAAATCAGGTTTTTGCATAGTCCAACGAACTACGTACCCATCTCCAGAGGAGGAGAAAAAATCTGTCTCAATATCCGTGTGAGTGAGCCCATATACAGCGTCACGATGCCCCGTATAGGAATCTACCTTTTCGACGCGTATATTTGAACTTACAACACTCATCTTATATTCGTTTAAACTTACTTTTCAAATTCGTCACCTGCAATGCCTATTCAGTTTTCCAACCAAATTTCTGAACAAACTGTTGTCTATATTTGGGAAATAACAGAGAATACAGAAGAATTAATGCAGCTATCTTCAGCTCTACCTACAATTCCAAATACATACATGACAGAGAAAAGATGGCGAGAACAATTAGCAGCTCGAGCCTTGATTTCATATGCTTGCAAAGAATTAGGTCTACCAATTATTGATATCCGAAAGGATGAATTTGGGAAACCTTGGTTGGTTGGGAGTGACTGGCACTTTTCGATTTCCCATACAGAGAGGTATATAGCCATAGTTTTGGATGCGAAAGAACCTGTTGGTATAGACTTAGAAAAACCTAGCCCAAAGGTAAGCAAAGTATTGGCTCGCATCTGTTCAGAACAAGAACTAGACAATGTCAAATATTCTACCTTTGAACACTGCATCTTGTGGTCTGCTAAGGAAGCACTCTATAAATTATATGGAAAGCGAAAAGTTGACTTTAAGAAACATCTTCAGATTACCCGAAACTATGACCAATGGTATGGAAAAATTCAGGTCGATGACCAAGATACTACAACACATCAATTGTATGTCCATCACTGGATGCAAACGTATTGTTTAGTTGTAGCATTTGGACTTATCTGAAGTCATAACAAAAAAATAAGTCAACCCCACAGTTGTATGCAAAGTTAACTTATTTTATAAATTTTACTACTATTTTTAACTTTTTTTAAACAAGCTTATCCGCTATCTTTTCTTCGATATAAGATTGAAGTTTTTCTAATTTAATTTGTGTAATTACGTCACCTGCAAAGGCAAGTAATTGTAATTTGATTGCTTCATCTTTAGGGATTCCACGTGCTTGCATGTAGAAAATCACCTCATTATCCAGTTGACCTGTTGTTGTTCCATGGGAACACTTCACATCATCCGCCCAGATTTCAAGTTGTGGCTTTGTATTCATTGTTGCAGAATCTGACAAAAGAACATTCTTGCAGTTTTGATATGCATTGGTCTTTTGTGCATCTTCTTGCACATAAATCTTTCCGTTAAATACACCTGTTGATTGGTCTTTCAAGATCCCTTTATACAACTCATTGCTCTGTGAATGTGGTTTTCTGTGATCTACTAAGGTATGATTATCTACATGTTCTTTTCCAGAAGGAACATACAAACCGTACATATTTCCATCGATATTAGAACCATCCACTGACAAATGAAGATTATTTCGTGTGAATAACCCACTAAGCGTTACAGTTGCAGAATAGCAGTAACTATTATCGGCTTGGTAGACTTCTGTTGTTCCAACATGGTGACTATTATCTCCACCTTCTTGGATTTTGTAGTAGTACATCTGCGCCTGATTTTCTAGCTTAATTTCTGTAACCACATTTGCAAATGCGGTTTGGCTTCCAAGTGTATCAAAATGCTCTACAAATTGAAGACTTGCTCCTTTACCCAAAGAAACAAGATTCCTTGTTTGGGCAAATGTATTTTCCTGCGTTGCATCAACCAAATGGCGAACCACTACAGGACTTTCGATTTGTGTATTTGCAGCTACTTGGATAACGATACCGTCTTGTGCATACGCCGTATTCAGTGCCGTAAAAGCCTCTGATTCGTCTTTTGTTAATGCGGCATACGCTTCATTTAATATGCCATTTTGCTCTGCTTCCGCAAAAGTAGTTATCTTGAGACCTGAAGGCAAGTTTGCTAGATTAGATAGTGCAGGCACAAAATGACCATTCACAAAGAACAACGTTGTATCAGACAAGTTCGGGAATGCACTATTTTGTAGGTAGTCCGTAGCTTCTGTAGTCACTTGTGAGGCAACCGAGAAAGTTTGTTTAACAAGCTTTGCCACATTCGAGTACTTCCATTCTTCGTGCTTAGTTGTCGGAAAACCAAGTGTATTGAAGTGGGCTTTTGCCGTTTCTCTTTTATTACTTAGCGGAGAAGAGGGTACAGGTAATTCGAGCATACCAGCTGCAAGAGAGGTATCTACCATATATTGTTCGTTCATAAGTATATTCGTGTATAAAACAAAAATGATAAATAGAATTAAGCCGGTGTGTTTTCAGCGGCATCTACTTCCGCTTTGATCCAGTCATATCCTTTTTCTTCCAACTCAAGAGCAAGTTCTTTGGTACCTGACTTTACGATTCTACCTTTGTAGAGAACGTGAACGAAGTCGGGAACGATATAATCAAGTAAGCGTTGGTAGTGAGTAACAACGATAAACGAGCGATTGCCGTCTTTAAGTTGATTAACTCCTTCAGCTACGATACGAAGTGCGTCGATATCAAGTCCTGAGTCTGTTTCATCTAAAATCCCAAGCGTTGGCTCAAGCATGGCCATTTGGAAAATTTCGTTTCTTTTTTTCTCACCACCGGAGAAACCTTCGTTCAAAGAGCGACGCAAAAGTTGGTCGTCAATTTCGACTAATTTGGCTTTTTGTTTGGTCAATTTCAAGAATTGAGCGGCATCTAAAGCGGGTTCGCCTTTGTATTTACGAATTTGATTAATCGCAGTTTTAAGGAAATTAACGGTAGTCACACCTGGGATTTCTACTGGATATTGGAATGCCAAGAAAACACCTTCGGCAGCTCTTTCTTCTGGCGCAAGTTCGAGCAAATTTTTCCCGTTGAACTCTACTTCTCCACCTAGAATTTCATAGTCTTCGCGACCTGCTAGCACGGAAGCCAATGTACTTTTTCCGGAACCATTAGGACCCATAATCGCGTGGATTTCGCCTGGCTTTATTTCTAAATTTATCCCGTTCAGGATTTGCTTTTCTTCAACTCTTGCTTGTAGATTACTGATTTTCAGCATTTTATATAGAAGTTATTGGAATTAATTGGATATACATTAATGAATACAAAAGTAGAACATTCTTATTGATAAGTAATACCAACGTCTTGAATAACCACAAATCAGCTTGACTTGTTCCCTATACGTGACAGAAATTACGGAATCGGACAAAAACGAATCGAAAATCTAGGTGTAGAAGTTTGTGAATAGACAAAACAATTAATTCAGTCGCTGTATCAACGAATTTCATAAAATATTTAGTTACTTTGTGGACGTTTTACCATAGATTATTCTATTTTAGGACAAATCTGAGATTGTTTTTCACTCAATCTATTTTACAAACTCTTATTTAAATCTTAGTTATGAGTCAAATCGTACGCGTACACGCCCGCCAAATCCTTGATTCAAGAGGAAACCCAACCGTTGAAGTAGATGTAATGACAGACAGTGGCTTTTTGGGCCGCGCGGCTGTTCCATCTGGAGCTTCTACGGGGATTCACGAAGCCGTTGAACTTCGGGATGATGATGCCTCTGTTTATGTTGGAAAGGGAGTATTAAAGGCGGTAAAAAATGTCAATGAAAGCATTGCTGAGGCGCTTTTGGGCTTCAATGTTTTCGAGCAAAACCTCATTGACCAAACGATGATTGCCTTAGACGGCTCATCAAACAAAGGGAACCTTGGAGCAAATGCAATATTAGGTGTTTCTTTGGCAGTTGCGAAGGCAGCAGCACAAGAAGCAGGTCTTCCTCTATTCCGTTATTTAGGTGGAGTGAATGCCAACACACTTCCAGTCCCAATGATGAACATCTTAAACGGTGGTTCACATGCCGATAACTCTATTGATTTTCAAGAGTTTATGGTAATGCCTGCTAAGGCCGATACATTTTCTGATTCATTACGTATGGGTACTGAGGTATTCCATTCATTGAAGAAAGTGTTGAAATCAAAAGGATATTCGACAAACGTTGGAGACGAAGGTGGATTTGCACCAAATATTGGTTCAAACGAAGAAGCTATCGAGATTGTCCTTACGGCGATTGAGAAAGCAGGCTATAAGCCAGGCGAAGATATTTTCATCGCAATGGATGCTGCTTCTTCTGAATTCTATGATGCAAAAACAGGTCTTTATACATTCAAAAAGTCGAGTGGCAAACAAATGACTTCTGATGAACTTGCTGCTTATTGGAACTCTTGGGTGGATAAATACCCAATCATGTCGATTGAAGACGGTATGGCTGAAGATGACTGGGCTGGTTGGGCTGAGCTAACTCGTTTGTCGGGTAGCAAATGTCAATTGGTTGGTGATGATTTATTTGTAACCAATGTAAAACGCTTGCAAGAAGGTATTGATAAAGGCATTGCAAACTCTATTTTGGTAAAAGTAAATCAAATTGGTTCGTTGACAGAAACAATCGACGCAGTTAATTTGGCGCACAGAAACAAATACAAGAGTGTAATGTCACACCGTTCTGGTGAGACAGAAGATGCTACAATTGCTGATTTGGCTGTGGCATTAAACACGGGTCAAATCAAGACAGGTTCGGCTTCGCGTTCGGATAGAATGGCGAAATACAATCAATTGATTCGTATCGAAGAAGAATTAGGCGATAGCGCATACTTCCCTGGATTGAAGTTCTAAGGGATTCTTTTTTGAATCAGCTTTTGATTTACATACAAAAACCCGCCTTCGGCGGGTTTTTGTATGTAACGATCTAATTATTTATTACTCCTCTCCATCGTAACGTCCGCTACCAACTAAATGACCGAAGAACAAGCTATTGATAAATAATTTATTTGTACCATACCAAAATGCTCTGAAATTCGGATTATCTGTAAATGCAATTACCCTTCCAGCACCTACTCTATCTGCAACTGCTGCTGGACTGTTTTTAATCCTTGCTTCGTTTTTAGGATGTACATATCCTGCTACCAATGGTTTTTGCGTGAACATCAAAGGTGTATTGTACGCATCTTTTGTATCTTCAAATACCAAATTATTAATCTTAAAGATACGTAATTTATCTTGTTTGTATCCGTAAGCTATTGGGTGCGATGGGTCGATGGTTGTTTCAAATATCGTTCCTGCTGTGCTCATTGCACCGTCGTACTCGTCTTTACTTGCATACGGACGCTTCGCTGGACCGTCGTTCCCTACTTGGGCTTTCAAAGTAACATTCATGATTTTTTTGCTTACTACCCACTCACTTGCAGTTCCCATAGCAACCAAAGTACCACCTGAACTTAAAAAGCGTTTCACTCGCTCCTCCGAAAGTTCATTGTATCTACCATTTGCTAAAACAAGGTGCGTATATTTTGTTAAATCCATCCGGTTGATTGCATCAATATCAGCCATCGTAACCGGAATATCCATACGTTGGTCTAATAAATGCCAAACTTCACCTGCACTGAGATTATCTACTCCTGGGCCTGTTGCCATCAAAATTTTAGGCATTTCTACTCTCTTGAATTTCTCACTACCCAAGTCAATTCCAGCAGAAGTTAATCCTGAATTAACACCATAGAAAGTGAGTCCATCGCGTTTTGCAAGTTCTTCCAGGAGCCCTGAAATATCTTTTCCTTGTGTTTGAATTTCGATTGTTCCGTAGCCAAATTCTTTTAATTTACCATTGATTGTCGTTGTAAATGGCTCCATGGCTACTTTAATCGCCATTCCTTTTTCCAGTAAATCATATATTGCTCTTCCAACAAAATAACCATCCCACTCCACTAAATAAGCAAGAGCACCTTTTCCGATAACCATACCTGCGGGAAAATCATTTGTTTCTACTTTCGAACCCAACTGCACTGGTATTGTCGATTCTGCGAAAGGTACATTCATCGAATGAGGTAATGTCCAAGCAGAAACATCGTAAAATGCGCTGTCTTCAAATGTTGTTCTTCTCTCAAAAAGCGATTTGATTAAACGGTGTTGCGGCTGATTTGTCGGAACAACATAGCTATCATCAGTATTGAATGTTTTTCCATCCAATTTTTCTGCTTTAGCTACTTTATAAACAGCGATTTTATTTCGCTGCATGATATTAATCATTTCCCACGTACGAACAGGATCGTTACCTCCACCGAAAACGTAGGATTTAATTGCATCCGTTGACTTTTCTTGGTAGAAATTACGCATGTATTCAAGCATTTCTACGCGCATCGCATTCGCCGCTTTTATACTCGTTTGTGTAGCGATAAACTGATTTTTGATTGTAAATGGAAAACTCAAATCACCGTTCACAGTTTCTTGCAAATGCCCACGTGAAGAGCCTTGTTCAAACAAGATACCAACTGCTCCGTTTGCATCCGGCAATGTCGAACCTTTTCCATAATAATAATCATCGAAGTTTTCTTGCGTATAATAATACGATAGATTCGCGTCTAACCCTTCTGCATGGAACTCTCCGATTTTATTCGTCAATTCCACGTTCTTTTTAGGTGTCATTGGATTTGTTCGAGACGGAATACCTGGTTGGAAAAAGAAGGTAGAATTACCACCCATTTCGTGGTGATCTGTTAGAATATTTGGCATCCAAGCATAGAATTTCGCTAATCTTGCTTTACTTTCAGGCAATTGTTGGTGTAACCAGTCTCTGTTTAGGTCAAACCAATAATGATTTGAGCGACCTCCTGGCCAAGTCTCTCTGAACTCTCTGCTATTTGGGTCTGCGACCAAGTTTTTACTTTTGTTTTGATTCACCCAAGTTGTAAAGCGATTGCTACCGTCTGGATTCATACAAGGATCCAGAAGAATAACAGTGTTTTTCAACATGTTTTCGATTTCTTCTCCTTGCGCAGCAGCCAAATGATACGCTGCAAGTATCGCTGCATGTGCCCCACTTTGCTCATTCCCGTGTACAGTATAGCCCATCCATAAAACGATAGGCATATTCTTTACGTCTAACTTTTTCGACTGTTCTGCATCCATCAATGCCAAATGGTCTTTTTGGATTTTATCGATGTTCTTATGATTTTCTGGGGAAGTAACCGTCACGAGGAGTAACTCTCTGTTTTCAAATGAACGACCATAGGTTTCTACTTTGAAACGGT
>CAYNRA010000004.1:0-2824 GCA_964399465.1 uncultured Cytophagales bacterium
TTCAAAACACGAAGGCTTTTTTCAAACAAGGTTTCGTCGAATCAATTGATATCAGCCGTCTCGAAGTTCAACGAAATAACCTCTTGACAGAACGTCGTAAAGTGGCTAATCTCGTGGAATTATCGTATCAGTTGCTCAAATTTCAAATGTCTTATGACAGAACTCGTCCTATTTTCTTGAAAGATAAATTGGAAGAAGCATCTGTAAAAGCACTGGCGACGCTCCGGTACGAAGAAGTACGTCCTGAAAATCGGGTGGAATATCAGCAATTGGAAACACAACGCCAATTGACCAATTTAAACATTGAACGTTACCAGAAAGCGTATTTACCCTCTGTTTTCTTCACAGGAAGTTTAGGCGCAGGACACAGTAACACGGTTTTTAATCCGTTCGAAAGATGGTTTGGTGCCTCAGCAGTTTCTATTGGCGTGAATATTCCGATATACGACAGTGGTATGAAGAAAGTGCAAATCCAACGCCAGCAACTGAGTTTAATCAAGTTGGATAATGCGATGAAATTAACCAAAAACTCCTTTGAACTTCAGAATAATCAAGCGTTTGCCAATATGCAAAATGGTTTGGAAAGTCTTGAAATTCAACGTAGAAATATGGAGTTAGCCAATGAGGTTGTGCGGGTTGCCCAACTGAAATTCCAGCAAGGTGTTGGGTCTAATTTGGAAATTACCAATGCTGAAAACGATTTAAAGCAGGCACAAACGAATTATTTTGCTGCACTTTATGATATTTTAATTGCCAAAATTGACCTAGACAAGGCACAAGGTAAATTGAACTTTAATTAATCCATTTCAAAGAAATCGTACCGTAAATTAATAATACCAATGAAATTTTTATCAATAATTGCTTTTGCTGGACTCATGCTCACCGCTGTTGCTTGTGGTGATAAAGAAGATAATTCATTAGAAGGCAAAAAAGCGAAATTAGTAGCATTACAAAGCCAACAAGCTGAAATTCAGGCAAGCATCAAGGCGCTTCAAGCAGAAATTGAAAAGGCAGAGCCGAATAAATCTGTAAAGGTGAAATCCGTTTCAACAATGCCAATTATCTCGCAACAGTTTGACCACTTCGTAGAAGCTACCGGTCGTCTGGATGCCGTAAATAACGTCTTGGTGAGTCCACAAATGGGAGGAGCCATCACAGCTCTTTATGTAAAAGAGGGAGATATGGTGACGAAAGGCCAACGTATTGCCACCATCGATAATACGGTAATGCGTAATTCTATCCAAGAAATCATGATTCAATTGGAAACAGCGAAAACGCTTTTCGAAAGACAAAAAGCACTTTGGGAACAAAAAATTGGTACAGAAGTACAGTATATCCAAGCAAAAGCGCAAGTAGAGTCCATTGAAAAACGTCTCGCAACTTTGAAATCTCAAGATGCGATGAACATTGTTGTTGCGCCTATTTCTGGTCAAATTGATGAAGTTCGTATGAAACCAGGTGAAATGTCTGCACCAGGAATTGGAATTGTTCGAATTGTAAATAGTGCCAATCTGAAAGTTGTAGCGAGTGTTCCAGATACGTACGCTGGTACAATTGCCAAAGGTGACGTAGTTCAAATTCGTTTCCCTGACCTAAACAAAGAAATGACTGCGCGCCTGACATTCGTAGGTCAAACCATTAATCCAGCTTCTAGAACGTTCCCTGTTGAGGCACAATTGAGTTCAGTAGATAAACAATTAAAGCCTAATTTAACGGCTGAAATCAAAATCAATGACCAATCTCGCGCGGGTGTTATCGCCATTCCTCAGAACATTGTACAACGTACAGAACAAGGAACAGTCGTTTATGTGGCTGTGAAAGAAGGAAACCAATTCGTAGCCAAACAACGCATTATCTCTACAGGATTAAGTTATGACGGAAAAGTAGAAGTTTTGACAGGACTTACGGTAGGTGACTTACTGATTTCTGAAGGATATCAAGAGTTAGTAGATGGTCAAGTTGTTTCTTTTTGAGTAAAATATTAGATGAATAAATCAATGCAAGAAAATCATAACCAACCCGAAGAGGAAGTTTACAGTAAAGGGTTTATTTACAATATGATTGGCAGTTTAGCCAAAAATAAAACCACCGTTTACTTGTTAATTGCCCTCGTAACGATTGCCGGATACTTTATATTCAATGGTTTACCCAAAGAACAGTTTCCGGAAATTGTTGTCCCGCAAGTATATGTAAACACAGTTTACGCAGGTACTGCACCGTCAGATATTGAAAATTTGATCAATAAACCGCTTGAAAAACAGCTAAAAGCAGAGAAAGGTGTCAAACGTATTAAATCAAATGCGTTGCAAGACGTATCCGTTATTTTGGTCGAATTTCAAACGAATGTCGATGTCCAAGAAGCCAAAGAAAGGGTGAAAAGTGCCATCGATAGAGCACGAAGAGATTTACCCACCGACTTGACACAAGACCCCACAGCTCTTGAGGTCAATTTCTCGGAATTTCCAATCATGAACATCAATTTGGCAGGAGATTTTCCTTTGGACAAATTGAAAAAATACGCGGAAATCATCCAAGATAAAATTGAAGCCATGCCTGAAATCACACGTGTGGATATTGTAGGGGCATTGGATAGAGAGATTCAAATCAATATGGATTTGGCAAAAATGAAAGCGTATGGAGTTACTTTCTACGAAGTTCAATCGGCTATCCAAGGTGAAAACGTGAATATCTCAGGAGGAGATCTTAACGTGGATAATATCCGAAGAACGCTCCGTGTAAAAGGAGAGTTTAAGTCGATTGAGCAGATTCAGAATGTGATTATTCGGTCTGGTCAAGGGGCTACAGTTCGTCTTTCTGAAATCGC
>CAYNRA010000004.1:2924-5378 GCA_964399465.1 uncultured Cytophagales bacterium
ATCAATACGGTTGTGATGGGCTTTATTTTTGTCGTGCTAGTACTCATGTTCTTCATGGGCGTACGTGATGCTATTTTTGTGGGTTTATCGGTGCCCTT
The DNA here is from genome assembly GCA_964399465.1 of uncultured Cytophagales bacterium. Taxonomy (GTDB): domain Bacteria; phylum Bacteroidota; class Bacteroidia; order Cytophagales; family Spirosomataceae; genus CAYNRA01. The sequence goes on from CAYNRA010000004.1 coordinate 3,023, forward strand.
ATCCGCTTTACTCGCTTTCTTCCCGCTACTCCTGATGGGCTTTACCATCAATACCATCGTATTGTTTGCCTTTCTTTTAGGTCTTGGAATTGTCGTGGATGATGCCATCGTCGTTATTGAAAACTCCCACCGGATTTTTAATCAATACAAACATTTGACCATCACAGAATCCGTAAAAATGGCGGCTTCGCAGGTATTTGTCCCTGTACTTTCGGGTACCTTGACAACCATCGCCCCGTTCTTCCCACTTCTATTTTGGCCTGGTATTGTTGGTGAATTTATGAAATATCTACCATTCACCCTCATCTTTACACTTACTGCCTCGCTCATCGTCTCGTATCTCATGAACCCTATTTTTGCGATTACATTCATGAAGCGAGAAGAAGATGACAGAAACGTACAGAGTGGATTTGCCCCATTGAAAAAACCATTGATTATCTTGGGTTCTTTGGCTGCATTCTCGTACATCATTGCATTCTCAAGTTCTAGCGATGCTTTCAAAGGTTTAGCTAACTTGCTTGTATTCTTTGCAATTCTGTATGTTTTCAATCATTTTATCTTGACACCGAAGATAATTACACCATTCCAAGAGTCTATTTTACCCAAAATGAAGTCGGGTTACCAAAAACTCATTGCTTGGGTAATTACTGGATGGAGACCCGTATATGCCGTACTTTCGATGTTTGTATTATTGATTTTGACGTTCATCGCTATGGGTATTGTGAAACCAAAAGTGATTTTCTTCCCAAGTGGCGACCCAGACTACGTCTATATCTACAACGTTCTACCCGTCGGTACGGATGCACGTAAAACAGATGCCGTAACAAGAGAAATCGAAAAACGTGTTTTTGAAGTTCTACAAAAGAACAACGCAATGACTGCTGTGAATTCTGTCATTTCAAATGTTGGGAAAAATGCAGGCGACCCAATGAACCCAGATCGTTCTGCGACACCGCACAAATCAAAAGTGACTGTTGCTTTTGTGAGCAAAGAACACCGCGGAAATGTATCGTCTCAGGACATCTTGGACAAAATCAGAGAGCGCGTAAAAGGAATACCTGGTGCTGAAATCTCCGTAGAAAGAGAAAGAAATGGGCCACCAACCGGAAAACCTATCACCATTGAAATCGTCGGAGAAGATTTTGATAGATTGATTACTCTTGAAAAAGAAATTAGAGAGAAAATCGCCAATTCTGGAATCCAAGGAATTGATGAACTCAAGTCGGACTTGGTGACCAATAAACCGGAAATTGTTGTTAATATCGATAGAGAAAAAGCATCGCGTGAGGGAATCGCTACTTCTCAAATTGCCATGGCGCTTCGTACAGGATTATTCGGACAAGAAATTTCTAAGTTTAGAGATGCAGAGGACGAATACCCGATCCAACTGAGATTGAAAGAAGCAGACAGAGCAAGTATCGAGAAATTATTCTCCATGAATATCACGTATCGGGATATGAATATGGGGGGTATTTTAAGAAGTGTTCCCCTTTCGTCGGTCGCTGATATTTCGTACTCTACGACATACAGCCAAATCAACCGCAAAGACAACGAACGGATTGTCACTTTGAGCTCAGATGTGGTGGAGCCCTATAACCCGACCGAAGTGAACAAGCAAATCTTAGCCACAGTTTCGGAGATTGAGCTTCCAGCAGGATATACAATTCGTCAAGGTGGAGAGCAAGAAGAACAAGCAGAAGCCATGAGTTTCTTGGGTGGCGCCTTTGGAATTGCCCTGATTCTTATCTTCTTGATTTTAACAGTTCAGTTTAATTCATTGGTGAAGCCGTTGATTATCTATGTAACGATTGTACTTAGCTTAATCGGTGTTTTACTCGGATTTATGGTGTTTAACATGACTTTCTCCGTGATTATGTCAGGGGTTGGTATCATCGCTCTTGCTGGTATTGTCGTGAAAAACGGAATTCTTTTGATTGAATTTATTGATACACTCATTGAAAAAGGAGTTCCGATGAGACAGGCTATTATTGAAGGTGGTTCTGCACGTTTGACTCCGGTTTTATTGACTGCCTCTTCGGCTGTTTTAGGAATGATTCCACTTGCAATTGGGTTGGCGTTTGACTTCTCTGCCTTACTCGTTGACCTAAAATGGTCTGTAAATATTGGTGGTGATAGTGCCGTTTTCTGGAATATCTTAGCTTGGACAATCATCTTCGGCTTGATTTTCTCCACTATCCTCACACTTGTCATAGTACCTTGTTTGTATTATTTGAACGAACGTGCGAAAGCAAAGTTCTCCAAGAAAAATACACTAGCTGTGGCAGAATAAGCGTTCTATAAACGTAGTTTGGTTCGTTAGATTCATAATCCCGAGAAATTCACTTGAATTCTCGGG
>CAYNRA010000004.1:5478-18064 GCA_964399465.1 uncultured Cytophagales bacterium
ACGTAGTTTGGTTCGTTAGATTCATAATCCCGAGAAATTCACTTGAATTCTCGGGATTTTTTTTGCTACTAATTAGATTTTTAGAATGTACTATTGCATTTTAATTATTTTAAATGTAGTTTTGACACTTAATAACCTATCATTTATTCTATAGACCTAAAAAGAGGGCATGGGCGTGTTTCATGTCTCTCTTTTTTCTTAAAATTTGAAACGAAATTTAACCGAACGAATAGCAAATGAATAAGATTCAAGTCACTCTCGGAGATAAAACGTATTTCCCTTTCTTGTCTGGGCCAGTTGCGTACGAAGGACGTACTTCTGACAACCCGCTTGCCTTTAAATTTTATGACGCAGATCGCGTGGTCGCTGGTAAAACCATGCGCGAACATTTACGGTTTGCTGTAGCTTACTGGCATACGTTCTGTGGAACAGGCGGTGACCCATTCGGCCCTGGAACCAAACAGTTTCCTTGGGATATTTCAACTGATCCGCTTGGTGCTGCACACGAGAAAATGGATGCTGCATTCGAATTTTTTACGAAGCTTGGAACAGGTTTTTGGTGTTTCCACGACGTAGATATGTCGCCAGAAGGAAATTCATTGACTGAATATGAATCTAATCTTCGTAAAATGGTGGATTATGCCAAAGAGAAACAAAAAGCATCGGGTGTACAACTTTTGTGGGGAACAGCTAACTTATTCTCGAACCCACGCTACATGAATGGGGCTTCTACGAATCCTAATTTTGAAGTAGTCGCACACGCAGGATTGCAAGTGAAAAACTGCATCGACGCAACAGTTGAGTTAGGTGGTGAAGGATATGTTTTTTGGGGTGGAAGAGAAGGATACATGTCTTTGCTCAATACGCAGACCAAAAAAGAGCTAGACAATATGGGGCGTTTCTTGACAATGGCAAAAGAGTATGGACGTCAAAACGGGTTTACAGGTAAATTCTACATTGAGCCAAAACCATGCGAACCGTCAAAACATCAATACGATTACGACGCACAAACAGTCATTGGATTTCTTCGTCAACATGGTTTAGAAAATGATTTCCAATTGAATTTGGAGGTAAATCATGCCACTTTGGCTGGACATACATTTGCACACGAATTGCAGATGGCAGTAGATGCCGGAATGCTCGGAAGTATAGATGCCAATCGGGGAGACTACCAAAATGGATGGGATACAGACCAATTCCCTGTTGATTTGTACGAATTGACCGAAGCCATGTTGATTATTCTTGAAAATGGTGGATTTACAACCGGTGGAATTAACTTTGACGCTAAAACGCGCCGTAATTCAACTGACTTGGAAGACATTTTTATTGCTCATATTGGTGGAATGGACGCTTTCGCGCGCGCGCTGTTGGTTGCCAATGATTTGCTTGAAAAATCACCTTATAAAAAATTGAGAGCGCAAAGATACAGTAGCTTTGATACCGGTTTAGGCGCTCAATTTACGCAAGGCGAACTTTCTCTAGATGATTTAGCCCGCATTGCCAAAGAAGTAGGTGAACCTGCTCAAATAAGCGGAAAACAAGAGTATTTTGAGACATTGATCAATCAATACATTTAAATAAAAGAGGAGATTACTTCTTATAGCCTGAAGCCTACATAGGTTTCAGGCTTTTTCTTTTTGATTTTATGAAGGATTACCGAAAAAAGAATAAATTGAAAAAACTAAAATTTATTTGTAGATTGTGTCTGATTAGTACATCAAAAGATAGTAAAAATGATAGAAGTCCTTCAACAACTTGTTCAGCAAGTAGGCCAAAAAGCAGTAGTAGAAAATCCAGCAGTTCCGAATGCATTGAATGCGCAGACTATGGAATTGATATCTGGAAATTTAATTCAAGAATTGACGCAAAAAGCGGGTTCTGTGGAAGGTATTCAGCAAATTGCTGGTTTACTTGGTTCACCTTCGAATATCAATGTGAACAACCCATTGATTGGTTCATTGATTGAAAAGATTGCGCCAACACTTACACAAAACTTAAACATTAGCCCAACTACCGCGCAGAGTGTAGTTGAATCACTTATTCCGGCTGTCATGGGGTTGTTTTCTTCCAAAATTGCTGATCCCAATGATAGTAGTATTTCTATGGAATCTATCGTTCAGAATTTAGCTGGAAACACGGATGTCAGTTCTATCATGGGACAGATTGGTTCTGTTTTTTCGGATGGAAAAGTAGATATGAACGATTTGAAGGGACTCACAGATAAAGGAGGATTTGGGGATTTGTTGGGTGGTTTTTTTGGTAAATAAATTAGTACTGAATATGTAGTAAGAATCGGTTTTTGTACTTACCCTACAGAAACCGATTCTTACTTTTAGGTTGATTTTGCCCGCGAAACTCTCTTGAATGTATGCTGTGAAAGGAAAAGGGTTAAAACATGCATTTGAAAATTTTGACAAAATCATTCTATTTACTTCTACTCCTTTTGAGGTATTTTTAATTTTTTTGTCGCTTACATCATGAAATAGTTTTATTTTTGTTTGACTTGATTCAGCAGAAAATGAATTGTCCGGTATAACTATGTGAGTTGTATAGAAACTAAGTGTGCCGAAAAATAGATTGTCTTTAACTACTTTCTTACAGTTTTCTTCCAATTTTTATTTATTAAAAAAACAGATAAACTCACGTACTAAAAAGTGACTATATGAGAAAAAACTTTACATTCCTTCTGGTATTTTTTGTAGCATCTACTTTCACTCGTTTGCATGCCCAAGAGGTAACATCTGTCGGATACCAAGTAGAAAAGTTGATGAATAAAGGGAACTGGCATGAAGCGAGAAAAACGATTACAAATTTTTATAAATCATTGCCAGCATCCGGTTTATCGGAAGAACAAGCAGCTGAAAAAAAAGAAGTGCAACGACTGGAGTTTCGTGTCGATGCAGTGATACGTTTGGAAGAGGCGAGCTATACCCAACTAAGTAATCAAGCGTCTATAAAAGAGTGTGAAATATATTTGACTACTTATCCTTTTGGAAAATACAGGGTCGAAGTACAGTGGGTAAGAGCTAAGTTACTCAACACGATTTCTGCATATACTGAATTTATTACGTTGAATCCCTTGAGTACGCTCGCCAACGACGCCCGAACAAAACTCGCTGCATTCGAGGATAGTAGTATTGAAAAAGCTAGAAAAAGTAATAGTGTAAGCACATTTCAAGAATATTTGAATGCCTACCCAACAGGAATTTATGCCAAAGAGGCACAAGGGAAAATAGTAGAGTTACGAGAAGAAGAGGCATTTAAGCTAGCCCAATCTACAAATACGGTGGCAGCTTACGAGCGTTTTTTAGCGAACTTCCCAACAGGGAAGTATGCATTAGATGTACAAAGTACCATTGAAAAAATCTATTTAGAGGCTGGGAATACGTATTTTCTACAGAAAAATTGGTCGTCTGCCGTTGCGTCTTACCAAACCTTTGTGGATAAATTCCCGTCCTCATCCTCTCGTTCTTTTGTGGAGCAGCGAATAAAAAGTGCCAATCGAAAAATAAGTTTTGCCCCACAAAGTATGACTTATCTAAGCTTTGAACGTGATAAGTTAAGTCAAATTGGAGTAGGGATTGGTTCACTGACAGAAAGTGGAGGCGGTTTTTATTACAAAATTCGTTTAACGAAAGACATGTTTGGGAGAGGTGGAATATTATATACTGTTGATGGAGATGGATATACGAGTACGTCCACAGAGTCACGCTTAACGGGTGATGTGCAGTACAATAACATGGGCATTTTGATGGGTTTCAATTTTAAAATTTATAATCCAGTTTCAGCTTACGTAGGAGGTGGTGTTTTAAATGAAGCACTTTATTACGAGTCAGATGAATATGATTTTGACACTGGAAGCTACAAAAGAACTGTTTGGTTGAGGTATACGGAAACACAATTAACCAAATTTATTGGTGAGGCAGGTATCGTTGCCAATGTTCTTCAAAAAGGAATCGCTAAAATGGGGATTACCTATTACGAAAAAGAAGTGTATTTCCATTTTGGGCTCGGTGTAAAAATCGGGAAATGATAAAAAAGTATTCATCAAAAAAGCCTTCGTAAAGAAGGCTTTTTTGTGGACTTTCCGGTTTAAATTGTAGCGGAGAAAAGCTTTTCAGTTTTTGTATTTTGATGCAACGTAGGGTCAAAAACCATGCAGATATTACGTATAAATGGTTTTCCATTTTCTGTCACGCGGACAAATCCATTGAATTGCTCTAAAATCCCATCGTTTTGCATGTCTTCCAAGGCAAGTTCAATACGTTCTTTTTCTGTTTCTTCCCAATCGACTGCGTGCCAATTGGTTTTCCATTGACACATAATATCCAAAATTATTTTTCTAATTTGACTCTCTTTTTCTGTGTGAATATGGCCTTTGCTCCACGGAAATTCCCCCATTTGTACTTGTTGAATGTACAAATCAATGTCTTTGGTATTCTGCACAAAACCTGTCCAGGCATCACCAATAGACGATGCTCCTAGACTAATCATCACCTTGGCTTGGCTCGTTGTATAACCCATAAAATTACGGTGAAGTGTTCCGTTTTTACTTGCTTGAAGCATGGGATCATCTGTCAATGCAAAATGATCCATACCAATTTCTTGGTATCCTGCTTCTTCGAAAAGTGCGAGTCCAATATCATACAAATGTCTTTTTTCTTTTCCAATCGGAATATCCGCCTCCTGAAAACCGCGTTGTCCTGTTCCTTTGAGCCACGGAACATGCGCATAGCTATAAAAAGAAAGTCTATCCGGTGCCAACGTCAAGGTACGTTCAATTGTTTTTTGGATACCTGCTGGAGTTTGGAATGGCAGCCCGAATACAAGATCATGGCTGATGGATGAATACCCAATACGCCGTGCCATTTCAGTGACTTCCTTTACTTTTTCAAAAGGTTGGATGCGATGAATCGCCTTCTGTACAGTCTCATCGTAATCTTGAACGCCAAAACTAACACGCCGAAAACCTGCTTCGTAGAATGTAGCTAAATGTGCTTCTGTTGTGTTCATTGGGTGACCTTCCCAGCTGTATTCCGTGGAACCATGTGTCAAAATACCCTCTTTTGACAAAGCAAAAATGCCAGCCAATAGTCGTTTTATTTGGTCAGGATGAAAGAAACTAGGTGTTCCACCCCCGATATGTAACTCTTTGATAGTCGGTTTTTCACCCAAAAGTTGCACATAGTGAGCCCATTCCAAGAGAAGTGCATCTATGTAAACTTCTTCAACAGCATGGTTTTTGGTGATACGTTTGTGACAAGCACAGAACGTACAGAGACTTTCACAATATGGAAGATGAATATATACAGCAATGCCGTTTTGCTTTTCTTTGGCAAAAGTTGAAAGTAAACGGGATTGGTATTTTTGGGAAGTAAATTGTTCGTTTTGCCAAAAGGGAACTGTCGGATAGCTTGTGTAACGAGGTCCGGCGGTGGTATATTTCTGGAATAGTTGCGACGCATTCATAGGGATTCACTTATATTTGTGGCGAAACTACTGGTTTTGAAACGCTCATTTTATGCGTTTGGTCATACAACAAACTGACTCACATAGGTAATTTTATGAAAAAAATACTTGTTCTGAATGGCCCAAATCTCAATTTATTAGGCAAAAGAGAGCCAACGATTTATGGGAATCAAACATTTGAAGACTATTTTAAATCTTTGCAAGAAGAATTTAAAGAAGTTTCTTTGTTCTATTTTCAATCCAACCACGAAGGAGCTCTTATTGACAAAATTCACGAAGTAGGCTTCGATTTTGACGGCATCGTCATCAATGCGGGTGCTTATACGCATACATCCATTGCCTTAGCAGACGCGCTTTCTGCCGTAACTACGCCAGCCGTAGAAGTTCATATTTCCAATATCCATGCACGTGAGGCATTTCGTCATCACAGTCACCTGACGCGAGTTTGCAAAGGAATGATTTGTGGGCTTGGGCTGAAAGGGTATCAGTTGGCTATTCGGTATTTTTTGAATTAATTATCTGTTAATCAATAAGATATGTATCAATTTTATTCGTATTTCAAAGCTTTTCATATCATCGGTTTTGTGACGTGGTTTGCAGGCTTGTTCTATCTAGTTCGGATGTTCGTGTATTTTGCAGAGGTTGATACCAAGCCCAAAGAGTTGCAAGAAGATTGGAAAAAACAATTTACGCTCATGCAGCGCCGTGTGTATCACATCATAAGTACGCCGGCAATGGTTTTTACTTGGACATTCGGGTTGCTGATGTTGGCGACGAATCCGGCGATTCTGATACAAACATGGATACAGGTAAAATTAGTACTTCTCTTGATTTTGGTAGCGTATCATTTCTATTGCAAGCAAATTATCGGGAAACAAGAAAGAGGAGAAACAGTCTTCAATTCGTTTCAGTTTCGGTTATTGAACGAGTTCCCTACGCTGTTTTTGGTCGCTATTGTCCTTTTAGCCGTATTGAGGGATTTTCTTGATTTTCTTGCTCTTTTCGGAGGAATCCTAGTATTTGGTGTAACGCTGTTCTTCTTTGCAAAAGCATACAAAAAACGGAGAGAGCAAAAAGGGGAGTGACGGGATGAAAAATAGAGAGTATCTTTATTCTTTGATAAAATATACATCCAATTAGCTTTCTCATATTCCTAACTTTAATCATTGATTCCCCATGTCCTCACATCCCCCCTTATCCGTTCTTGAAGCTACAGATATGCAAACCATGCTTACCCGTATTCAAAAGCAAGACTGGAATGGAGCGCACGAAATCGCCCAAAGCCAAGAAGGTGTTTGGGCCTACGATCGCTTGCACGCTTTTCTTCATCGCCTCGAAGGAGATACCGCCAATGCAGCCTACTGGTATCGCCGCTGTGGATTATCTATTTCGAATGTTTCTGCAAACGAAGAAATCCAATTCCTTTTACAATGGGTGAAACCATTTCTTTTAACCGATAAAAAACTCCTACACGTCGCCCAACATACGGACTGGAAACAACAAGAAGAGGCAGATTTCTTTATCCCGGAGTCCCTCGAATTGGAAGGTTTCATTCATTTATGTACTCCCTCGCAACTTTCTGGTGTCTTGGAACGCTATTATGCAGGCAGAACGGATTTGTATATTTTACACATTGAACCACAAACGCTTATGCCTCATCTCAAATTTGAAAAAGGGCCAACCGGTGATTTCTTCCCGCATTTCTTTGCCAAATTACCTAAAAGTGCCATCTCACTCCTAGAAGACCTGTCTTTGTAACCTTTTTTTTAATGTATTTTATAAAAATTGGATTATACAAAATTATATTTGGATAATTAGATGTTTTACTGTGTGAAATGTGCTCATTTGGATAGATTGGTGCTATAATTTGTATATTTGTTCTCTTTTGAATCCAAAAACTGCTCGTATGCTTACTCCAACCCAAGAGACGCTTTTTACGCAAGAAGTACACAATAAGTACTTGGTCTTTAACACACTTTTCTCTCGTTTGCCTTACGATAAAATGACGAAAATAGGTCAGTTAATGCCTTTTCTTCAAGACAATGCCCAGCAAGGTTTTGAGGAAAGCTTGCAGCCCAAAGAAATCATCGAACAATTTTTCGAACGTTATACGCGCATTCGTACAGAAAAAGAAAAAGTGGAACTTCTCTTTCGCTTTATTACGTACATCGAGCGCCAAGTTGTTCTTTTTGATAGTGTAGAGGACGCCGCTTTTGAGAAACTGAATGCCACAAACCTGAACGGGACACTTAATTCGCTGATTTCACTCGCTAAACAAGAAAATAAACGAGAGGCAGTCAAAGAAAAATTGCGAAATTTTAAGGTACGAATGGTCTTTACTGCTCATCCAACGCAGTTTTATCCAAATAGTGTTTTGCGTATCATTCAAGATCTTGAGGCGTGCATTAAAAAAAATGACATCAATGCCATTGATTTACTCTTGCAGCAGCTGGGAAAAACGCCGTTCATTAATCAAGAACAACCGACTCCTGTAGAAGAAGCCCAAAGTATTATTTTTTACTTGCGACATGTCTATTACGAAGCACTCGGTCTCTTACATGAACGCATTTATAACGATTTGTTGGATGGAGAAGACGAAGAGTTTCGGCCTATCATTGAACTAGGCTTCTGGCCAGGTGGCGACCGTGACGGCAACCCGTTTGTTACGTCAGAAATCACGAAAAGGGTTGCGCAAGAACTACGAATTGCCGTTCTAAAATGCTACTACAATCATTTCAAAGATATTCGAAGACGTTTTACCTTCAAGGGAATTATTCCTTTATTAGATAAAATCAACGCACGTATTTATACCAATATGTTTGGCCTAAATGCCGATTTAACCGCTGAAGAACTCCTTAGTTCCCTACAAGTGGTACGCGAAAAAATGGTAAAAGAGCATAATTCTATGTTCATCGGAGAGCTAGATCGCTTTATTCGTCGCGTTAAATTATTCGGAATGCACTTTGCTAGTTTGGATATTCGGCAAGATAGTAGCATCCATGAGCGCGTGATGTCTGCGGTCGTAGCCAAGTATTTTCCTGATTTGGCAGCGTATGAAACCTGGAGCTTGGAACAAAAAAATACATTTTTACAAGATGCTCAATGCGTAGTGAATCCGGATGATTTCGAAGATGCCTTGATCAAAGATACCTTTTTGACGATTCAGGCAATCGGACAAATTCAGGAGAAAAACGGACAAAAAGCGTGTCATCGTTACATTATTTCCAATGCCTCAACAACTGCAACGGTGTTGGAAGTCCTCGCGTTGTTCCGTTTTAGTGGCTTTTCTCCAGAGCAATGTGCCGTCGATATTGTTCCTCTTTTTGAAACCATTGAGGGGCTAGATGCTGGGCCAAAAACCATGTTTGAACTTTATAATTTGCCTTATTATCAAAAACATTTAGTGCGTCGTACAAAAAATCAAACCATCATGCTTGGTTTCTCCGACGGCACAAAGGATGGGGGCTATATCAAGGCAAATTGGGAAATATTCAAGGCAAAAGAGAAACTGACGTATGTTTCAGAAGTAAACGGAATCCATGTCTTGTTTTTCGATGGTCGTGGTGGTCCACCTGCACGTGGAGGTGGAAAAACGCATCAGTTTTATGCTTCTCAAGGGCCGACGATTGCAAACAACGAAATCCAAATTACTATCCAAGGGCAAACGATTTCTTCGATGTATGGTTCGCTGAGTCAAGCCGTCTTTCATTTTGAGCAGTTGCTTTCAGCCGGAGTCAGTAACGATGTCTTTACAAATGAAAAAGCAAAATTATCTGATAAAGAGAAGGCATTAATTGAAGAACTTGCTGAAATTGGTGGGCAAAAATACTTATCGCTGAAACAAAATCCGGTTTTTGTTTCGTATCTCGAAAATAAAAGTCCGCTCAAATACTACGGTAAGACGAAAATTGGTTCACGCCCAACCAAAAGAGCAGCAAGTGCACAGTTGAAGTTGACCGATTTACGTGCCATCCCGTTTGTAGGTTCTTGGAGTCAATTGAAACAAAATATTCCTGGATTTTATGGTTTTGGTACTGCTTTGCAAACAAAAATAAACGAAGGAAAACTCACACAACTGCAAAATCTATATCATAACTCTTTGTATTTCAAGACATTGATGCAGAATAGTATGATGGCATTGCAAAAATCGTATTTTGCTTTGACTTCCTATATGAAAAAAGATGCCGTTTATGGAGAATTTTGGCAAATGTTATTTGAGGAATACGAAACGTCTGTCCGAACGATGTTGCTGGTGTCTGGTCAATCCCAATTGATGGAAAGTGATCCCATTAACATGCTTTCCGTCAAATACCGCGAGTCTATTATCCTTCCACTTTTGGCTATTCAGCAGTATGCGCTGCAACGCGTAGAAGAAGCGAAAACGGATGAAGAACGAGTTATTTTTGAGAAGATGGTCACTCGCTCGCTTTTCGGAAATATCAACGCAAGTCGAAATTCAGCCTAATTTAATAGAATAAAAATTAGCAAATTTATAAATAAAAATGCCTGTAAATGATTCATTTACAGGCATTTTCTTAACTAAGTAGGCTTGGATTACATTCTTTCAGGAACATCTATTCCTAAGAGATTCATGCCATTTTTTATGGTTTTGGCCACTTCTGCAATGAGGGCAAGTCGGAAGCCACGAATGTCTGCATCAGGTTCATTCAAAACCGTACATTCTGCATAAAAGGAATTGAAATTTTTAGCCAAATCGTAGGTGTAATTTGCCACGACAGACGGCGCGTATTCGTTGGCAGCTTTCTGAATTTGCTGTGGGTAATCGGCAAGTAACTGAATCAATGTAACTTCACTTGGGTGCAAAGCCAGTACCGGAATAGTCGATGAAAGTGCAATGGATTGGCTTTGCGCTTTTCTCAAAATGGATTGGATACGTGCGTGCGTATATTGAATGAATGGGCCTGTATTTCCTTGAAAATCAATGGATTCCTGTGGATTAAACAACATTCTTTTCTTCGGCTCGACTTTCAATAAGAAATATTTCAAAGCGCCAAGAGCCAACATCTGAAATAAGTTTTGCGCTTCTTCTTCCGTAAAATCATCAATTTTACCCCGTTCTTTGGTTGTTTCAGCGGCGGTATCAATCATCTCTTGTACTAAGTCATCAGCATCTACGACTGTTCCCTCACGTGATTTCATTTTACCCGTCGGGAGGTCAACCATACCGTAAGACAAATGATAACAGCCGTTAGCATAGCTACGTCCTAATTTTTTCATGATGGCGAAAAGGACTTGGAAATGATAATCCTGTTCATTCCCGACTACCCAAATCGAACGATTATTCTGGAAATCTTGGAATTTCAAATCCGTTGTTCCTAAATCTTGGGTAATATACACCGATGTGCCGTCTCCGCGAAGCACCAATTTATGGTCTAATCCTTCGTCTGAAAGGTCAATCCACACACTTTTATCTTCTTTTTGATAAAAGACACCTTTAGCTAAACCTTCTTCTACAACTTCTTTGCCAAGAAGATACGTGTTTGACTCATAGTAAGTTGTATCGAAGTCAACGCCAATTTTTGTATAAGTTGCTTGGAATCCCTCGTAAACCCAATTATTCATTTGTGCCCAAAGTGCCATGACTTCTGCGTCACCTTGTTCCCAACGAACCAGTAATTGTTGAGCTTCGATAAGAATGGGCGCATTTTTCTTCGCTTGCTCTTCGGTTTGTCCTTCGGCTACTAATTGCGCAATTTCTTCCTTATATACTTTGTCAAAAATAACGTAATATTTGCCTGCTAGGTGGTCTCCTTTTAAGCCGCTTGATTGCGGCGTTTCGAGATTTCCGAAACGTTGATAGGCAATCATGGATTTACAAATATGAATGCCACGGTCATTAACTAAACACGCTTTGACGACATCATATCCATTGGCTTTCAAGATACGCGCAATGGAATTTCCTAAGAAGTTATTGCGCAAATGCCCCAAATGCAAGGGTTTATTGGTATTTGGGGACGAGTATTCTACCATAACCGACTCGTTTTTCGGCGCGAGTTGACCATTAAATTCTGATTGAAGAAGGTGATTAAACGTATCAATCCAAACAGAATCAGCTAATTCGATATTCAAAAAACCTTGAACGACATTGAAACCCGTGACTTGTTCGTCGTTTGCTACAAGATATGTTCCTATTTGCTCGCCAAGTTCGGCAGGTGATTTTTTCAAAAGTTTGACAAGTGGGAAAACCACAAACGTAAATGCGCCCGCGAAGTCCTTTCGAGTGGTTTGCAGGGTGACTTCCATAGACTGGTCGTATAAATCAAGAAGTGCTTGTGAAATACGCGCCGAAAGCTGAGATTCAATGTTCATAAAGCTGTTTTTTTCAGGATAAATGAAGTGCGATGAGCCAATTTATTCCTTCTGTTGAAAATTTAGATGTGCAAAAATAATTAAAAACCGCCACTAAAATTAGCTATCTTTGAAAGTTCACGGGTAAGCTCGTGTTCGTTTTGTTTCACTGTAGAAATTCTTTCGATATGCTTCAATCTATGACCGGCTTTGGGTCGGCTTCTGTAGAAAATGACAAAATGGTTGTCACCGCAGAAATTAAGTCCCTCAATTCTAAATTTTCAGATATTTATTGCCGTATTCCTCGGCAGTTTTCAGATAAGGAAATTGAAATTCGTAACCTTTTATCAAAGGAATTAGAGCGCGGAAAAATTGAATTTACGCTCACTGTCGCACCTAAAGAAGGCGCATTTGTAGGAACTACGGTGAATCGCCCGACCGTCAAAGCGTACTACCGTGATTTGCAGGAAACAGCCAAAGAATTAGGTTTTCAACCTTCTGAAACTGAGTTACTTCGCATGGCGACCATGATGCCGAATGCCTATAATACAGGAAGTGCCAATGAGGAAGATACAAAAGCAGATTGGCAATTTATTATTGATGTTGTCATGGCGGCTCTTTATAAATGCAAGGAATTTAGACTGCAAGAAGGGCTAAATACGAAGGAGAAATTCATGGAGTATATAGCAACAATTGGAGAATTACTTGAGCAAGTAGCCGAGCAAGATCCCAAAAGAATTCCTATTATTCGGGAAAGAATTGAAAAGGCGGTTTCTGAGTGGGCACAAAATGAAAATTTTGATACCAA
>CAYNRA010000004.1:18074-49316 GCA_964399465.1 uncultured Cytophagales bacterium
TTGATTTATTATGTAGAGAAGTTCGATATTTCAGAAGAGAAAGTTCGGCTAAAAAATCACCTAGATTATTTTGTAAAAGAACTACACACAGCTTCAAATGGAAAAAAATTAAATTTCATTGCGCAGGAAATCGGTCGAGAAATCAATACGATTGGTTCGAAAGCAAACGATGCGGTGATTCAGCGTTTGGTTGTGCAAATGAAGGACGAATTGGAGAAAATCAAAGAACAGACGTTAAATATTGTCTAATGAAGATTGGCAAAGCAATGTTTGCCATTGTTGCTGATTTGCGCTAATTTTGTGCCCGCAAATGGCATTTGATTAGACAATTAATACGAAAAAATAAGAAAATATGGCATTGAAAGCCGGTATCGTAGGTTTACCCAATGTAGGGAAATCAACTCTTTTTAACGCTGTTTCTGTCAGCGCAAAAGCACAAGCAAGCAATTATCGTTTTTGTACGATTGAGCCAAATGTAGGTTTAGTAGATGTTCCAGACGAGCGTTTGGCTAAATTAGCAGAATTAGTAAATCCGAATCGCATTGTTCCTACCCAGATCGAAATTGTGGATATTGCGGGTCTTGTTCGGGGTGCGTCTAGAGGTGAGGGGCTTGGTAATAAATTTCTTGGTAATATCAGAGAAGTCGATGCCATTATTCACGTCGTTCGCTGCTTTGAAGACGAAAACGTATTGCGCGAAGAAGGGTCTATTAATCCGGTTAGCGACAAAGAAATCATTGATACGGAACTTCAGTTGAAGGATTTGGAAAGTGTGGAAAAGAAAATCGCGCGTATTGCTAAAATGGCGCGTGTAGGTGGAGATGCCAAAGCAAAAGCAGAATTGGATGTTCTCGAAAGATGTAAATCTTGGCTTGAACAAGGAAAAAATATCCGTGGATTGGGGCTCACAAAAGAGGAATTACCTGCTATTGCAGATTTATTCTTGCTGACGGTCAAACCCACTTTGTACGTGGCAAACGTAGATGAGGCATCCATGCATACGGGTAATAAGTATTCAGAGGCTTTGCAAAAGGTGGCAGACGAAGAGGGCGCACAACTCATCGTTTTGAATAATTCCATTGAAGCGCAAATTGCAGATATGGAAGATCCAGATGATAAAGCACTCTTTTTTGAAGAATATGGCATGAAAGAACCGGGATTAAATCGGTTGATTCGGGCGACATATCAATTGCTTAATTTAGGTACGTATTTTACTGCTGGAGTTCAGGAAGTTCGTGCTTGGACAATCGAAAAAGGTTGGAAAGCACCGCAAGCCGCTAGCGTTATCCATACTGACTTTGAGAAAGGATTTATCAAAGCGGAGGTAATTGCTTATGACGATTACGTAAAATACCAAACAGAAGCTGCTTGCAAAGAAGCAGGTCGTCTCCGGATTGAAGGGAAAGAATACGTTGTGGCAGATGGTGACGTAATGCACTTCCGTTTCAATGTATAAACCCAATACGATATTTTATTTTAGAAAAGGTGTGAAGTAATTCACACCTTTTTTTGTTATTTCGATGAATAAATACAGCACACATTATGAAATTAATACGGTTTGGCGCATTTGGAGAAGAAAAGCCTGGTATCATCCTTCCGACAGGTGAAAAGCGAGATGTTTCTGCGTTTGGTGAAGATTTTACAGGAAAATTTTGGGAAACAGATGGTCTGAATAGATTGAAGAATTGGTTGGATGCACATTTCGAGGATTGTCCGGTTGTTCCTGAAAATATTCGTTTGGGGGCATGTGTAGCGCAACCGTCAAAAATTGTTTGTGTTGGTTTAAATTATGCGAATCACGCCAAGGAGGCGGGTTTAGAAATTCCGGAAGAACCTATTTTATTTTTGAAAGCACCTTCAGCACTTTGTGGCCCGAACGATGATTTAATTTTACCTAAAAATGCATTGAAAACAGATTGGGAGGTCGAATTAGCCTTTGTTATCGGTCGAAAAGCATCGTATATAGCCCAAAGTGAGGTATTGGATTTTATTGTAGGATATACTATCTTGAATGATTATTCGGAGCGAAGCTTCCAATTTGAGCGAGGTGGACAATGGGTAAAAGGCAAAAGTAATGACCGTTTTGCGCCATTAGGGCCTTATTTGCTAACAAAAGAGGAAGTAATAGATCCCCAAAATTTGCCGATGTGGTTGCGGGTAAATGGAGAAATCAAGCAACAATCGACAACAAGAGATATGATTTTTGGCATTCGTGAAATTGTCTCTTACGTCAGTCAATTTATGACGTTGATGCCCGGTGATGTAATTTCTACGGGTACACCTTTTGGCGTTGGGATGGGCAGTAAACCGCCAAGATTTTTGCAGGCTGGTGATGTGGTTGAGTTAGGTATTGACGGCCTCGGTGAGCAGAAGCAACGGGTTGTTGCATACGAGTAGGGAGGTAGGAAGTCTGCATATGATATGAAAATTCGTCGTTTGAGACGTCAGGTTATAGCATTGGTTCGCAAGAAAGAATTTTTTATTTTTTCACTAATCATCTAAATACTATGAGACCTATTTCAAAATGTGTATTCTTTTTACTAGTGTCTTCCAATGTGCTCAATGCACAGCTCGTCCGTCCTGGTGAATTGATTAAGCGCAAGTCTGACCAGCGTGTTAATCAGAAAATCGAAGGAGCGATAGATGGCGCACTTGATAAGGTTTTTGGCGTTGGAAAGTCCAAACAGGGAGCGTCAAACCATTCTGAAAGTAAGGAATTAGAACGAAAGGTAGATTCAGCTTCAATAAGTGCTTTTGATGCGATGCAGGCAATGAAAAGCATACGTTTGGGTGTATCTCCAAAAGAAAAGTATTCATTCACTTCCTCTTTTGTTGTTCTTTCCAGGGAGTATGACAAAAAAGGAATCGAAGAAGTAACGAAGATGAAATATCACTTTTCATCTGATGCCAATGCCATGGCAGTAACTTTTTTCCCTAATCAACAAGGGGGAAAGGACAAATCCATGGAGGATATGGACGCCTTTGTTATTGATTTCGATTTATCCGCCGTTTTTACATTTATGCGAATGGATGAGAAAAAAGTTTTCATGGGAACAGGATTTTCTCCAACCAAAATGGGTACTAATACACCAGAAAAGGAAATAAAAACCAAAGTTACTGCAACTAATCAAACAAAGAAGATAGGTAATTATGTTTGTGATGGCTATTTGGTTGAGGAGGAAGGAGAAGAAATGATCGTTTGGATAAGTAAAACGCGGGTAGAATTTTTTGAAGAGTATTTAAAAAAGATGTCAGAAAATTCCAAACAGTTCTCGAAAATGCTTCCAAGTATGAAATCCTCTTCTTATCAATATCATCCTGAGTTAGTTAAGATGTCTAAAGAAGGGAGGATGTTTTTGGGCATGTCAAAATTAGGTGATAAGTATGAGTCGTTTGATATTGAATTCAGGGATTTTACAAAAGATGATTTTTTCGTTCTTAAGTCTTCTGAATATTCCTCAATGATGGGAAATTAATTAACCTTTGGGGTGTGCTTGTTCATGGATTTTTCGTAGTTTCTCAATGGAATTATGCGTATAAATTTGAGTGGCAGAAAGGCTCGCGTGTCCGAGAAGTTCTTTGATGGCGTTGAGTTCTGCGCCATTATTAAGTAAATGCGTAGCAAAGGTATGTCGAAGTACGTGGGGGCTTCTTTTTTGCAAGGAAGTTACATACCCAAGGTATTTTTTCACGAGTCGTTGAATAAACATGGGGTAGGCTTTTTCTCCGGTATTCGTGCAGATAAAATGCTGTGTATCAAATGGTTTCTCTTCGAGATATCTTGAGATGAGTTGGCTAAGCGGTTCTGTGAGTGGCACAATACGTTGTTTATTTCTTTTACCGGTAACACTAATTTTACGCCCAGAGAGATCAACATCTTGGACAGAAAGTGAAATTAATTCAGCTAGACGGATGCCAGTACCATAAAACATTTCCACTACTAATTGGTCACGCACCCCCGTCCAATCTGCTGGAAAAGAGATGTCAGAAAGTAGTTTTTCCATGGGTTTTTCTTCCAAATAGGTAGGAAGATTTTGAGGAGTTTTTAATCCTTTAATTTTCTGCATCGGATTGGCATCTATTTTTCCGTGTTTGTGGAGGTACGAGAAGAATCCGCGAAGGGTAGCTATTTTTCGGTTAACGGATTTGTTCTTTAGGTCTTGTTCAACAAGAGAGACAATCCAAGAACGGATCATGAAGTAGGTTGCGTTTTCGAGTGCATTCACTTCGTACGTTGTTGCCAGATATGCCGAGAATTGGGCTAAATCCTGTTGGTAGGCTGTCACGGTATGTGAGCTAGCACGTTTTTCGTGTGTAAGGTGGTCTAAAAAAAAATCAATCATTTATCCGTAACTTATTTCTCAAATATAGAGATAGTTTGGACAAAATGATTGATTTTTCAGGTTTAAAACCTAGAATATAGACTATTCGTCGATTTGACCGTACGTCTTCTGCTTATACGTTGCACGAATGACTTCGAAACGACGACTAACTGATTTCTTCTCGAATGCTTGACGTGCACGGAGTTGGCGCACCACGCCTGTTTTTTCGAATTTCTTCTTGAAACGCTTGAGTGCTTTATCGATTGACTCGTTTTCTTTTACTTGTACGTGTAGCATATCTTACACCTCCTTCACTTTTTTAATTGGAACGCAAAAGTACAGTTTTTTGCAATGAATTAAAAATTATTTGCTGAGATTATGCCTCAGCGGTATTTAATTGTTTGTTATACAGTTCTTTATAAATACCATCGGCTTGCATTAACTCTTCGTGCGTTCCCATTTCTACAGTCTTACCTTCATCTAAAACAATAATTTTGTCTGCCAATTTAGCGGATGAAACACGGTGAGAAATAATAATCGACGTTCTTCCTTTCATGATACGTTGTAAATTTTGTAAAATACTGTTTTCCGTATTTGTATCAACAGCTGAAAGGCAGTCGTCCAAAACCATTATTTTGGGTGCACGCGAAATAGCGCGCGCAATAGAAAGACGCTGTTTTTGTCCACCAGATAAAGTGATTCCTCTTTCGCCAATTTTGGTATCAAATCCTTCTTCGAAACGAATAATATTTTCGTATAAATCGGCCTCTTTACTTGCCTGAATAACTGCTTCCTCTGAGATATTCTGCATCCCAAATTTGATGTTATTTCGTATTGTATCTGAAAACAGAAAAACATCCTGCGGAACATACCCAATATGAGAGCGAAGATGTTGAATATTATACGATTGGATAGGGCGATCATCCACCCATATCTGGCCGCTCGTCGCATCGTACATTCGTACAATTAAATTAGCAATTGTTGATTTTCCTGAACCCGTCGTTCCTAGAATAGCTACTGATTCGCCTTCGTGAATGGTTAAATTGAAATCTGTCAATGCCTGAATACCCGTGTCTGGATAATGAAAACCAACCTGCTGGAAAGTAATTGCTCCCCGAATGGGTGTTTCGTTGTTTTCCTCCGAGATAATATCTGTTTTGGTGTATAAAAACTCATTGATTCGCTCCTGAGAGGCCGCCGCCCGTTGGATTTGTGACGTTGTCCAGCCAAGTGCCGTCAATGGCCAAGTAAGCATATACACGTACATGATAAATTCTGTGATATTTCCCGGGGTAAGACTCCCAGCTATGACTTCTTGTCCGCCAACAAATACACATAAAACGGTACTTAGTCCAATCAAAAAGAGAATAGTAGGTGAAAAGAGAGATTCTACGCGGGTTAACTCCAATGAGCGATCTTTGTAATAATTGCTTTCTTTCGTAAACGTTTGGAGTGAATCTTTTTCCTTTGCGAAGGATTTAATCACGCGTATGCCTGAAAATGCTTCCTGAACAAAAGTAGATAAATTGGATAAGCTACGTTGGATTTCCTCGGAGCGTTTATTTACAATGGAGCTAACAAAAAATATGCTGATAGACAGAATGGGCATCGGAACCAAAACCCACCAAGTAAGTCGTGTATTGACAGAAAACATATACGTCAACACCATCACAACCAAGACGACCATATTGAGTAAATACATAATGGAGGGGCCAATGTACATACGAACTTTGCCAACATCCTCAGAAATACGTGCCATGAGGTCACCTGTACTATTTTGTTTGTAAAAACTAAGCGGAAGTGACTGATAATGAGCGTATATTTCATTTTTTAAATCATACTCTATATGTCGAGACATAACGATGATGGTTTGCCGCACAGCGAAAAGAAAAATACCTTTTAAGATAGCCATCGTCAGGATGACAATCCCGAAAATTCCGACACTTGTTGCGAACAAACTGTACATTTCTTGCTGAATGCTCGTTTGCTGGAACATAAAATACAAGTCAATGTTGTCTTTTACTAAATCGAGTGCAAAACGTACGACCTGGGCGGGCACAATCCCGAAAAGGTTAGAAATAATGGTGAAAATGGTTCCCCAGATGAGGTACCATTTGTATTTTAGGAGATATTTATTGAGGTGGGCGAGGTGTTTCATATCGATTTATTAAGCTTGAGCACGTACTTGATCAATGATTTTGGTATAATATGCCTCGTATTTAGGAACAATGGCATTGACTTCAAATTGATGTGCGCGTTTCAGTGCATTTGCTTTGAATGTCGGTAAATTTTCGTCTTGTAGGATAAAAAGAGCATTTTTGACCATGTCTTCAATATCACCAATTTTACTTAAGAAACCCGTTTCTCCTTGGATATTTAGCTCAGGTAAACCGCCCGTATTCGTGGAAATGACTGGAACCTCACACGCCATAGCTTCCAAAGCTGCAAGTCCGAAACTTTCTTTTTCTGAAGGCATGATGAACAAATCTGCGACAGAAAGTACTTCTTCGATAGCATCTAATTTACCGATAAATCGGATATCATCACACAAGTGTAAATCACGGCAGAGTTGCTCCATAGCAGGTCGTTCTGGACCATCTCCGACGAGCAATAGTTTGCACGGAATATGCTGCTTGAGTTTTCCGAATGTATGAATGATGTCTTGAATTCGCTTTACTTTTCTAAAATTTGAGGTATGCACCAATAATTTTTCATCGTTCGGACAAATAATTCGCTTGAAATGCTCTTTCTTCTGTTTGTGAAAACGAGTGAAGTCAACAAAGTTAGGTATTACCTCGATTTCTCGATGTATCGCAAATGTCTCTAGGGTTTCTCGACGTAAATCATCTGAAACTGCCGTCACTCCATCGGACTTATTGATACCGAGTTCGATAACCGGTTTGTACGTTGCATCTTTGCCCACCACCGTAATGTCTGTACCATGGAGGGTCGTGACAACTGGAATATTGATGCCTTCGCTCAATAAAATTTGCTTCGCCATAAAAGCACACGTTGCGTGCGGAATAGCGTAATGTACGTGTAATAAATCCAACTTCTCGTATTTTACAACGTCCACCATTTTGCCCGTGAGTGCAGACTCGTACGGGGCGTATTGAAAAAGTGGGTAGTTTGAAATATTCACCTCGTGGTAGAAGAGATTTTCATTGAAAAAATCCAACCGAATGGGTTGGGTGTAGGTGATAAAATGGACTTGATGCCCATTCTGAGCAAGTGCCTTGCCGAGTTCTGTGGCCACAACACCACTACCGCCAAAAGTTGGATAACAAACAATACCTATTTTCATATTGAAGTGAGGTGGATTTTCTAAAAATCCTAAGTCTGATCTAAATGAATCGATTGAATTTGAGAACACACAATGAACCAATATAAGAACGAAAGTATGTTGCCTCATAGATAACAACTATTATTTTGGAAATAATTCCCGAAAAAATTGCGAGGTTTTTTATTCATGCTGTTTACTTGCATACATTTGTTGCAAAACGAGTAACGTGTTGGTCAATAAATAGCGATAAATAATGTAATTTTGTAGTAAGAACCCATCTCCCCATTATGCGCTATTTTTTTGTATTCTTTAGACTTATCCGATACAGAAATTTACTCATGATTGCGTTCACGCAGTATTTTGCCCGCTATTTTATTGTTGGGGTAGAGAACTCGCTCTGGGAAATTGCACAAGATAAAGACCAATTTTTAATCACGCTGGCGACTGTCTCCATCGCAGCGGCAGGTTATGTTATCAATGATTATTTTGATGTTAAAATTGATTTAGTAAATAAGCCCAAAGACGTGATTATCGGTCGGTACATGAAAAGAAGATGGGCTATTGTGATACATCAGTCGCTCAGTATTTTTGGGGTTTTATTGGGGTTATTTATTAGCTGGAAGGTATTTTTAGTTAATTTATTTGCCGTGAGCTTACTTTGGTTTTACGCTGAGCGGTTCAAGCGCCAAGCATTTATTGGAAACTTGGTTGTTTCTGCTTTAACTGGGGCATCGTTGGTGGTGATGGCCGTTCACTATGCCTCAGGAGATAAACTACTGACCATTTACGCCGTTTTTGCCTTCTTTATTTCTTTGATTCGGGAAATTATCAAGGATATGGAGGATATCAAAGGAGATAAGAAATTTGGATGTCAAACGCTCCCAATTTTATGGGGAATACCAAAAACGAAGCAATTTGTTTGGTCAATTATCTTCCTTTTCGTTTGTGTTGTTTTATCTATGGGATTCGCTCTCCAAAATAACATTTTACTTTTTGTCTTTTTTCTTTTGGGTATTCCCGTTTCTTGGTTGGCGTACGCGCTTATCAAAGCCGACAGAAAGGCTCATTTTGCACAATTGAGTAAATTAGCTAAATGGATTATGCTTTTTGGGATCAGTAGTATGGCTGTTTTTTAAATTTTATCTATATCTGAAATGATTTCTATTGCTGTTTTGGCTTCTGGATCTGGAAGTAACGCCGAAAGACTTTATACCTATTTTGAAAACCATCCGAAAATCAGAGTCGTTTGTTTTTTGACAAATAACCCCAAAGCAGGTGTCATAGAAAGAGGGCATCGCTTGGGTGTCCCGACGGTTGTCTTCAATCGGAAGATGTTCTCAGGTTCAACGACTGTTTTGCAGATTTTGACCAAATTTGAGATTGATTGGGTGATACTCGGTGGTTTTTTGTGGCTCATTCCAGCGTCTCTCATCGCTCAATTTCCCGATAAAATCATCAATATTCATCCGGCATTATTACCCAAATTTGGTGGGAAAGGTATGTGGGGACACCACGTTCACGAAGCTGTCGTTGCTGCAAAGGAAGAAAAATCGGGTATTACAATTCATTTAGTCAACGAAAAATACGACGAAGGCGAATTGATTTTCCAAGCAGAATGTGCAGTTAACCAAGAAGATACGCCAGATGATGTAGCCGTTAAAGTGCAAGCCTTGGAGCAAGTCCATTTTCCGGTCGTAGTAGAAGGCTATATTTTAAAGCATTAGTCTTTTACTTCTTCATAGTCCACATATTGACCTCCTCGAAATTTAGGTTTCTGGTCTTCTTTCGGGATAAAGTCCACACGAATGTCTCCTTCTCTTTTAGGTGGTGTTTGGGTGGATTTTTGGTGTTTCTTTTGTTCCTTGACGAGCTGTCTACCAACAACTAGCCAGAAGAGAAATCGTCTGAGCGAAGGTACAAACGCAAGGAGAAGAAGGAAAATCAGAAGGAACTTTAGCATGACTTTGGGTTTCTTATGAATTAGGTAGCCTTGAAAATAAGCTCTATTAGGTTGATAATTTGATGCAGCAAATGTAAAGAAAAAACAATTGGCATCATTCACTTTTCTAAAAACAGCGAGAAAGCAAGAAATGTTCGTGTCTGCTCAGGTGTAGAAAGTAAAATAAATGTGGTAATTTGATAGCTAATGAAAATGTAAGCTTTGGAATATATGATAAGTTATCCAATTAAAGTTTTACCTTTTGAAGTTTGAAAATCGCTAAAACTGCTCTCTACTTGCTGAGTTCTTATATTCTTTGAAAACACCTTAGTTTCATCTTTCTAAATCAAAAAAATTGGTTGTTTCAGAAAGAACATTTGCGCTTATTTGTAACCGTTTTCTAGAAGTTTAAGCAAATGAATTTTACTTTTTGCTTGATTTTCTCTTAACCAATTCATCATTTATCTACTTTTTTATGTCAATGTTACCGAAAAAACAGCTTTCCATTTTGATTTTTAGCGCATGTGCGATTTTTATTTGGTCTTGCCAACCTACACAGAAAGATGAAGCAGCTGGAGTAGATACAACTCCTGTTGTCTGGAACGTTGATTCTGTTAAAATTCACAAAGCGGGTTTACAGCGTATTCATGAAAGTGATACTACTCAAACCAACGTTCATATCAGTTTTCCACTTTTGAAGAATAAAAATGTTTCCCCTGAAATCGTCGCTCAGATAAATGGACGTATCGAGCAAAAAGTAAAGGATATAATTTGGGCTTGGACAAACTTCGAGGAAAACGTAAAAGCACCTTCAAAGTCTGTGGAGGCGCTCGCAGAAGAATTTATTAAAATGGCGGAGCAAGATTTGGCTAGTTTTGAGGAAGGTGTTCCCACATCGTTTATGTCGTATGAACTAGAAGTAACTGGTAAAGTAGATTATATCAATGAAAAGGTGGCATCCATAACGATTTCTACGTATTCGTTTACTGGAGGTGCACATCCTAACTCAGCAGTAGAAGTAGTAAATATTTCTCTGGAAACAGGGAAGGAGTTAGGCTTGACAGAGATAGTTACAGATACAGTCGCCTTGAAAAAAGTGGTGGAGGAAGCATTTATAGCGAATGAAAAGAAGGAATTGCAAGAAGTTGTACTTTCTGACTACTTTTTTGGCGAAGGGTTTGCCTTGCCTTCATCCATTTCCATTAAACCGAATGGCTTGTATTTTGTGTATTCTCCTTACGAAGCAGCGGCATATGCACGTGGATATATCGAATTTGAGATTCCATTTACAAAGCTTGGTACATTAGTCAACAAAGACAAATTAGGGATAAAGTAAGGTTAGTTTCCTGTCATTTTAAAAAAATAAACTAATTTTGAACCAAACAATTTAAATACGTACGATGGAATTTAGCGTTGACAAAAAAGAGCAATATGTCATTCTGACCGCCCAAGGCACAGATTTGGATGCTGCTTCGGCTGCTTCATTAGAGAAACAAATCATCCAACTTTATGCATCGGATAAAGTAATTAATTACATTCTTGACTTTGATGAAACAGCAACCATTGCAGAGGAAGGATTGCTTTTATTAAAGAAAATCAACGCGCTTTGTCAGCGAGAATCGGGTTTGTTGGTAACAGTTTCGACGAATGACGACATTTTGGATGCATTGGATCGCGCAAGAATTGAGAAAATGGTATCGCTTCTATCCGTAGAAGAAGCCATTGATGCTATTTTCATGAATGAACTTGAAAATGATTTTCTCAGTGACGAGATGGACGATGACCACGGCTTTGAGAGTATAGAAGGCGAAGACGTTTAAAACAATTCCTGAAAGTCCCTTACAAATCAAATATGAAGAGTAAGGGATTTTTTTTGCTCAATTTTTAGGAAGAAAAAACGGGCTTCGTCCAATCCGCTAATAATTTTTTATCTTTGTTCGTCAAATTGCCCTTTTCAGTTTTTGAAAAGCAGTTTGAGTTAATTAGACTCGATGACGACATATTTACACACATTATTTACTTGATTATCACGTCGGAATGAAAATATCCTACAAACAGTTACGCACACTTATTCACAAAGAAATTTCCCCGTCTGAACTAGATACTTTATTGACCGATACCGGACTTGAAGTAGAAGGAATAGAGGAGGTGGAGTCGATAAAAGGAGGATTAAAGGGAATGGTTATTGGTGAGGTTTTGACTTGCCAACCGCATCCAGACGCAGACAGACTGCAAGTCACCACCGTCGCTATTGGTCAAGATGTACCAGCGCAAATTGTTTGTGGCGCGAAAAACGTAGCCGTAGGTCAAAAAGTGGTTGTTGCAACCGTTGGTGCTACTTTGTATCCTACTTCAGGCGAGCCCTTTGTGATAAAAAAATCAAAAATCAGAGGAGTTGCTTCTGAAGGAATGATTTGTGCAGAAGATGAAATCGGATTGGGTCATTCACACGAGGGAATCCTAGTTTTAGACACAGATTTACCCAACGGAACGCCCGCTGCTGATTATTTTGGACTAGAATCAGACTATTGTATAGAAATTGGTTTAACCCCTAATCGTGCAGATGCCGCTTCGCATGTAGGTGTTGCTCGTGACTTGAAAGCTGTTCTTCAAACGCCTGTGCAGTGGCCTTCCGTTGAAAACGTCACTTTCCCATCGACTCCATCGGCAATTCAAGTGAAAATCGAAGATGCTGACGCTTGTCCACGTTTTTGTGGTCTGCACATCACGCAAGTTGAGGTCAAAGAATCGCCTACTTGGTTAAAGAATTTTCTAGGTACAATTGGTGTCAATAGCATCAATAATTTGGTAGATATTTCCAATTATATCTGTCATTACATCGGTCAACCAATGCATATCTTTGACGCAAAGAAGATTATTGGTGGCGAAATTAGAGTAAAAAAACCAGAAGCGGGGACGAAACTCATTACACTTGATGGCGTTGAACGTACATTGACGGGTTTTGATCTTGCGATTTGCCATGCAGAAGCACCGATGGCATTGGCAGGGATTTTTGGTGGCGAGCATTCAGGCGTAACATCAGAAACAACCGAAGTATTTTTGGAAGTGGCCTATTTCAATCCGGCGGGTATTCGGAAATCAGCGACACA
The DNA here is from genome assembly GCA_964399465.1 of uncultured Cytophagales bacterium. GTDB lineage: Bacteria > Bacteroidota > Bacteroidia > Cytophagales > Spirosomataceae > CAYNRA01. The sequence continues at coordinate 30,729 of CAYNRA010000004.1, forward strand.
TCATGGCTTAAAGACGGATGCGTCCTTCCGTTATGAGCGAGGTACAGACCCTATGTTGCCGCCCTATGCCATTCGGTTGGCTGCGGCTATGGTACAAGAATTAGCAGGCGGAGTTTTTGCTGGTGAACTGGTTGAAGTATATCCAACACCTTTGCAGCCCGTGAAAGTTGCTTGTTCGTACGCGCATATCGACAGACTTATCGGAATCCAAATCCCTAAAGAAGAAATACGCCGAATTCTGCGTGATTTGGATTTTACATTTGCTGAAGAAAATGAGCAAGGATTTACTGTTGAAGTGCCTTTGTATCGCGTAGATGTAACCAGAGAAGCGGATGTTATCGAAGAAATTATTCGAATCCATGGCTTTGAGCAAGTTCATTTATCTCCCCATTTGGCCTCCGATTACCTTTCGGATTTCCCTGTACACGAGCCAGATAAATACCGTTGGCGAGTAGGTGAGACGCTTGTTGCCAATGGATTTTTTGAAATTCAAACATTATCTATCGTTAAACCTGCTTACAATGAACCTCTAAAGGCGCAAGTACTAGGAGAGGAAGTAGCCTTGTTAAATCCGTTGAGCGAAGAACTGTCTGTTTTGCGTCAAAGTCTTTTATTTTCAGGGCTAGAAAGTTTGGTTTACAATATCAATCGCAGGCAGCGAAATTTGAAATTCTTTGAATTTGGTCGGTCGTATTACAAAGTTACTTCGCAAGACGGTAAAACGAATTACAAAGACCAAGCTGTTTTAGGACTTTGGATGACGGGTAATGTTCAAGAGGAAACGTGGAATAAACCCAGCATAGCGGTGACATTTTATGATTTATTGGAAGCCGTCCAGAAGGTACTTCGCGTCCTTAAAGTCGATGGATATGCGACTGTAGATGATGAAAGTGGCTTGTTTCAATATGGTTTAAGTTACCAAGTACGTCAAAAAAATATTGTACGTTTCGGGATGGTCAAACCGCAATTTACCAAACTAGCGGATTGCAAGCAGCCCGTTTTTTATGCAGAATTTGACTGGAATTTACTTTTGAAAGTATATTCTTCGCATGTTGCCTATCAAGAGATTCCGAAATATCCGGAAGTTCGTCGAGATTTATCCTTGGTTTTAGATAGTACAGTTCGATTCCAAGATATTTTGGAGATTTCGAATAAAACGGAACGAAAGTTAATTCGGAAAGTACATGTATTTGATGTGTATGAGGGAGATAAATTACCAGAAGGGAAAAAAGCCTATTCGGTTAGTTTCTTACTCCAAGATGCACAACAAACCCTGACAGACCAGGTAATTGACAAGACGATGCAGCGATTGATGGCGGCTTTCGAAGAGAAGGTAGGTGCTGTAATTCGAAAATAAACAGGTAGATAGATGAGTTTCTTGGACAACTAAACTACAGATGAGATGAATCGTTTCTTGGCGGAGAACCTCGAGTTGGTAGAACGTATTGAAGATGTATTTGAAAATCTTCGTAGGGTACGTCATGACTTGTCCCGCCAAGAAATTCTATATCAAACACTCGAGCTTAAGTATGCAGAATCTGAACGAGAAGTCAGTAGGTTGAGAGACCAAATACGTGGGCTAAAAGAGGAATTGGTACGTGAGAAATCTAAAAAAGAGTTGGAGGCAAGGCAACAAGATTTTAATATTAAAAATAAAATAGCTAAAATTGTGGAGGAAAACCTAGGCAAAGATGAAGAAGCCGAAGTTTGGGGGAAATTAATAGAGATATTGATTCGAGAGATTGATGAGTGCGTTACTATAATTAAGGGTTAAAAATGAACGGCGTAGGTATGGAATCTGACAAGAGAGAAGTGGTTAACCTGATATTAGATGATAAATTAGTCCCTTTTATTGTTCGAGGTGACCAAGAGGCATATTACCGAACCGCCGGCGAGTTGTTTAATAATAGATTAGCAGTTTTAAAAAATAAGTACAGTGGTTTAACATCTAGTAGTGACATCCTAATACATGCGTTGGCTATAGAAGCACTAGTAGATGCTCTTCAAGCAGATCACAATTACTTACATTTGAAGAATGCTGTTGAAAAAAAATTAAATGAGCACTTAACAAGCGAACAACCCAGTTGACTGTCTTAGTGACTACCCCTAAATTTTGACTTTACGAACACATTGCTAGTGGTTTCTCTTTACGATACATTGATTCACTTTTACAGAGAAAACCCTTATGGATTATTTAATTATGTTTTTTACTGACTTACTAGCTCTAGGGCTTGGTTTTTATGTCGGTAGAAATTTATTGAAAAAAGCACAAAAAAATTACGAGCAAGAAGCTGAAAAAAGAGCAGCTGATATTATAAAATTAGCTGAATCTACTGCTGCAAGTATTAAAAAAGATAGAATGCTTGAAGCAAAAGAGCATTTTTTGAAGTTAAGGTCTGAATTTGAAGAAGATTCAAATAGACGTAAAAATGTGATCGTTCAAAATGAGCAAAAAGTGAAGCAAATGCAATCACAAGCTACTCAGATGCTCGAACAAAATAAGAAAAAAGAATCTGAATTAAATCAACTCCAGACAAAACTTGCTGAGCAGCTAGAGAATGCAGTGATGAAGCAAGTAGAAGCAGAAAAAATGTTCAAAGAACAAGTTTCACAGCTTGAAAAAATTGCCAATTTGTCTGCAGATGAAGCAAAACAACAATTGATTGATAGTTTAAAAGAAGAAGCGGAGACGCGTGCGTCAGCTTATATCAAACAAACTATTGAAGAATCGAAGTTATCCGCAACAAAAGAAGCGAAGAAAATTGTCATTGAGACAATTCAGCGTACAGCCGCCGAACAAGCTATTGAAAACTGTGTATCTGTTTTTAATATTGAAAGCGATGAGGTAAAAGGTAAAATTATCGGTCGGGAGGGGCGCAATATTCGTGCTTTAGAAGCTGCAACAGGTGTAGAAGTTATTGTAGATGATACCCCAGAAGCAATTGTTATTTCAAGTTTTGATCCAGTTCGCCGTGAAGTAGCCCGTCTTTCTTTGCACAGATTGGTGCAAGATGGACGTATTCACCCAGCTCGAATCGAAGAGGTTGTCAACAAAACGAGAAAAGAAATTGAGAATGAAATCATTGAGATTGGTGAACGTACCGTCATTGATTTAGGTATTCATGGTGTACATCCAGAATTGATTAAGTTGGTTGGTCGGATGCGTTTCCGTTCGTCGTATGGTCAAAATTTACTTCAACACTCGCGTGAAGTTGCCAAGTTATGTGCAACAATGGCTGCGGAACTCGGCTTGAATGTCAAGCTAGCTAAACGGGCAGGTTTACTTCATGATATTGGAAAAGTCTATCAGGAAGAATCAGACTTACCTCATGCAATTTTGGGAATGGAGTTAGCAAAAAAATACAAGGAAAATCCTGAAGTATGTAATGCAATCGGTGCTCACCACGATGAAATCGAAAAAACAAGTATTATATCTCCAATCATTCAAGTCTGTGATGCTATTTCTGGATCCCGTCCGGGTGCACGTCGTGAAATGATGGAGTCGTATGTACAACGTCTTCGTGATTTGGAAGATTTAGCGCTTTCTTTCCCAGGTGTTGAGAAGTGTTATGCTATTCAGGCTGGTAGAGAGTTACGCGTAATTGTAGATGCTGAAAATTGTACAGATGAACAAGCAAGTTCAATGTCTTTCAATATATCTCAAAAAATTGAGAAAGAGATGCAGTATCCTGGACAAATTAAAGTAACTGTTATTCGCGAAATGAGAAGTGTTGCATACGCGAAGTAAAATATCGAATTCAATTTGATGTAAATGCGGCAATGTGTATCCAATACATTGCCGCATTTTTTATTAAAATTCTTGTTGGCCAGCCGCATAAGCAATTGCAGCAATCGATTTTTCAAATTTGGCCTTGAGAGATTCCACTTTCGCGCGCATTTCGATTAGCTTAGATTCACGTGCATTGATTAAGAAGAGAGAACTTTCCCCCATGTTAAAAAGGTCAATTTCTGCTTGAACTAGGATTTCTTGATTTTGCGTCGCATTTTGTTGAATTTGAAGCTGTTTTTGGAGCTGAATAGCTTCATTGTAAAAAGCGGTTACTTCATTGAGAATTTCTCTAGAGGTTTGCCTTTGCTCCAAACTTGTTTCTTCTTGTTTGATTTGTACTTGTTGAATTTTACCACGCTCTTTTCGTAAGAAAAGGGGGAATTCAAAGGTGACTCCTACTTTTTGATTTGTCCGTAGTAAGCTGTAATCTGAGAAGGTATAAGAAGGGGAATCAATTGCGTTCAAATTTAAATCCACTCTGGGTTTTAAAAATTCCTTCGCAAACTTTTCTTCAATTTTAAGTTGCTCCAGCTTGTATTGTAATTTCAATAATTCAGGATGATTCAACCTTGCTCGTTGTAAAAATTCTTCCAATTGTGCCTGTGATAGGGCACGCGTTGGAACTGTAGGTGGAACTGCATCTTCAGGTATTTCTAGCGGTAGGCCATCAGAACTCCATAGGTAATTTGACAGATAGAGAGTATAGTTTGTAAAATCAAGTTTAGCTTGCTCAAGTTCGGCTGATCGAGATAGGAGTGTAATGGAAGCTTCCACAGAATCTCTACCTGCTTTTTCTCCAATGTTTACTTGAGTTCTAATAAAATCAAGCCTATCTTTTGCTAATTGGTATCCTTCTTTTTGCAGTTCATAATTTCGAAAAGCATAATACCATTCCCAATAATCTTTCGCTGCGGAAAACATGATTTTATTGATCATTTTTTGGCGTTCAGCGGTGGCCATATTTTGATAAATTTTTGATTGTAGTAAGATATTTCTTCTTTGATCAATCAATAAACCTCTTCCTAGTGGCACATTTAATCCGATTATTGAAACATTATCAGAAAGCTCAGGATTTAGCCTTTCTCCGCCGTTTTGCTCCCGTCCGATTTTCAAGTCAATTCCTCCCCAAACAGGTACTTTCAATGCATACTCCCAGTGTGTGTAATATTCTTTGTTATTGATTGATTTTCGATCAAAAGTACTTTCAAGTTTTGGGTCAAATTGACCTTTTGCCATCATTAAATCAGCTTGCGCATAATCAATTTCTAGGTCAGCTTGTTTTACGACAGGATGATTGGTTAGTACCAATTGATAAAAGTCAAAATAGCTGAAAGCCTTTTTTTCTACTTCTTGTGCTTGAAGTAAAAAAGGGAATAAGCCAATATATATATACAGAAGTTTTTTCATTTCATAAGTACATTCTATTTATTGGAAAGTACCGACTTATTTTCGATACTCTCCAATAAATGGTTGAATGAAATTGGTGATTCATTTATTTTTTCTCCTTGCCAGTGTCTTTTTTGGTGTAAGCTTCCCCCGCCTTTGGTATTTCTTTCAAGCTTGGTGGGAATGCATTGAGTTGTCGCCAGATTTCATACCAAACAGGTACGTCTTCTAACATCACCCATCCAAATACACCTGAGCCCATACGAAGTTGTGGAGGCCAGGCTTCTTGTCCTTTTTTGGGAGTTACAAGGAGTCGATAGGTTCCATCCGGACTATCAATGTAGTCAATGACGGCTACTTCACCCCCAAATGTTCCAACAGCAACAGAAGGCCAACCCGAGAACTGTAGGGCAGGCCATCCTTCAAACTCAATCCGAACCTCTCGGTTTAATTGAATTAACGGCACATCCATAGCTCTTACATAGAGTTCAACTGCCATTTGTGGATTTGTTGGTTGCAATGTACAAACAGCCTCTCCTTGCTTTATTGTTTCGCCAATACCTGCTTTAAGTGCACGTACAACAAAACCGTCTTGAGGTGCACGAATTACATAAAAACCTTGTCTGACAGCTACACTTGATTTTTTGTTAATGAGTTTTGAAAGTTCCGAGTCTCCCTCTGCAAGTGCTACTTCAGCGGAGCTAAGATCAGAGGTTGCCTTTGCTAGCTTTTCGTTGTATTCGGCACGAAGAGCACTATACTCAATGCGGCTATTTAGTAATTCTTGCTTTGAAATTTGAAGTTTGTTTTTTGAAGAGAGAAGTTTTGCTTCTACTTCTTGGATTTTTAAACGCCGTGTTTCCAAGTCAATAAGTGAGAGGATTTGTTGTTTGTATTGAAGTTCACCTCTTTGTACTCGTTCTTTTGCGATAGCAACTTGCAAACGGTCATTCACAACATCGATACTATCCGATTGTACTTTTGCTGTATTTTGCTTGATTTTATTGGAAGCTTTTTGGATACTAAATTCATAGTTCTGTCTGATTGCTTGAAGTTGGTCTTTGAGAGCACCAATTTTCATTTGGTATCCTTCAATTGCTTTCCCTTTGGCATTAATTTGTTCGTCTAGTCGAAGTAAAATGTTAGGGTCAAAATAATCATCTTTTATTTCTGATATGACAAGTAGTGTATCCCCTTTTTTTACTTCCTGACCTTCTCGGATATTCCATGTGACAATTTGCCCGTCGATGGTATTTTGGACAGTTTGTGGCCTATCTTGGGGTGTTAGAGCGGTTACTAGACCGTTACCACTTATATTTTGCTGCCATGGAAGAAATAAGACCACAAAAAATACAATAAAGAAGCCAACCATCCATTTTTTTAGGATTTGGGTAGCTTTAGGTGTTTTTAAGGTATCGAGCACGTATAATTCGTGCTTTTCATCAAAATCTTTAGGTAGTTTTCTATTCGTAATGTTTAGCATTTTTTCTAATCTCTTAATGAATAAATGGAGGATTTACCAGGTACATTCTACAAATTTAGGGTCATTTTTTATTGACTCGTAGGGACCTTCTAAAATGACTTTGCCGTCTTCCAAAAGGCATACTCTATCGCAAGATGCCATGACTTGAGGGTCATTTGAAATTGTCACGAATGTCCAGGGTGCTGATTTCGCGCAAAGAATTTTTAATAAGTCAGTAGTATACTGTTTGTCAAAATGTTCGTAGCATTCAGAGACAAGAAGTAATTTTGGTTTATTCACGATACAGCGTGCAAGGCCAATTTTTGCTGCAAAACTAGAAGAAAAGCGACGGCCTCCAGAAATCATTTCAGTTTGTAAACCTTCCTTTAATTGCCCAATTACTTCTAATAGTTGAAGCTCTTGCAGTGTATCGTATGCATCCTTCATCGTTACATTCGGCCTGTTCATTGTGATATTTTCGAGAAGTGAACCACTAAAGATACCTTCATTTGTAACATTTCGTTCGATGGATTCATGCAAATGTTCTCTTTCAATATCAACTAATGATACATGATTATAAAGAATGATTCCTTTGTAAGAAGTGTAAATGCCTGCTAATATATTTAATAGAGTTTCCTTCCCTGTTCCATTTTTACCCACGATACAAACTTTTTCATTGGATTGAATATGTAAGTCAAGTTTTTTTAGAACGGGTTCAGGCATATCTTGGAATTGGTAAGTGAGGTTTTTTATCTTGATTTCAATTCCTTTGGTAGAATTTTGAAGGTGCTTGATAATTCCTCCGTTTGGTTCAAGTGGCAAATCTGAAACTTGACCAAGTTTATCGACGGCTGTTAATAAATCGAAAATGGAGTCCACTGAAAGCAAAATCTTTTCAACACTCCCAATAACCAAAACGATGATGATTTCAGAAGCGACAAATTGACCAATCGTAATTTGCTTATTGATGACCAAGTAGGTTCCTAAAAGTAGAAGTCCAGCGGTCACAAACGTTTTAAAGAATACAGCATTATAAAATATAATGAGAACGTTATCGAAGTATTTTTTTCTGTATTTCAGATAAGTATTGATATTTCGTTCCATTTTATTGAGCGGAAATGCCAGATTCCCTGAAACTTTAAATGCGTAAAGTGTTCGTGCAATATCTTGTAACCATTGCGCAATTTTATATTTGTTTTTTGATTTTAGGATATTTGCTTGAAGTGTTTGACTACCCAAAAATCGAGTGATGAGTAGCAATAAAAGAACGGTAACGACAGAAAATGCTATGAATAACGGGTGGTATGCTGCTAAAAGAATAAGCCCAAAAACTATTTGGATGAGCGCAGCTGTTGTATCGATTAGAAGCTTGGGGAGCGTTTTTTGTACGGTAATTATATCAAAAAAACGGTTCATGAGCTCTGGTGGATAATACTTCATGAGTGCCTCGGCTCTTACCCGCGGAATACGATATGCGTAGTCAAATGCTGCCTTTGTGAAAAGTCGTTCTTGTAAATATTCCATGACGGTTAGCTGCATGACCTGCATGATTCCTGAAACAGCTAATGCCAAAATTACTAAGGCAATTAAAACATAAATAGAGCTAAAGTAGAGCCCCCCTTGAACCATCCCAATGATGGCTTGAATTCCGAGTGGCAATACGAGACCAATTGCACCAATTAATATTGCGTAGGTATAAATACTTAAAATGTCTCTTTTTTCCATTTTAAGCATCCGCGTCAATCTCTTTATAGGCGAGAGAGCTTCAAGTTCTTTTGCCTCTTCTGGGGTTGTTTTTGCAATACTATCAAGACGAAAAACGGAATACACTTTTATTTTTCCCTCTTCATCGAGTAGGGGAGTTGTACGTTCTACACGTTTTCTTTCTCCCTCATTTAATAATACTAACTGAACACGTTTCTTTTCTTTTTGGGGTATATAAGAAATAACAGGTACTTGTTGACCCTGAAATTCAGCAATAAAAAGAATTGGGAAAGGACTATCTTTTTCTAATTCTGGAAGAGAGTTTGGACTTAACGCATTTTCAAGGAGGAGAATCCCTTGAGATTCAGTTAATAGTCGAAGTTCACCAATGAATTCATTATTTGTAAAAGTGCTTCTTTCTCTATTAATGATAGAGGGATTAAACGGTATTTCAAAATATTCGTTGAGTGTTCGAAGTGCAAATTCTATATGTAATCTATTCATATACTAGGGATAAGGTATGATATCGGTAAGAATAACGAGGTTGTTTTTATAAAAGTTTGTTTTTTCAATGTAAGATAGATGAAATCAATATAGTAAAAAATGATTCTGATATGAGATATTGTTTGGAAAACAGTTTTTTCAGTACGATTTTAGCAAAACTTATATATTTTCTTGAAAAAGTATAAGTTTTGCTAAAAAGATATATATTTGCTAAATAACTATAGGTCATTATGGAATCATTAATTTGTCCCCAATGTGGGGGTCAGGAGGGGTCAAAAAACGGCATTATCAAGGGTCGTCAGCGGTATAAATGCAAAGGATGCGGTTATAATTATACGGTTGATAAGATGGGAAAAAACATAGATAGTTACTATGTGATCAAGGCACTTCAGTTGTATATAGAGGGCGTTAGTTACCGAGAAATTGAGCGTTTACTGGGTGTAAGTCATGTTTCTGTAATGAATTGGGTAAAGAAATTTCAAATTAAAATTCCGAAGCAAAATCTTTACAACCCTACTTATAAAATATTAAACCACAAAGAATTGGCTGAGTTTTATGCCAATAAAGATAATCTCAAAGGAGCTGGTATGATCGTAACAGAGCTTGGGGACAAATTCATGTTGATTCGCTGGGAGCGATTTAAAAAATAGGTCTTTCTTAGAGGATATATTAAAATAGTTCAATTTTCTCTATTTAAAATCTAATCCTTTGATTTTATTTCTTCTACTTGATTATGTATATAAATCTGTGAAAAAAAGGACAAATTATGCTTTTTAAGGAGTTTTTTATATTTGAAATAAATGACCTAGCAAAAGGGATCTAGAAAAATCAGTGCAACAAATAGAAAAGTCAACTATACCATTTTACCTTTGCTATATACTTTTTTTTCATATTAATTTAATTCTACTCAGTTTTGTCATCGAAAAGTACAACAAAACTACAATAAATTACTATGAAAAGATTTTTGACTACTTGTTTGCTAGGGGGGGCGTTAGCGATGCCTCTTTTGAGTTCAGCTCAAGGTTCCACGGAGTATGGTTCTGGTTTAAAAGTAGATTTAAACGAAAGTAAGACGAAATACATTCGCTTCTTGGTTTGGAATCAGATTTGGTTTCGAAATACGCAGTTAAATCCAGGCACTATGATCAACGGGGAGGCAGCTACAAGCCAAACGGATATCGGTAATCGTCGCCTTCGTTTCTTGATGTACGCTCAGATTTCGAAACGTTTCCTTGTGATGTCTCATGTAGGTATAAATAACCAAACATTTGTGAACGGCGGAGCAGCAGGAACAACCGGAACAGGTGGGTACGGAGCAGGTAAGAAGCCGGGTTTGTTCTTCCATGATGCATGGAACGAATACGCGGTTATATTACCTCAAAAAGACAAAAAGTTTAGTTTGTCTGTGGGTGGTGGTTTACATTACTTCATGGGTCTGTCAAGAATGACAATGGGGTCTACACTCAACTTTTTAGCTATTGATGCACCTATATTTAACTGGCCTTTGATTGAGAACTCCGATCAGTTTGCGCGCCAAGTTGGTTTCTTCGGAAAGGGTAAAGCAGGTAAACTAGAGTATAGAGTGAGTATCAACAAACCGTATGCAACGAATTTGAATCCTGTGAATGTGACGGATCCTACTAAAGCAGTAGCTGTAGATAATAACGGTAATACTAAATGGTCGAAAGCAGGATATTTTGAGTATCAGTTCTTAAATCAAGAGTCAAACGTACTTCCATTCAAGGTAGGTACATACATGGGTACAAATCGTGTATTCAATATTGGGGCTGGTTTTTATACATCAAATGATCAAACTCGTTCTTCAGTAAATGGACAGGTTTCTAAACATCCAATTACACTTCTTTCTGCGGATGTTTTCTTGGATATGCCAATCGGTGAGAAGTCAAAGAAGATGGCAGTTACTGCATATAGTGTATTCTATGATTACAATTTTGGGCCAAATTATTTGAGAAATGTAGGGATCATGAATGTGGGTGTTAATGATCCAGCGTTTACAGGTGCACGTGCCTTGGCGGGTCCAGGTAATTCACAGCCATTGATCGGAACAGGTCAAATTTGGTACACACAAGCGGGTTTATTATTACCAACAAGTGCTGAAAAGCCGAAAGTGAGAGTACAAGGGTTTGGTGCTTATACACACAAAAATTTCGAAGCATTGGATAAGGCAAGCAGTCAATTTGATATTGGAGCTAACTTTTTCCTAGATGGACACCACGCAAAAATTACGACGCAGTATTCTACTCGTCCTGTTTATACATCTCCAAATACATTGGCGAATAAAGGAGAGTTCGTCGCACAATTACAAGTCTATTTATAATAATTTAACTTAATTTTCACTCAGATTAACCTTTTACACGTATGGCAGAAAAAAAGCAAGGACTAGCCTCCATTATTGCGGCGTCCTCCGTAGGAACTATGATTGAATGGTATGACTTCTACATTTTTGGTAGTTTGGCAACCATTATTTCAACTAAATTTTTCCCCGCTGACAATCCGACAGCAGCCTTCTTATCTACCTTAGCAACCTTTGCAGCTGGTTTCGTTGTAAGACCTTTTGGTGCTATCTTTTTTGGTCGATTAGGGGATTTAATTGGTAGAAAATATACATTTATGTTGACGCTCCTTTTAATGGGAGGTGCTACATTTTTGATTGGTTTGATTCCTGGTTATGAGACGATTGGCTTTATGGCACCTGTCTTGGTACTTGTCTTGCGCTTACTTCAAGGTTTAGCACTTGGTGGTGAGTACGGCGGTGCTGCAACGTATGTAGCAGAGCATTCTCCAGCAGATAAGCGTGGTTTCTGGACTTCATGGATTCAAACTACAGCGACAGTTGGTTTGTTTGTTTCGCTAATCGTGATTCAAATTACGCAGTCAGTATTGGGTAAGGAAACGTTCGAAGATTGGGGATGGAGAGTGCCGTTTTTGGTTTCTATTCTAATGGTAGGGGTTTCTTTTATCATCCGTAGAAACATGCATGAGTCTCCATTGTTTGCAAAAGCAAAAGCAGAAGGAAAGACATCATCAAATCCTTTGAAAGATTCATTCGGAAATAAACTTAACTTCAAATTCGTTCTTTTAGCCCTTCTTGGTGCAACTATGGGACAGGGGGTTGTTTGGTACACAGGTCAGTTTTATGCTTTGAGTTTCTTACAAAAAGTAATGAGTATTGATCTGAAACAAACCAATGAGTTGATGACGATCGCCTTATTAATGGGTACTCCTTTCTTTGTTTTCTTTGGTTGGTTGTCAGATAAAATGAACAGAAAGTATATCATGCTTGCTGGTATGTTATTAGGTGTATTTTCTTACAGACCTATCTATAAGAAAATGTTTGAAACCACGAATGTTGCAAACAAAACAGAACTTGTTGAAAAAACAACCGTGGATGTTACTCGTGCAGCTATCGTGAAAGACGGTGTAGAAACTAGTGATTCTACGATTACTACATTGACAAAGAAAGAGTATGCTGATGGTACTAAGTTTGAAGAGAAAAAGATTCAAAAAGTACTTGCTGATGGTTCTGAGGCACCTAAGCCTGAAGTGAAAAAGACGGTTCTTATCAACAATAGCGATAAATGGTCTTTGATTTTACTCGTCTTTATTCAAGTAATTTTTGTAACAATGGCATACGGTCCAATTGCAGCGTTCTTAGTTGAAATGTTCCCTGTGAAGATCCGTTATACATCTATGTCACTACCATATCACGTAGGTAATGGTATCTTTGGTGGATTACTTCCAACAATTGCAACTGCGCTGGTTGTAAATGCCACAAAAGCAAACGAAGATGCAGCAGCTGCAGGTCTTCCTTTACCTTACGAATCACCTTATCTAGAAGGTCTATGGTATCCAATTATTATTGCGGCGATGTCTCTTATTATCGGAGCTTTGTATATCAACGGAAAAGATAAAAGTATCCACGATTAATTACTCCATTATTTAAAATATAAATTATTATTTCTATGAACGCAATACGTCGAATATTATCCATTGTTTGGTTTGCTGCAGCTCTATATGCTGGTTATTATCTAATCATTGAGCAAGCAATTCCTAAATTTCAGACGGGGAAAACAGATGATTTGATTCCCGCAGGTATTTACACTTTTATTTTAGTACCTCTAATTGTTGGTAGTCTCGGCGTATTCGGCCTTTATTCTTTACAAGGCGAATACGATCAGGAGGATTAATATATTGAAGGCTTAGGGTTTAATAGTAGCAATACGTACCGATATTTTATTCGGTACGTATTCTTTTTTATAGGATTTATATAACTATACTAATTTACCGTAAATTATCAAATTGCCTTTGGAATGGTGCTTTGTTATCTATTATCTTAGTATCGTTAAATTAAAAATAAGTTGAGTGATATATATAAAGAGCAAAAATTTATTGGGCTTTGTGTTTTCTTTTTTCTTCTTGTCAATTTTCCCTTGTTAGGGATATTTGATAAAGAGGTTGCAATAGCTCATATACCACTACTCATTTTCTATATTGCTTTTGTATGGCTTATTGGAATCGCATTGACAGCCTACTGGATTAATAAAAAGGAGTCGAAGTTTACAAATACAGAACACGATGAGTAAATCGCTGATTGTTATCACTTCGGTATGTTATTTGGGCTTCTTATTCGTATTAGCTTATTGGGCAGAGTCGAAGAGTGGGAGTAAAAAGTCTATTATAAATAATAGCTTAGTCTATTCTCTTTCCTTAGCGATTTATTGTACAGCTTGGACGTACTACGGAAGTGTTGGACGGGTTCTCACAGATGGTCTCGATTTCTTAACTGTGTATCTTGGCCCCTCCTTAATGATGTTTCTAGGTTGGTCAATACTCAGAAAAATCAATCGTATTTGTAAAGTTCAACGAATAACTAGTATTGCTGATTTTATTTCATCCAGATACGGGAAAAATAGATCTATCGGAGTTTTGGTTACATTAATTAGTGTCTTTGCCGGTGTTCCGTACATCGCTTTGCAAATTAAGGCCATTGCTACTAGCTTTTCTATTGTGTCACCGGGCAGTTTGGCGGGTTATTTTTTTGATGATTACCCGTTCTATATCGTTCTTTTAATTATTGCTTTTACACTTCTTTTTGGTACACGAAAAATTGCATCAAATGAAAGACACGAAGGTATGGTCTTTGCCATCGCGTTTGAGTCCATCATTAAACTTGTTGCTTTTCTTTTCGCAGGATTGTATGTTACCTTCTATCTTTTTGATGGCTTCAGTGATGTATTCTCTCTGGCAGAGTCCAATGAAACGCTTTTGAATACTATTCAAATTACGAAGTCTCCGGGGTATGCAAATTGGTCTATTCATCTCATACTTTCTGGATTAGCATTTCTTTTTCTACCACGTCAATTCCAAGTATCTGTAGTCGAAAATGTTAGTGAGAAAAATCTAAGACAAGCTATCTGGATGTTCCCTCTCTATCTTTTTCTTATCAATATTTTTGTGATTCCTGTTGCTTTTGTAGGTGAGCAGTTATTGTCAGGTACTTCGGTTGAAAGAGATAGTTACGTCTTAGCAGTACCTCTTTTATTCTCAGATAAGGCACTTGCACTTTTTATATATATCGGAGGGTTTTCGGCTGCAACAGGTATGATTATGGTAGAAACGTTGGCAATTAGTACAATGCTAAGTAATAACCTTTTTCTGCCTTTAGTCTTGAATAGAAATTTTGTGAAAGATAGACTTGCCTCGCAGCTGCCATCTTTAGTCGTTCTACTTCGCCGAATATCGGTTATTTTGATTATTCTCATGGGATATCTATACTTTAAAAAAGTAGCCGATCGGTACACACTTGTTTCAATAGGGATGACTGCTTTTGTTGCCGTTGCCCAGTTTGCCCCAGCAACTCTCGGTGCATTATTCTGGAAAAGAGCTACCCAAAAAGGTGCTTTTACAGGGATGATTGCAGGTATTTTTGTCTGGATTTTTTTTCTGATTATTCCTGCCTTTGTAAGAGGTAATGCGTCTAATGTTGCCAGTTCTTCTTTATATGAATTGGTGCATAGTGTGTATTGGAATTTATTCGATTTCTTGAGTATAAACGGGCTCGATGACATTTCAAACGCCGCTTTTTTTAGCTTGTTTGTTAACTGTATGTTCTTTTACATGATTTCTATTTCGACAACTCAAACTTCTTCTGAACATAATCAGGCAATTCTATTTGCTGATATTTTCAAATATTCTGAAGCGTATGAAAGTTCTGTCGTTTGGAAAGGTCAAGCAATGATAACCGATATTAAGGGTCTGCTAGCTAGTTTTATGGGGGTAGTGAAAACAGATAGATTGTTGAGTTTATTCGCTTCTCGCAATAAAATCAATCTGAAAAATCAGCTGGCTGACCCAAGGTTAGTGACGTATGCTGAAAAAATACTTGCAGGTATTGTAGGAGCAGCGTCCGCCCGTATGATGGTTTCTAATGTTACTAAAGAGGAACAAATTTATATTCATGAAGTAGTTTCTATTCTAAAAGAGTCGAAGCAATTA
Source organism: uncultured Cytophagales bacterium (assembly GCA_964399465.1). Lineage (GTDB taxonomy): Bacteria > Bacteroidota > Bacteroidia > Cytophagales > Spirosomataceae > CAYNRA01. Next base: position 46,091 of record CAYNRA010000004.1, read on the forward strand.
GCTGAAAATAATAAAGAACTTCAGCTTAAATCTCTGGAACTAAGGAAATTAACAGATGAATTATTTGCAATGAATCAAAAGTTAATTCAGACTGATAAGCTGAAAAATGAATTTTTAACGACAGTTACGCATGAGATTAGAACACCATTGACCTCTATTAAGGCGATGAGTGAAATCATTTCGGATAATCCCGATTTACCCGAAGAACAGCGGACTGAATTTCTTAAAATTATTTCTAAAGAGTCTGAACGACTTGGAAGGTTGGTTAATCAAGTGTTGGATTTGGAAAAATATGAGTCAGGATCTACTCAACTTGATCAACAAGCCTTGGATATGAGCGAATTAATAGACTCTTCATGGGCCAGCTTTTCAGAAATTGCTAAAGAGAAAGGAATTTTATACAGAAAGTTTGTACAAGCAGGCTTACCTCTTATAGTTGCAGATAGAGATAAAATGATGCAAGTTCTGATTAATTTAATTGGAAACGCGATGAAGTTTGTTGACGCAGATCAAGGTGAAATTCAGATTCATGTGAATTATGGATTAAAAAAACTGCGTGTATCCATTTTAGACAATGGTTCTGGTATTCAGGAAGGACACGAAGAATTGATTTTTTTAAAGTTTTTTCAGTCTGATAATCAATCAATTAAAAAACCGTTTGGTAGCGGTTTGGGACTGTCTATATCCAAAAAAATTATTGAATTGCATGGGGGGCAGATATGGGTTGAAAACCATTCGAAGGGAGGAGCAATGTTTACATTTACATTACCACTATAATATATAAATGTATGGGAATTCGAGAAGAAGTAAAAGTTTTAATTGTGGATGATGAGCCAAGTATTCTTTTATCACTTGAGTTCCTCATGAAGAAAGAAGGGTATAAGGTGTTCATCGCACGTGATGGTAAAGAGGCATTTGATATCATCAAAGACTGTAAGCCAAATATAATTTTATTAGACATTATGATGCCTAATGTAGACGGTTATCAGGTATGTAAATTTGTAAAAAGTACTCCGGAATACGCTCAAATGAAAGTTGTGTTTATGAGTGCAAAAAACAAAGAATCAGACATTGAACAAGGATATGATTTGGGAGCTGATTTATATATACCAAAGCCTTTTTCAACGCGTGATTTAGTCAAAAAAGTAAATATGCTGACGGCAGGATTGATTGTCTAGGCACTAATCGTAATTTTTTTATCCATTTTTAACAATCAGTATCGTAATGAGAATAAGAACTTTTGAAGAATATGAGCAGTCATATGCCCATAGTGTAGCTGATCCAGAGGGTTTCTGGGGAGAAGTTGCCCAAGATTTTATCTGGAAAAAACCATGGAAAAAAGTCTTAGACTGGAATTTTACAGAACCTAATATCAAGTGGTATGTAGGTGGTAAAATGAATATCACAGAAAATTGCCTAGATCGCCATGCTATTTCTAAGCCCAACCAACCCGCTATTATTTGGGAACCAAACGAAGTGGAGGATGAACCAGAAGTAATTACCTATAAGGTTCTTCATGAACGCGTATGTAAATTTGCCAATGTACTTAAAAAACATGGCGTAACTAAAGGTGACCGTGTTTGTATTTATATGCCCATGATCCCTGAATTAGCTATCGCTGTACTTGCTACCGCGCGTATTGGTGCTATTCACTCCGTTGTTTTTGGTGGATTTTCTGCTAAATCAATCGCTGATCGTATCAATGATTCGGATTGTAAGGTCGTGATTACTACAGATGGTGCTTTTCGTGGAAATAAGCGTATTCCGATGAAAGAAACCGTTGATGATGCACTAATAGGTTGTCCAAGTGTTGAAAAAGTAATTGTTGCCACCCGTACAAGAACACCCATCTCCATGATTAAAGGGCGTGATTATTGGTGGGAGGAAGAAGTGAAAAATGTTCTCCCTGATTGTCCTGCGGAGGAAATGGACTCCGAAGACCCACTCTTCATTCTCTATACTTCTGGCTCTACCGGAAAACCCAAAGGTGTCGTGCACACATGCGGTGGATATATGGTCTATTCTGCCTATACATTCCAAAATGTTTTCCAATACGAACCAGGGCAAGTATATTTTTGTACGGCTGATATCGGTTGGATAACTGGTCACTCGTATATTGTGTATGGTCCGCTTCTTTCTGGTGCGATAACTTTGATGTTCGAAGGTGTTCCAACGTATCCTGATGCTGGGCGTTTCTGGGATATCGTTGAAAGACATAAAGTAGATATTTTCTATACTGCTCCAACCGCCATTCGTTCTTTAATGGGCTTCGGAGAGGAATACTACAAGGATAAAGATTTGAGTTCTTTAAAAGTTTTAGGTTCAGTGGGTGAACCGATTAATGAGGAAGCTTGGCATTGGTATAATAAGAACATTGGTAAAGAAAAATGTACGATTGTGGATACATGGTGGCAGACAGAGACGGGCGGAATCATGATTTCTCCTTTGGCCAATATTACTAAGACGAAGCCTTCCTATGCCACGTTACCTCTCCCTGGTATTCAACCTATTTTAGTGGATGAGCATGGTAATGAAATTGAAGGAAACGGCGTTAACGGAAATTTATGTATAAAATTCCCTTGGCCTTCCATAATTAGAACAACTTGGGGGGATCATGAACGTTGTAAAACAACTTATTTCAGCACATACGAAGGACGCTATTTTACAGGCGATGGTTGTATGCGTGATGAAGACGGATTTTACCGAATTACTGGCCGCGTTGATGACGTTATCAATGTGTCAGGTCACCGTATCGGAACGGCTGAAGTTGAAAACGCTTTAAATATGCACACGGGTGTAGTGGAATCTGCAGTAGTGGGTTATCCACATGATATCAAGGGACAGGGAATTTTTGCATACGTCATCTGTGAAGAAATGCCTTCTGATGAAAATATGATGCGCAAAGATATTTTGGCAACTGTAACACGCGTGATTGGACCCATCGCAAAGCCAGATCGTATTGTTTTTGTAACTGGTTTGCCTAAAACTAGATCTGGTAAAATCATGCGCCGGATTCTGCGTAAAGTAGCAGAAGGTGATACGGCCAATTTAGGAGATACATCTACGCTACTAGATCCAACAGTAGTTGAAGATATAATCGTAAAAGCAAATGCTTCTTAATTAATAAAAAAGGGTGCACATATCATGCACCCTTTTTTATTAATAACTTACTTCGCAACTGGTACAAGTGGTTTTTTCTCAACAATAATTTGCTTTGGAATGATAT